>CAZZYJ010000009.1:0-28262 GCA_964658215.1 uncultured Steroidobacteraceae bacterium | reverse complement strand
CTGCCGAGCGGGCCCGATCAGACCGAGGATACCGTGCATGCGCTGCTGATCGATGCATGCTTCCAGGCAACCACGCGCATGCTCGCCGTCACGCCCTACTTCGTGCCGGACGCGAGCCTCGAAGCCGCGATGCGTCTGGCGGCGCGCCGCGGCGTGCAGATCGATCTCATCCTGCCGGCGAAGTCCAACCACCTGCTCGCCGATTTCGTACGCAACCGCTCGCTGCGCAGCCTGAGCCACGCCGGCGTGGCCGTGCACCTGCTGCCGTTCATGAACCACGCCAAGGCGGTGGTCTTCGACGACACCATCGCGCTGTGCGGCTCGTGCAACCTCGATTCCCGCAGCCTGCTGCTGAACTACGAAGCGAACGTGGTGTTCTACGGCGCGGCCGAGATCGAGTGGCTCGCGTCCTGGATGCGGGCACTGCTGGGCCAGGCGCGCGCCTTCGACAACCGCCCGCCCGGGCTTTGGCGCGACGTGGCGGAAGGTCTGCTGCTGACGGTCGCCTACCAGCTCTAGCAGCCCGGCGGTAGGACGATGCCTACGCGGGATAGTCAGCCCCGCCAAACATGCACATAGTATCCTCGTGTTCGAGAGGTCGTTCGCGTTGCAGGTGCCGGGTGGAGTTCAAGGACTACTACAAAGTGATGGGCGTGGCGCGCGACGCCACCGAAGCGCAGATAAAGCAGGCGTATCGCAAACTTGCACGAAAATTTCACCCCGACGTCAGCAAGGAGAAGGACGCGGAGGCCCGCTTCAAGGAGGTCGGCGAAGCCTACGAGGTACTCAAGGATGCCGGCCGCCGGGCCGCGTACGATCAGCTCGGCGCCGGCCCGCGACCGGGCGAGAACTTCCGCCCGCCGCCCGACTTCGGCTCCGGCTTCGAATTCGGCGGCGGCGCAGCTGACGCCGGCGGTGCCGATCACAGCGATTTCTTCGAGACGCTGTTCGGCGGCGCCGGACGGGGCGGCGCACGCTTCGGCGCGGGCGCCGGACCGCGCCAGAATCCCGACCACCATGCCAGAGTGATGCTCGACCTCGACTCGACCTTGACGGGCGGTTCGCGCACCTTCACCTTGAGGGTGCCCGGCATCGACTCCCAGGGACGTCTGATTTCCCAGGAGCGAGTACTCAACGTCCAGGTGCCGAAGGGCATACTGTCGGGCCAGACCATCCGGCTCGCGGGACAGGGTGCGGGCGCCGACGGCGGCAAGGTGGGCGATCTGTACATCGAGGTGGAATTTCAGCCGCATCCGCTCTACCGCGTGGAGGGCCGCGATCTGATCCTCACCCTGCCCGTAGCCCCCTGGGAGGCCGCCCTCGGCGCCATCGTGAAGACGCCGACGCCGGGCGGGACGGTGGACTTGAAGATCCCTGCCGGCGCCCGCGGGGGCCGCAAACTGCGCTTGAAGGGCCGTGGGATCCCGTCCGCGACACCGGGGGATTTCTACGTGGTTTTGGACATCGTTCTGCCCGGCGCCGCGGACGAGCGGGCCCGGGCGGCCTACCGCGCCTTCGCCGAGGCACTGCCCTTCGATCCTCGTGCAGCATTGGGAGTGACGTGATGACGCCCGCGAAACAGCCCCTGTCCGGCGACATCTTCGACGAGTGCGCCCTTCTCGACGTCGACGAATTGAGCCGTCTGTGCGCGGTCGACCGGCGCTACATCGTCGAGCTGGTGGAGGAAGGCGTGCTCAGCGTCGTGACGCTGGAAACCACGCACTGGCGTTTCAGCGGCGCGGCGCTGCGGCGGGCACGCGTCGCTCTGCGCCTGCAGCGGGATCTGGAGATCAATCTGCCCGGCGTCGCGCTGGCCCTGGAATTGATGGAACAACTCGATCAATTGCGCGGCGAGCGGCGGCGCCACGCGGCAGAGGAAGGCTGACCATGGCGGGTCTCGAATCGGATGCCTTCGTGTTCTTCGGTGCGACCGGCGATCTCGCGCGAAAGAAGATCTTCCCTGCGCTGTACTCGATGGTGCGGCGTGGCGGGCTCAACGTCCCCATCATCGGCATGGCGCGCGCCGGGTGGACCCTGGAGAAGCTGCAGGAGCGGGCCCGCGAGAGCGTGCAACACGGCGCCGATTTCGATCCGGCCTCCTTGGATGCGTTTCTCGGCCTGCTGCGCTACGTCGATGGTGACTATTCGGATCCCGCGACCTACGGCAGGCTGAAGGACGCACTGGGCCTCGCCGACCGGCCCATTCACTACCTCGCCATCCCGCCGAGCATGTTCGCAAGCGTGGTGCACGGGCTCGCGAAGTCCGGCTGCGCCGGCGACGGCGCGCGGGTGATCGTCGAAAAGCCGTTCGGCCGCGATCTGGACAGCGCCAGGGCACTCGACGCCACCTTGCACGAGGTCTTCCCGGAAGCCTCCATCTTCCGCATCGACCACTACCTCGGCAAGGAAGCCGTCCAGAACCTGTTGTACTTCCGTTTTGCCAATACCTTTCTCGAGCCGTTGTGGAACCGTCACTACGTCAAGGACGTGCAGATCACCATGGCGGAGGAGTTCGGCGTGCAGGGCCGGGGCGGTTTCTACGAGGAGGTGGGCTGCATCCGCGACGTCGTGCAGAATCATCTGCTGCAGGTGATCGCACTGCTCGCCATGGACTGCCCGGTGGGTCACCAAGCCGCCGCCATGCAAACCGAGAAGCTGCGGCTGTTTCGTGCCATGCGGCCGCTCGACCCGAAGGACGTGGTGCGCGGCCAGTTCCGCGGCTATCGCGCCGAGAAGGGGGTGTCGCCCGATTCGCAGGTGGAGACGTTCGCCGCGCTGCGCCTGCACATCGACACCTGGCGTTGGGCCGGCGTCCCGTTCTACATCCGCGCCGGCAAGTGCCTGCCGCTCTCGGCGACCGAGGTCATCGTGAACCTGAAACAGCCTCCGCTCGCGCTGTTCGACGCGACGGAAGTCATGCCCAGCAATTATTTCCGCTTTCGTCTGAGCCCGGAAGTGGTGATCTGCACCGGGGCGCTGGTCAAGCGAAACGGCGAGGACATGCGCGGCGAACCCGTGGAGCTGACGGCGCGTCATCATTCGCAGCGCGAAAAATCTCCCTACGAGCGTCTGCTGGGCGATGCCATCCGTGGCGACACCCAGCTCTTCACGCAGGACGACAGCGTCGAGGCGGCCTGGTCCGTGGTCGACCCGGTGCTGCGCGATCCCCGGCCCGTCTTGGAATACGAACCGGGCACCTGGGGTCCGCCCACCGCGGCCGGCATCGTCGAGGACGGCCGCTGGCACGATCCCGGCATCGAACGGAGCGTGCCGTGTTGAGGACACGCCCATGAACGACATCGTCTTTCTGCTGGACGTCGACAACACCTTGCTCGACAACGACCGCTTCGCCAAGGATCTCGGCGACCGTCTGGAGAGCGACTTCGGCGCGGCCGCCCGCGACCGCTATTGGAAGATGTTCGCCGAGCGCCGCGAACACAGCGGCTTCGCCGACTATCTGGGCGCGTTGCAGACCTTCCGCGCCGGACTCGACGACGACCCCCGGCTGCTGCGCATGGGGGAGTTCCTGCTGGAGTATCCGTTCGCCGAACGGCTGTTCCCCGGCGCCCTCGCCGTCATCGCTCATGTTGCCTCGATCGGCTGCCCGGTGATCCTGTCGGACGGCGACGTGGTGTTCCAGCCGCGCAAGATTCAAAAGGCCGGCATCTGGGAGGCCGTCGCCGGCCGCGTCCTGATCTACATCCACAAGGAGCAGGTCCTGGACCACGTCCGCGCGCGCTTTCCGGCGGCCCATTACGTGATGGTGGACGACAAGCCCAACCTGCTGGCCGCCATGAAAAAGATACTGGGCGTGCGACTGACCACCGTATTCGTGCGGCAGGGACACTATGCCCACGACGCACCCCCCGGCGCCCTGGTCCCGCCGCCCGACCGGACCATCGAAAAAATCGGCGATCTCGCCACCCTCACCTTTTCCGAACTGCAGGTATCACCATGAAGAGCACCCAGGCGTTGCACGACCTCGGCCAGAGCCTCTGGCTTGACAACATCACCCGCGACATCCTCGACAACGGCACGCTGCGCCGCTACATAGACGAATTGTCGGTCACCGGCCTGACGTCCAACCCGACGATTTTCGACGAGGCCATCGGCGGCGGCTCGGCCTACGACAAGGGCATCCACGAAAAGGCCGAGTCCGGACTGTCCGGCGAAGGACTGTTCGTCGAACTCGCCCTCGAGGATCTGCGCCGCGCCGCCGACCTGTTCAAGCCCATCTTCCTGCGCACCCACGGCACCGACGGCTGGGTGTCCATGGAGGTCTCCCCGCTGCTCGCCAACGACACCGCGGGCACCCTCGAAGCGGCCAACAATATTCACAAGGCGGCCGATCGGCCCAATCTGTACGTCAAGATACCCGGCACCCCGGCCGGCGTCGCCGCCATCGAAGAATCCATTTTCGCCGGCATCCCGGTCAACGTCACGCTGTTGTTCTCGCGCGAGCACTACCTCGCCGTCGCCGAGGCGTACATGCGCGGGCTCGAACGGCGCGTCGCAGCGGGCCTGCAGCCCAACATCAGTTCGGTGGCGTCGTTGTTCGTGAGTCGCTGGGACAAAGCCGTCATCGACAAGGTGCCGGCCGAACTGCAGAACCGTCTCGGCATCGCGATCGCGATGCGGACCTACAAGGCTCACTGCGACCTGTTGGACGGCAAGCGGTGGCAGGCTCTCGAGGCGGCCGGCGCGCAGAAGCAGCGACTGCTCTGGGCGAGCACGGGTACCAAGGACCCCAAGGCGCCTGCGGGCCTGTATGTCGAAGCGCTGGCGGCTCCGCAGACCATCGATACCATGCCGGAAAAGACGTTGCTGGCCTTCGCCGAGCAGGGCAAAGTCGGCGGCCCGCTCGGCAGGGACGGCGGCGACGCGGAAAAAGTGCTCGCGGACTTCGCCAAGGCAGGCGTGGACGTCGAGGCGCTCGCCGCCACGCTGCAGGTGGAGGGAGCTAAATCGTTCGTGAAATCGTGGACCGGGCTCTTGAAGCGCATCGTCGACAAGAGTTCGGCACTCACCACATGACTGCCCGCGTCAGCCCCCTCGCAGGACACCCCGCCCCGCCCGGCGGGCTGGTCGACGTGCCGCGTTTGGTCACGGCGTACTACACCCTGCGGCCGGATCCCACGGTCGGCGCGCAACGCGTGGCGTTCGGGACGTCCGGACATCGCGGCTCCTCGCTCGAGGCGAGCTTCAACGAAGCGCACGTGCTCGCGATCAGCCAGGCCATCTGCACCTATCGCCAACAGCAGGGAATCGAGGGGCCGTTGTTCATCGGCTTCGACACCCACGCGCTGTCCGCGCCGGCCTTCGCATCCGCGCTGGAAGTGCTCGCGGCCAACGGCGTCCAGGTGTTCGTCTCGGCCGCCGACGAATACACACCCACGCCGGCGATTTCGCACGCCATCCTCAACTACAACCGCGGGCGCACCGCCGGCCTCGCCGACGGCATCGTGATCACTCCTTCGCACAACCCGCCGGACAGCGGCGGCTTCAAGTACAACCCCACCAACGGCGGCCCCGCCGACACCCAGGTCACCGCCTGGATGGAGGGGCGCGCCAACGAGTTGATCGCCGCGGGCCTGAGCGGTGTCGCCCGCATGGACTATGCGCAGGCGCGCCGTGCGCCCACCACGCACGAGTACGATTACGTCGGCACCTACGTGAACGACCTGGGGGGCGTCATCGACATGGAGGTGATCCGCGGCGCCGGGGTGCGCATGGGGGTCGATCCCCTGGGCGGCGCCGGCGTGCACTATTGGGCTCGCATCGCCGAGCACTATGGACTCGACCTGGGGGTGGTGAACGAGGACGTCGATCCCACCTTCCGCTTCATGACGCTGGATTGGGACGGCAAGATCCGCATGGACCCGTCCTCCGCCTACGCCATGCAGCGCCTCATCGGCCTGAAGGACCGCTACGACATCGCCTTCGGCTGCGACACGGATCACGACCGGCATGGCATCGTCACCGCCACCACCGGGCTGATGCCGCCCAATCACTATTTGTCGGTGGCGGTGGATTATCTGTTTCGCAATCGTACCGGGTGGAAGGCAGCTGCCGGCGTCGGCAAGACGGTGGTCAGCACCGCGATGATCGACCGTGTCGCCCGGCGCCTGGGACGACGGCTCTACGAGGTGCCGGTGGGCTTCAAATGGTACGTGGCCGGACTGCTCGACGGCAGCCTGGGATTCGGCGGCGAGGAGAGCGCGGGAGCCTCCTTCAACCGCTTCGACGGCACCGCCTGGAGCACGGACAAGGACGGCATCACCGCCGCGCTGTTGTCGGCGGAGATCACGGCCCGGACCGGGCGCGATCCGGGCGAGGAGTATCTACGCCTGACCCAGGATCTGGGCGAGCCGTTTTCGAGCCGCGTGGATGCCCCGGCGACGCCCGCCCAGAAGAAGAAGCTCAGCCGCCTGGACAAGTCGCAGGTCCGCACCCAGGAACTGGCGGGTGATCCCATCGAGCAGGTGCTGACGCAGGCGCCGGGCAACGGCGCCGCCATCGGCGGAGTCAAGGTGGTATCGAAGAACGGCTGGTTCGCCGCACGGCCCTCCGGCACCGAGGACATCTACAAGATCTACGCGGAAAGTTTCCGCGACGAGGCGCATCTGCAACGCCTGCTGCACGAGGCTCAGGGAATGGTCGACGACGCCCTGGAGGGAGCTTGAAACCGGCGACGCGCCGTCGCGGGTACCTCGCTCAAGACTCGGTCTTGACGGGGACAGGCTCCGCCGGAACGTCCGGCACGGTCGACTTGCGCTGCTGTTTCGCATCCTGACGGGCCTTGCGCGCGGTTTCTTTCTGTTTTTTGGCGTGACGGTAATTCGGCTTGGCCAAGGCAACTCTCCTTACATTTCTGGAAGGTGATCTTACTCCGCCTTGACCGAAACGCGAACCGCCAGGCGATGCTCGCCGCCGCCGACGATCACTCCGCGCAGCGGCGACACGTCGCCGAAATCCCGGCCCCAGGCGATGGTGATGTGATCGCAGTCCACCCGCACGTCGTTGGTGGGATCGAGGTCCACCCAGCCGAAGGGCGGGCAGAACACCGCCACCCAGGCATGTGAAGCGTCGGCGCCGACATAGGCCGCATCCGCGCCCGGCGGCGGCAGCGTGCGCAGATACCCGCTGACGTAACGCGCCGCGAGGCCGCGGGAGCGCAGGCAGGCCAGCATGATGTGCGCGAAATCCTGGCACACCCCGCTGCGGGCCGCAAAGGCCTCGCCGGCCGACGTGCGAATGTCGGTCGAACCGGGAGCGTATTTGAATTCGCGGTAGATCTTGTGCATCAAGGCCTCCGCCGCGGCGAGCACCGGACGCTGCGCCGGGAAACAGTCGCCGGCGTAGTCGCTGAAGATCTGCTTCACGCGGGAGTAGCTCGATTCCATGCGATAGCGGCTGGCGTCGAGCAGGATTTCGGGCAGAGGCCGCGCCTGGTACTGTAGCGTATCGCGCACTCGTTCCCACGGATCGCTCGACGCGGCGTCGACCGCGGCGGCCGGATGTACGTCGACCTCCACCTCGGCGAGCACGTCCAGGTGATCGTGGGGCAGATCGTATTCCAGGCGTGTGACGTGATTGCCGAAGGCATCGCGATCGTCCCGCCGCAGGGAAGGCTCCGGATCGAGGGTGAGGTTGCGCGACAGGCAGGTCTGCTGCGGTGAGTCGCGGGGCGTCAGGTGCAAAAGCTGGTGGGAATGCGCAACGTTGCCGCCATAGCGGTACGCCGTTTCATGGCGGATGCGGTAGCGCACGCGGCCGCTCATGCCGTCACCAGACGTGTGGCGTCGATGAGCGAGAAATGCTTGAGCGACAGGCGGTCCGACAACGTCGCCGCCGCGTGGGCCAGGCCGTCGAGGTGTTCGGCCAGCGATTGGCGCACGCGCACGGCGCGTGCGCTGTTGCCGTCGATCGCACTCAACTGCATCCCGTCGACCACCGACACCGCGGCATCGAGGAGATCGTCCGGCGAGCCGCCGAGCGAGGCTGCGATGCGCACCAGCGCATGCTCGATCGCCCGCCATTGAAATGCGAGCGCACGGGGATTGCTCTGATCGAACACCAGCAGATCGAGCGTCGAGCCGAGCTGCGGGGACGCGAGGTAACGGGTCCGGTAGGTGATGGTGCTGTCGCCGATGTCGAGCAGCCACTCCAGTTCGGACTGGGGCAGCTCCACGCCGGAGGCCAGGCGGGCGCCGAGCAGCTCGGCCAGGAACTGCAGTCTTTCCAGACGACGGCCGAGCATCATAAGCCGCCAGCCGTCATCCTGGGTCATGTCGTCGAGCGCGAACCCCGCAAGAGCCGCCAACGAGAGCAACACCGCATCCAGGGTTTCGCGCGGATCGCGGCCGGCCTCCACCGCCTCCTGGAACTGCCGCTGCAGGACGCCGATGGCGCGCCAATTCTCCGCCGACAACCGGCTGCGCGCTTGGGTGGCGCACCAGCTCAGCCGCTGCAGGTCGGCATTGAGACCCAGCGCATTGGCCTCCTCGAAATCGAGCGCAGCCGCGTCCGCGGCTTTCGCGAGCGAGACGAAGCGCCGGCAGGTGGCGAGCGCCTTGGGCCACAACACCGGATCGGTGCGTACGTTCAAGGTGGCGCGCAACAGCCGTGCCTTGTCCTCGCACCGTTCGCTGTAGCGGCCCAGCCAGAACAGGTTCTCGGCCAGTCGCGAGGGCAGATCGTCGTGCCGGGCGATGGGGGCCCGCGGCACGCCGCCCGACGTGCCGACATCGTCGGTGACGGCACCGGCGTTCGCCAGCACCCAGACGTCCTTGCTGCCGCCGCCGCGCTGCATGGACACGATGTCGGCCGTGTCGGAAGCGATGCGCGCCAGGCCGCCCGGCATGACGCGATAGCCGGCGGCCGTCGCCACGGCATAGACCCGTATGCCGAGCGCACGCGCCGCGAAACCCGGTGCCGCGCCGGTGCGCCAGATGGGGACCTGGGAGAACGCCAGCCTCTCCTGGGCCACGTAGGCGTAGGGGCGCGCCCGCAGCCGTACCACGAGCGCCGCACGGGCCGGCGCTTCGAGATCACGGGCGAACACCGCCTCGAAGCGCTGATTGGGGTAGGCCGGCTTGATCACCAGCCGCTCGATGTTCTTCACCACATAGTCGAGCGCCGCCGGTTCGCCGCACCACCAGGTCGCGACCGACGCGAGACGCAGTTTCTCGCCCGACAAACGACGGGCGACCGCGGGCATGAAGCCCATCCAGGCGGCGGACTCGAGCACGCCGCTGCCGAGTGCATTGGCGATGACCACCCTGCCCGCACGCGCCACGCCGATCAGCCCGGGAACGCCGAGTGCCGAGTCCCCGCGCAGTTCGACCGGGTCGCAGAAGTCGTCGTCCAACCGCCGCAGCACCGCGTGCACGCGGCGCAGACCGCCCAGCGTTTTCAGGTACAGCGTGTCGCCGCGCACCGTGAGATCGTGGCCCTCCACCAGCGGCAGGCCCAGCTGGCGGGCGAGGTAGGCGTGTTCGAAATAGGTCTCGTTGAAGGCGCCGGGGGTCAGCACCACGGCCAGCGGCGGCTCGTTCTCCCCGGCGTGGCGCAGCAGATTCTCGCGCAGTGCGGCGAAGAAGCCCTGCAACGGACGCACCCCAAGGCCGCCGAGCAGATCAGGAAACACGCGCGAGACGATCTGCCGGTTTTCCAGCGCATAGCC
Organism: uncultured Steroidobacteraceae bacterium; assembly: GCA_964658215.1. GTDB lineage: Bacteria > Pseudomonadota > Gammaproteobacteria > Steroidobacterales > Steroidobacteraceae > Bog-1198. Next base: position 18,577 of record CAZZYJ010000009.1, on the reverse strand, counting down.
CGGTCCGGAGGGCGCCTGGGTCCGATCCGCGAGGGCCCACCAACGCCCGTCCGCGGAGCGTGCGATGTCGACGGCGTACACCTGCAGGCGGTGGCCGCCCACCGGCGTGAAGCCATGGCACGGCCAGAGGAAATTGGGATGCCCGAACGGCAGCTCCGCGGGCACCACCCCTTCGGCGAGCAGACGCTGCGGGCCGTACAGATCGCCGAGCAGCGCGTCGAACACCTGGGCGCGCTGGATGACGCCGAGTTCGATCTCGCGCCACTCGGCGGCGGTCAGCAGCATGGGCAGCGGATCGAGCACCCAGGGACGATCGCGCCCCTGCGGATCCGCGTAGACGTTGTAGGTGACGCCGTTCTCGATGATGAGCCGGCGCGTGAGGTCCACTCCCCGCCGCATGACCTCCTCGCCGCCGCCTGCGAGCGCGCCCATCAGCGGCTGCCAGTGCGCCCGCACCTCCCCGGTCTCGTCGAGCAATTCGTCGTAGCGGCGGCTGTCGCTTACATAGGTGTCAAGGCGAGCTTCGGCCATCGCTCACCTTGCGCAAATCGAGCGTGAACGGAAACTCCGGATCCACCCGCGGGGCGGGCACCGTCATGCTGCCGGGCGAGTGCCCGGTGCGGAAGAAGCGCGCCAGGCGGCGGCTCTCAGCCTCGAACGAATTGATCGGAAAGCTCTCGTGACTGCGGCCGCCCGGATGCACCACGTGGTATTCGCAGCCTCCTTGCGAGCGGTTCATCCAGGTGTCGAACAGATCGAAGGTCAACGGCGCGTGTACCCCGATGGTGGGGTGCAATGCCGATGCGGGCTGCCATGCGCGGTAGCGCACGGCGCCCACGAACTCGCCCACCTGGCCGGTGGGTTGCAGGGGCACTGCATGCCCGTTGCAGGTCACCTGGTAACGATCCTGCGCGAGGCCGTTGACCTTGACCTGCAGCCGCTCCACGGAGGAATCCACGTAGCGCACCGCACCCGCACTGCTCCCTTCCTCGCCCATCACGTGCCAGGGTTCGAGCGCCTGCCGCAGTTCCAGCTGCATGCCGCGCGTCGCGAAGTCGCCGTACTTCGGGAAGCGGAACTCGAAATGTGGGGCGAACCACTCAGGCTGCACGGCAAAGCCTTCGCCCTGCATGTCGGTCATCACGTCGGCGAAATCCGCCTGTACGAAGTACGGCATCATGAAGCGGTCGTGCAACTCGGTGCCCCAGCGCACCAGGGTGGGCGGCGCGTAGGGCTTGCGCCAGAACCGCGCCACCATGGCGCGCAGCAAGAGCTGCTGGGTGAGGCTCATGCGCGAGTGCGGCGGCATTTCGAAGGCGCGCATCTCGAGCAGGCCGAGGCGGCCCGTGGGACCGTCGGGCGAGTACAGCTTGTCGATGCAGAACTCCGCGCGATGCGTGTTGCCGGTGACGTCGATCAACAGGTTGCGCAGCAGCCGGTCCACCAGCCAGGGCGGCACCGCCGCGCCGGGCGCCGGAAACTGGCGAAACGCCAGCTCCATCTCGTACAGCGAATCGTTGCGCGCCTCGTCCACGCGCGGCGCCTGCGACGTGGGGCCGATGAACAGTCCCGAGAACAGATACGACAGGGACGGATGGTTGTGCCAGTAGCTGAGCACGCTGCGCAACAGATCCGGACGCCGCAGGAAAGGAGAATCCTGCGGGGTGGCGCCGCCCAGCACCACGTGGTTGCCGCCGCCGGTGCCGGTGTGGCGGCCGTCGAGCATGAACTTCTCCGTGGTCAGCCGCGTCTCGCGGGCCGTCTCGTACAGATGCGTGGTGCGCTCCACCATTTCCGTCCAGTTTGCCGACGGCTGCACGTTGACCTCGATCACGCCCGGATCGGGCGTGACCTTGAAATTCGCGATGCGAGGATCGCCCGGCGGCTCGTAGCCTTCGATGATGACGGGCTGTGCGAGGGCCTCCGCGGCGGCTTCGACCGCCCCGATCAACTCGAGGTAATCCTCGAGTTCGCGGGCCGGCGGCATGAACAGATAGAGCACGCCGTCGCGCACCTGCGCGCATAGGGAGGTGCGCGGCATTTCCGCCGCGGACCGTTTCGGCACCGGCGGCCGTTCCACGACCTGCGGCGCGCGTCGGGCGTCGCGCTCGCGCACTTGGGCACGGATCACCGCATGGCTCGGCAGCGCGGGAAACGCGCGCGAGGGGTCGGGCGCATGGATGAACGGGTAGTCGCCGGGCGCGACCCAGGGCTGCGAATCCAGCGGCAGACGATAGCCGATGGGCGAGTCACCCGGCACGAGATAGCAGCGTTCCGTGCGCAGGAACCACGGGCCCGTCTGCCATTTCTCGCCGTCGTCCGAACGGGCCAGCGGCAGCACGTAGCCGACCACCTTCTCCAGGCCCTGCTCGAACACCTTGGCGAGTCGTTCGCGTTCCATCGGGTCCTTGAGCTCGGCCGCGAAGGGGTCCACGTTCACGGGCAGCCGACGTTCGCGCCAGAGGTAGTAGAAGGCGTCCTCGTAGGCGGGAAACTGGAACTTGGGATCGAAGCCGAGCTCTGCGGCGACCCGCGCGAGGAAGGACCGGGCGGTGTCCTCGGTGAGCGCCGGATTGGGCGTTTCCGCCGCGATCAGCGCCGGGTTCGCCCACAGCGGTTCGCCGTCCTTGCGCCAATAACAGTTCAAGGACCAGCGCGGCAGCTGCTCTCCCGGATACCACTTGCCCTGTCCAAAATGTTCCAGGCCGAACGGTGCGTAACGATGCTTGAGTTTTTTATACAGTTCGGCGGCGAGTGCGCGTTTGCGCGGTCCCAGCGCGGCGGTGTTCCATTCCGCACCGTCCGGATCGTCGACGGCGACGAAGGTGGGCTCGCCTCCCATGGTCAGACGGACGTCGGACGCCGTGAGGGCCGCGTCGACCTTGCGCCCGAATTGCTCGATGGCGGACCATTCGACGTCGCTGTAGGGCTTGGTGACGCGCGGCGCCTCCCAGACGCGGCGCACGCTCATACGGTGTTCGAACGTGGTCTCGCACTCGTCGACGGCGCCGCTGATGGGGGCCGCCGCCGAAGGCTCGGGCGTGCACGCCAGGGGAATGTGCCCCTCGCCGGCCAGCAGCCCGGAGGTGGCGTCGAGACCTATCCAGCCTGCGCCCGGCAGATAGACCTCGCACCAGGCATGCAGATCCGTGAAATCTTCCTTCGCGCCCACGGGTCCGTCCAGCGCCTTGACGTCCGGAACGAGCTGGATGAGATAACCGGATACGAAACGCGACGCCATTCCCAGATGACGGAACAGTTGCACCAGCAGCGCCGCGGAGTCTCGACACGATCCGGACCGTTTGGCCAGCGTCTCCTCCGGCAGCTGCGTGCCCGGTTCGAGACGGATCAGGTAGCGGATGTCGGCGGCGACGCGGCGGTTCAGCTCGACGATGAAGTCGATGGTACGCATGCGCTCGCGCGCGATCCCCTCCAGGTAGCTCGCGATCAACGGTGTGGCGGGCGCCTTGACAAGATAGGGCACCAGTTCACGGCGCTCGTTCGAGTCGTATTTGAAGGGAAACTGTTCCGCGTACGGAGCGAGGAAAAAATCGAACGGGTTCAACACGGCCATCTCGGCGACCAGGTCCACCTCGACCTTGAACTCACCGGTGGCGTCCGGAAACACCAGTCGCGCGAGATAGTTGGCCTGGGGATCCTGCTGCCAGTTGATGAAATGGTCGCTCGGGTGCACGGTGAGCGAGTAGGACAGTATCCGGGTGCGACAATGCGGTGCCGGGCGCAGACGGACGATCTGCGGACTCAGTCCCACGGGCCGGTCGTAGCGATAGTGAGTGACGTGGTTCAAGGCAACGTGGATCGACAAGCGACTTCTCCATACGACTTCGTGCGCCACAAGTGTATAACGCTAGCTCCCGGTGTAGGAAAGAACGGACCCCGACGCGATGAGCGAGCAAAATACAGGGTCGTGGCTCAAGTCCGCGGGCGGTGGCCTGGCGGTGCTGTCGTTCATCAATCTGTTCAACTACCTGGATCGCTATCTGGTTTCCGCCCTGGTCGAGAGCTTGAAGCACTCGGACCTGGCGCTGACCGATGCCGAGCTCGGTTCGCTCATGTCGGGGTTCCTGGCGGTGTACACTCTGGCCGCCCCGCTCTTCGGCGCCCTGGGTGACCGGCGCTCCCGCCCGCGGCTCATCGCCTTCGGCGTCGGCTGCTGGAGTCTCGCCACCGCCTTGTCAGGCTTCGCCGGCAGCTACGCGGCGCTGTTCGCGGCACGCGCCTCGGTGGGCATAGGCGAAGCCGCGTACGGCACGATCGCCCCGAGCCTGTTGTCAGATTATTATCCGCAGGCCCGGCGCGGCCGGGTCATGGCGCTTTTTTTCTGTGCCATTCCCGTCGGCTCCGCCTTGGGTTACGTGGTCGGCGGCACGATCGACGCGCATTTCGGCTGGCGCGTGGCCTTCTTCGTCGCCGGCATCCCCGGCCTCGCGCTCGCCGCATTGTGCTTGAAGTTGCGCGATCCGCCGCGCGGCAGCCAGGACGTCGACCCGCCCGCCGCCGCGCCGGCGGCGGCGGGCTCGTCGGCGCCAGCAGGCTCGGCGCCGGCCGCCGATGCCGGCCGCAGCATGGCGTCCGCGACGCGCGTGACGTACCTGCGTCTGCTGCGCAACAGGCCCTATCTCCTCACCGTGCTGGGCTATGCCGCCTACACGTTCGCCCTCGGCGGGCTGGCGTATTGGATGCCGGCGTTTCTCGAACGGGTACGCGGCATTCCACGCAGCGAGGCCACCGTCGACTTCGGCGCCATCGTCGTCATCACCGGGTTTTTCGGCACGTTCATCGGCGGCTGGCTCGGCGACTATTGCGCACGCTTCTCCAAACAGGCCTACCTCTGGGTCTCCGCCCTGGCCACGCTGCTCGCCGCGCCCTTCGTCTGGCTCGCGCTGACCACGCCGTCCTCGACGGGCTATCTGGTCTGCATGGTCAGCGCGCAATTCCTGATGTTCTTGTCGACGGGTCCCATCAACGCCTGCATCGTGAACCTGGTGCTGCCCGTGGAGCGCGCGTCCGCCGTGGCGCTGGAAGTGTTCGCCATCCATTTGCTGGGCGATGCGATTTCCCCATATTTGATCGGCGCCCTGTCCGACGCCTCCAATCTGGGCGAGGCGGTGAAGATCGTGCCCGCCGCCGTGCTGGTCGCCGGTTTGCTGTGGGCCTGGGCGGCGCGGGCCCAGTCGCAGGCCGGCCGCTCTTAAGTCTTCAACGCCGCAGGCACCTGGCCGCCGCTCTGCGCGAGCTTGTCCATGACTTCCTTGTGCAGCCACACGTTCATGGCCGCCGAATCGTTGTTGTCGCCCTTGTAGCCGAGCTCCTGCGCCAGCTGTTTGCGGTTCGCCAGGCTGGGGTCGAGACCCACCAGTTTCATCAGATCGACGATGGAAGTCTGCCAATTGAGCTTCTGCCCGTTGCCGGCGCTCATCTTGGCGAGCGAGGCTTCCAGGCTGGCGTTGGACATGGCGGCAGCCGGCACCGGGCCGGGGGCCGCGGCCGGCGTGGCGGGCGTCGCCGACGCTGCGCCGGCCGATGCCGATGATGCCGGCGGCGCCTGCGGGTGGGAAGCGCCGAAAATTGCATTCTTGATGCTGTCGAATAAGCTCATGGAATATCCTGTCTGTCGAGGGGTCCAGGTGGGCGAGGATAGCGCACGCGACCGTCGGCGCGGGCACGCGCGGCGTAGGACGGCGCCGCGAGATCGTGCCGGGAGCCTTCGTCGTCCCCTAGCGGCGCGTGCGCGCCACACAGATGTCGGCGAAGATGCCGTCGAGATCCGCGCGTCCGACCAGATCTTCGAGGTCGGCAGTCATCTTGCGCTGCCAGTTCGGATACTCGCGGTCGGTTCCTGGAATGTTGACCGGCTCCACCATCCCCAGCAAATCCTCCATCTGCAGTGACACGAGCGTCGTCGGCGAGCGCGCGAGATAGACGTGCAGTGCATGGGCGAGTTCCGCGGTGAAGGGCTCCGCCGCGGTTCTCGGCGAGGGCGGCAGCAGCGACTCTTCGGCCAGTGCCGCCAGCAACGCAACCTTGTCGTCCTCGCGCTCGCGCTCGACCTCGCGGCGTACCTCGACGCTCGGGTACAGGTCCAGATCCCCGCGTAATCCGATGTCCAGTCCTTCCCAGTAGCTGCGCAAGGTCGGCATATCGTGCGTGGTCACCGTGCCGAGCGCCTGGCGTACGAAATCCTGCGGCCGGCGGAACCGGCCGTGCTGTTTCTCGAACAGCAGCACCTTGTAGTGGTAGAGCCCAAACTGCGGCATGGCGCGCCGCATTTCGTCCGGTACCACACCCAGATCCTCCCCGACCACGAGGCAGGCGCTGCGTGAGCTCTCGAGCGCGAGCACCGTCAGCAGCTGATCCATCGGATAGTGTACGTACGCCCCTTCCATCGGCGAATGGCCTGCCGCCACCCACCACAGACGGAACAGCGACATGACATGATCCAGGCGCAGAGCGCCGTAATAGCGCATGTTGTTGCGGATCAGCCGGACGAAACCCTGCAGCCTCTGCGCCTCCATCGCCACCGGATCCTGGGGTGGAATGCCCCAGCCCTGCCCCTTCAACGCGAGCGGATCGGGCGGTGCGCCGATTTCCGCGCCCATGCGGTAGCTGTCCTGATCTGCCCAGGTCTCGGACCCGGAAGGATTGGCGCCCACCGCATAGTCGCCGTACAAACCGATGGGCATTCCCAGGGTGCGGGCGAGCGCCTGTGCGCCGGTCAGCTGGTCGTGCGCCTGCCACTGCAGATACAGATGGAAATCGATGCGCCGGGAATGCAGGGACGCGAAGTGCCGCGCGGCGGCACCGTCGACATTGCGGTACTCGGGTGGCCAGCTCTGCCAGCCCGACGCGGTGTGCCGCTCGGTGCGGAAATGCTGGTCCAGCGCATCGAAGCAGGCATGTGACTGCAACGCGGCACCGCCGGCGGCGACGAAATCCCGAAACCTCCGCCCCCGCTCCGTGTCGACGGCCAGGTGGCTCGAACGAAATTCCTCGAACAACAGCTCGAGAATCTCGAATTTGATCTCGGCGACGCGCCGGTAATCCACCAGCGGCTGCGCGCGAAGGTCGGCGAGACGCTGCGCGAAGCGCGGATCGGCGGCCCGCCGTTGCGCAGCCGCGCAGCCGGCGAATTCCGCGACCTGCGGCACCGCGATGTACAAGACATTGAGGAAGTGACGGTTGGACGCGCTGTAGGGACTCGCTCGCCCGGGATCCGCCGGCGCGAGCGCATGCAACGGGTTCAAACCGATGAAGCCTGCGCCGCGCGGCGCCAGCCATTCGATCAGCCGTTGCAGGTCGCCGAAATCACCCATCCCCCAGTTTTCCCGCGAACGCAGGGTGTACAGCTGCACCGCCATACCCCACAGGCGCCCGCCCGCGACCACCGCGGCCGGCTCGAAGCACTCGGCCGCCGAAACGATGAGCGGGCAACGCTGGGCGTCACCGCCCCCGAGCTTGATCTCGAGTTCATGGTAGCCGGGGTCAAGAGGCGCGGGAATGTCGAAGCGACGGCGCGTGATCCAGACGCCGTCGATCTCGCCGCGCCAGAGCTCGGGACAATCGAGGGTGGACAGCGTGCCGCCGCGCTGCGTGCCGTCCTCCAGGTTCACGTTCCACGTCAACGTGCCGCCGAAATCGCGTGCCGCGATGTTGAGGTCGACGCTCGAGTGCGTCCCGCGCGCGGTGGCGAGCTGCGGCAGCAAGCGCCGGTAGCGCTCTGCCTCGATCGCGCGCAACTCCGCCGCGAGCGCCGCCGGGTCGTCCACCGCGCTGCCCATCGCGCGCAGGATCGCGATCTTGGTGGCCACGGAAAAATGACGCAGCTCGCCGCGGTAGTCGTGGTAGGCGTCGCCCACGCCGCGCAGATGCGCGAGTTTCTCGATCACGGTGGTGTTCAAGTCAGCACTCCAACAACGCGACGCAGCTCGGCGCCAGCGGATAGGGTTTACCCGGCTCGACGCCCGCTTCGTCGGCGCCGCGGGCGGTATCGAACAAACACACCCACGTTGAGCCCGCAGGCGCCGCCGGTAGCACGAATTCCTGTGCCACCGCGTCGGCGTTGAGCAGCAGGAGAAAGCGCCCCGGAGAATGATTGCGGCAACCATACAGGACGCCCAGGGTTCTCACTGCGGCGTCATGCCAGTCCTCATTCATCATTTCATCCCCACGCGCATGCCGCCAGCTCACGTCCTTGCCTCCCGTGGGCGAGGCCGTTCCCTTGAAGAAGGTCCCGCGCCGGAATTCGGCATTCTCGCGCCGCACTTTCGCGAGCAGGGCGACGAAGCGCACCAGGTCCCGGTTGACCTCGCAGAGGTCCCAGTCGACCCAGGAAACCTCGTTGTCCTGGCAGTAGGCATTGTTGTTGCCCTGCTGGGTGCGCGCGAACTCATCACCCGCCTGCAGCATGGGCACCCCCTGCGAGAGGAACAGCGTTGCCAGCATATTACGCATCTGGCGCCCGCGCAGCGCGGTGACGGACGGGTCCTGCGAGGGACCCTCCACGTCGCAGTTCCAGCTCAGGTTGTTTGCGCTGCCGTCCGCGTTGCGCTCGAGGTTCGCCTCGTTGTGCCGCTCGTTGTAGGAGACGAGATCGTGCAGGGTGAAGCCATCGTGGGCGGTGACCAGATTGATGCCGGCGGTCGGCTTGCGCCCGCGGTGCCGGAACACGTCGCCGGAGCCGGCCAGCCGCTCCGCCAGTTCGCCGGTCTTGAAGGCGTCGCGGCGCCAGAACGAGCGCACCGTATCGCGGTAGCGGTCGTTCCATTCGGACCAGCCGGCGGGAAATCGTCCCAGTTGATAACCACCCCAGCCGACATCCCACGGCTCGGCGATGAGCTTGACGTGGGCGAGTGCGGGCTGCGCCCTGACGGCGTCGAAGAACGCCGCGTGTTCGTCGAAGCCGTTCGCCTCCCGTGCCAGCACCGTGGCGAGGTCGAAGCGAAAGCCGTCGACGTGCATCTCCACCACCCAGTAGAGGAGGCAATCGATCACGAGGCTGCGCACCCGGGGGTGTTCGCAGTTCACCGTATTGCCGCATCCGGTCGAATTCTCGTACTGGCGTTTGTCGCGCAGCAGGCGGTAGTAGACCGTGTTGTCGATGCCTTTGAGGTTGAACACCGGTCCGACCTCGCCGCCCTCGGCGGTGTGATTGAAGACCACGTCCAGGATGACTTCGATCCCCGCCGCATGCAGGGCCCTGACCATGGACTTGAACTCGACCACGGCATCGTCGACGGCGTACTCGTTGGCGGGTGAAAACCAGGCGACGGAGTTGTAGCCCCAGTAGTTCTTGAGGCCCCGCTCGGTGAGAAACGGTTCGCTGACGAAGGACTGGCAGGGCAGCAACTCCACCGCCGTGACGCCGATCGATTTGAGATGTGCGACGACGACCGGCGTCGCCAGGCCCCGGTAGGTGCCGCGTAGCTCCGGAGGCACGCCGGGATGGCGCTGCGTGTAGCCTTTGACGTGCAATTCGTAGATCACGCTGTCGCGCCAGGACGTCGCCGGCGGCCGGTCCCCCTGCCAGTCGAAGCCATCGTCGACGACCCGCGACCGATGCGGCGTGGCGCTCGACAAGCGGCGTGCGTACGGATCGATGAGCGGCAGCCGCACATCGAAACGATGGCCCAGCGCCGGATCGTGCGGGCCGTCGACGTGATAGGCGTAGGGGGTTCCGGGACGCACCAGGTCCGCCGGCAGCGCGCCGTGCCAGACTTCTCCGGTACGTCCGGGCAGCCGGTGACGGCCGATTTCCGCCGTACCGGCCGCGTCGTAGAGCACCAGGTCCATCTGGGTCGCATGCGCCGAGAAGATCGCGAAATTGACTTCGTCGTGCACCCTCGTCGCACCCAGGGGTTGCGGCGCACCCGGTTGGATCGAACTCACCGCGCGGGTTCCGCGAAGAACAGGGCACCGCCGAACAGATCGAAATGGCTGATTACGACGCGGTACATATTAGAGGTTATTATAGGATCGTTGCATTCCACCCGGGTGCGAAACCTCACATTGCGGAGCCAAAGTGTCACCTTCCAATCTTGCCATCGGTGTCGATGTCGGTGGCTCCTCCATCAAGTGCGCGCTGGTGGATCTCGACAGCGGCGCCTTCGCCAGCGAGCGCTTCAGCACGCCGACACCGGCTCAGGATTCGACCGAGACGCTGCTCGCCGCACTCGCCACGGTGGTCGGCAAGATTCCGGGCAGGCATCCCGTGGGGCTGGCTTTTCCGAGCGTCATCCGTGACGGCACCATCCGCACGGCGGCGAATCTGAACAAGGCGTGGATCGGTCTGCCACTGGCGCGACTCGCCGGCGAACGGCTGCAAAGACCGGTGGTGGCCATCAACGACGCGGACGCGGCGGGCATGGCAGAACTCGAGTTCGGCAACGCGCGCGACGTGCCGGGTACGGTGCTGCTGCTGACCTTGGGGACGGGAATCGGCAGCGCCTTGTTCGTCGATGGGCGGCTGCTGCCGAACACCGAACTCGGGCATCTGCAGGTGGGTGGGCAGGAAGCCGAGGCGCGCGCCTCCGGCCGCGCCAAGATCGACCGCAACCTCGACTGGGACGGCTGGGCGGCAGAACTCAACATCGTGCTGAAGGAGCTGCATGCCCTGCTCTGGCCGGACTTGATCGTCCTGTGCGGCGGCATCACGGAGGAACCCGACCTGTTCCTCGCCAAGCTGCGCTGCGAGGCGCGCCTGTGCGTCGGCGCGATGCGCTCGGAGGCGGGCATCGTCGGCGCGGCGCTGGCAACGGCGCGGCTGCCCTAGAGCGACCGGGCGGCGGCGACGTCCGCGGGCGCCTCGCCGCCCGCGGCCGCGAACTGCAGCGACGCCAGCCGCGCATAGAGGGAGCTCTGCAGCAGCAGTTCGGCGTGCGTGCCCACGGCGATCTTGTGACCATGATCCATGACGACGATCCTGTCGGCCTTGAGCACGGTGGCGAGACGATGGGCGATGATGATGGTGGTGCGCCCCTGCATCAGTTTCTCGAGCGCCTGCTGCACCAAACGCTCCGATTCGGCATCGAGCGCACTGGTGGCTTCGTCGAGCAGCAGGATGGGCGGGTCCTTCAAGATGGCGCGCGCCAGTGCGATGCGCTGGCGCTGTCCGCCCGAGAGCCGCGTGCCGCGCTCGCCCAGGAACGTGTCGTAGCCCTGCGGCAGCTTGCGCAGGAAGTCATCCGCCGCCGCCGCGATCGCGGCCTCCTCGATTTCCCGGTCGCTCGCGCCGGGCCGGCCGTAACGGATGTTTTCGCGGGCGCTGGCGCCGAACAGCACCGTGTCCTGAGGCACCAGGCCGATCTGCGCGCGGACATCCTCCGGCCGCATATCGGCGAGGCTGTGATCATCGATGAGCACGCGACCCGCGTCCGGATCGTAGAAACGCAGCAGCAGCTGGAAGGTGGTGCTCTTGCCGGCGCCCGACGGCCCGACGAAGGCGATGGTTTCGCCCGGTGCCACCTCCAGGCTGAAATTCGCCAGCGCCGCCGTTTCCGGCCGCGACGGGTATTTGAACGTGACGTTGTCGAAACGGATGCTGCCGCGGACGCGCCCCGGCAGCTCCACGGGCATCGCGGGCGGTCCGATCGCGGGCCGCGCTTCCAGCAACTCGCTCAGCCGTTCCATGGCCCCCGCGGCGCGCTGCATCTCGCCCCACATTTCGGTGAGCGCCGCGGCCGAGCTGCCGACGAAGGCCGCGTACACCAGGAATTGCGCCAGCTGGCCCGACGTCATGGTGCCGGCCAGCACCTGGTGCGCACCCAGCCAGAGCACGAAGGTGATGCCCGCGAACACCAGGATGATGCCGACGGCGGTCAGCGCGGCGCGCACGCGGGTGCGTCGCACGGCGGTCGAGAAACTGTCCTCCACCGCACGCCGATAGCGTTCGCTCTGCAGTTCCTCGAGCGTGAAGGCCTGCACGGTTTGAATCGCATTCAACGTCTCGCCCGCGAGTCCGCTGGTGTCCGCGATCCGGTCCTGCGAGGCGCGCGACAATCCGCGTACGCGGCGGCCGATGACGATCAGCGGTACCACCACGATGGGAATCATCACCACGATCACGCCCATCAGCTTCGCGCTGGTCAAACCGAGCAGCACCAGCGCGCCCGCCAGACTCAACGTCGAGCGCAGGATGATGGACAGGTTGACGCCAGAGATGGCCTGCACCAGAGTGGTGTCGGTGGTCAGGCGCGACAACACCTCGCCGACGCGCGTGGTCTCGTAGAACATGGGATCCATGCGCACCACGCGGCGATAGACGGCGGAGCGTAGATCCGCCACCACACGCTCTCCCAGCCAGGTCACCAGATAAAAGCGCAGGGCGGCGAACGCGCCGAAGACCACGGCCGCGGCGAGAAACCCCAGAAAGTAGCGGTTGATGGTGCCGGCGTCCTTCGCCGCCAGACCGTGATCGATCAACTGACGCAGGGCCAGCGGCAGGGCCAGCATCGACACGGTCGCCACCAGCAGGGCGCCGAGCGCCGCGAGCATCATTGCGCGGTACGGCTTCACGAAAGGGAGTAACGCGCGGAGCGGACTTAGGGACTTGGCGCGAGGCCGATCTGTGGCATTCATGGCGACATGATCCCATAACCACGGCGTCGCGCCAGTCGGCGCCGCTGACGCGCAAAAGAGACAACGGCAGGGGCCGCTGCACGTTGCACAGGTATTATCGCGATGCTACTGTCGTCCGCAGCGCTTAAGCCGTGTTTAGAACAATCGGGGATGTCACAGTGAGTCACGCCAGGCCGTTCCTTCGTTCGTCGCGCGCCCGTTTGTTGTATTTATGCTTTGCAGGCGGCGCGGCCGTCACGGGGGGCGTGGCAGCCCGCGCCGCGGATGCGGGCGCACCGGACAGCAGCGCCGGCGGGCTCGAGGAAATCGTGGTCACCGCCAATCGACGCGAGGAGAGTTTGAGCAAGGTCCCCATCAGCGTGAGCGCCTACACGCAGGAAACCATGGACATCAAGGGCATCAAGGATTTCACCGACGTGGCCCGCTTCACGCCGGGCGTCACCATCGACGCGCAGCAGACCAACAGCATTTCGATCCGCGGCATCAGCTCGTCCGGCGGCGCCGGCACCACCGGCATCTACATCGACGATACGCCCATCCAGATCCGCGCCCTGGGTTTCAACCCCGACGACACGCTGCCGAAGACGTTCGACCTGGACCGGGTCGAGGTGCTGCGCGGTCCGCAGGGCACCTTGTTCGGGGCGGGATCCGAGGGCGGCACGGTGCGTTACATCATGACGCAACCCAGCCTGAACAAATTTTCCGTCTACTCCCGCGACGAAGTGTCTTACACCCAGGGTGGTTCGCCGAGCTACGAAGCCGGCGCGGCCGTGGGCGGTCCCCTCATCGACGGCGTGCTCGGCTATCGCGTCAGCGCCTGGTTCCGCCGCGACGGCGGCTGGATCGACCGCGTCGATCCGACCACCCTGCAGGTCGTCGACAAGAACGCCAATCACGATCAGACCACGGTGCTGCGTGCGGCCATGACCTGGGCCCCCACGGACGGCGTGCAGGTGACGCCGGCCATCGTCTACCAGGATCGGGAACGCAACGACGTTTCCACGTATTGGGCGTTGTACTCCAACACGAGTTCCGATCATTACGTCAGCGCCAATCCCGATCGGACCGCCGAGCCGGACAAGTATCTGCTGCCCTCGTTGAAGATCACGGCCGATCTGGGCTCGACACAGTTCATCTCGAACTCCGCCTACTACCGCCGCCGCGACGTCAGCGGCTACGAAGGCACGACGTACAACCTGAGCTACTACCAGACCCTCGGCTGGCCCAATGCGAACTTCGGACTGTCGGGAGGTCCGTGCGGCGGTTCCTGCTATCCCTTGATCGACGGCGGCGGCATCCACCTGCCCGCGGGCCTCACCAACTACCGTTCGCCGAACACCGTCACCAACAATCAGGACAACGTCTCGCAGGAGTTCCGCCTGCAGTCGAACGACCCGGGCGCACGCATCGTCTGGACGGCGGGCATCTTCTACTCGCTGAACCGCACCTACAGCCTCGAGGAAATCCACGATCCGATGGCGGACCAGTTGTTCGAAGCCCTGTACGGCGAGACCATCGCCTCGGCTTTCGGCACCGCCACCAATCCGGACGGCAGTTCGTACCTGCCGCGCGGCGACTCCTATCTGAACCAGATCACGGCCTTCGACCGTCAGCTCGCCGGTTTTGGCGAAGCGGTGTGGAGCCTCACCGACCGGCTCAAGCTCACCACCGGCCTGCGCTACTCCAAGACCGATTACGCTTTCCAGAGCTATGCCGATGGACCGCAGAACGGGGGACCGACTTACGGCAGCGGCACCGACCATGAGAAGCCGCTGACCTATCGCGCCGGGCTGTCGTTCCAGCAGGACCCGAACAACCTCTACTACGCCACCTATTCGACGGGCTTTCGCATCGGCGGCGCGAATTCCGTGATCCCGTCTTCGCTGTGTTCGGTCGACTTCAGCAATTTTGGCATCGCCGACAATCCGGCTGCCTACAAGAAGGACACCGTCAAGAGCTACGAGATAGGCGCCAAGAACAACCTGGACAACCGCATAAAGCTGGCCACCAGCCTCTACTACGTCACCTGGTCCAACATTCAGCAGAACGTGACGCTGCCCAGCTGTCAGTTGAGCTACATCACCAACCTGGGCTCGGCGGTCTCCGAAGGCGTTGATCTGCAGGCCGATGTGGCGGTGACCGACTCCCTCACGCTCGAGTCGGCCATCGGTTACAACGATTCGCATTACACCTCCAACGCGTACCCCGGTGCGACGGCCACGGGAGCACCGCTGACGGCGAAAGGCGATGCCATCGTCGGACAGAGCCTGACCCCCGGCGCACCATGGACGATCACGCTGGCCGCGGAATATAAATTCATGGCCTTCGCACGGCCCGCATTCGTGCGCATGGACTACGAACACGAGACCAAGAACAGCCGCAAGAGCGCGCTGGAAGATCCCGCTACGCTGCAGTACGCGTCCTGCACGTCGGACGCGGGGACGACGCAGAGTTGCAATTACACGCCGTCGGCAACCACGTTCGTCTCGCTGCGCACCGGCACCACGGTCGGCGGCTGGAACGTGTCGGCGTTCATCGACAACCTGTTCGATGCCCATCCCACCACCGAATACAATTTCACCAACACCGATCCCTTCACGCCGAATGCCGTGCCCACCTCGCTGTACCGGAACTTCACGTTTCGGCCGCGCACCATCGGCCTCACCTTCAGCTACCGCCGGTAGACGGCGATGCCGGCCGATCGCGTCTCCCCGGTCGCCGGCATCCGCGCGCTCCCCATCTGGCGCGCCGACGCGCAGGGCTACACGGCCTGGGACGACCCGGTTGCGGTGGAGGCGCCGCTCGAGTTTCTACTGCATCATTCCGCTTGGGGCGCCGAACCCGTGTCCTTCGGCACTACCATGCGCACCCCGGGCGACGACGAACTTCTGGCGGTGGGGCTGTTGTACGCGGAGGGAGTGGTGAGCGCGAGGGACGACATCGACGCCGTCGAGTCGAGCACCCGTCGCCCCAATGTCGTCAACGTTCGCCTGGCCGGGCCGGCGCCGGACGTGCAATGGCCGGGGCGCCGCTTTTCCGCCGGTTCGAGTTGCGGGGTCTGCGGAACGACCGGCCTGGACGCCGCCATCGCGCGGGCCGCCTCGACGACCATCACAGGCTCCGCCACCCTCGACATCGACGTTCTGCTGCGCCTTCCGGAAATCATGCGCCGCGAGCAGTCGAAGTTCGGCGCCACGGGCGGCATTCATGCCGCTGCGCTGTTCGACCTTGCGGGAAACCTCGAGGGAGTGGCCGAGGACGTCGGCCGTCACAACGCCTTCGACAAATTGGTGGGAGAGAATTTTATGGCCGCGCGGCTACCACTGACGGATCGGGCCGTGATCTTGAGCGGCCGTGCCAGTTTCGAACTGGTGCAGAAGGCATTGCGCGCAGGCGTGTCCGTGCTTGCCGCCATCGGCGCCCCGTCGAGCCTGGCCGTGAGCCTGGCGACGGCGGCGGGTCTCACGTTGATCGGCTTCTTGCGCGCGACGAGATGCAACGTCTACGCCAACCCGCAACGCCTCAGGTTCGGTCGTACTTGAAACCGTCGCTCGCTTCGGCACCCGTCAGCCAATGGGAAGCCTGCGCTGCACCCTGCGTGAACCAGTCCCGGCTGGACTTCACGGCTTCCATGACCTTCGGATAGGTGGCGGCGCTCTGCAGAGCCCCCAGATAACTGCCCCACTCGCGGCGATTGAGAAAATTTCGCTTGGTCTCGATGTCGTCTTGCATCGCGGTTGCTCCGAAAAGTTCTTCGATGGCCACACCCGTTTCCTGGGAAACGAGACGCTGACGAGAATTATGACCCCGATCGGCGGACATGCCGTGACGCACGTCACCATCGCACTTTATCGCGGCGTGCACTTACGAAAAATCGGAGTGCCGCAGCGCGGACTGTAGGACTCGGCCGAATGTCGCAGGTTATTGTAATAGGACGGTAATAAACCCGCCCTGCGCCGCGGACGGGAATCAGTTGACCTGGTAACCGCGGCCTTGCAGACAGGCGGACATCGCCCGATTGTAGTTGCTGCGGCTGCGCTCGGCATCCGCCTGCGTCACGCCGCCGCCGTCCTGCGTCGGATCGAAACCGGTCTGGCCGCGCGCCCAGCCGTGACATTCGAATTGGTCGGCGGCCTGCTGATCCTTGCTCTGACCATTCTTGGGATAGACGATGAGATCGTCCTGCGCGACGGCGGGCGCTGGGTCCGGCGCATTCGATGGCTGATCGGCGTCGTTGGGCGGATCCATCACGACATAGCCGTCCTGGTCGGGCTGCCACGTGTAATACACGTTGTCGGCGTAGTAATACGGACTGCCGCCGAACCACACCGTCGAGTAATACGGCGGCAGCACCGTGATGACCAGACCCGGCGGTGGACGTACCACCACGAAACCTGGTCCACGCGGCGCATACCACACACCGCCATCGAAGTAATAACGCTCCCCGCCGCGGAAGTAGGGACGATAATCCGGCGGCAGCGAGGGGCGCATCGCACCGGGTGGCGGGTAGTAACGACCGTGGTTGTAGCGGCCGTCGAAGGCCTGACGCGCGCCGCCCGGACCCGCGACCGCGATCCCGCCCGAGGAACCAGGTCCCCGGCCGGACGAGCCCGGCCGGCCGCTCTGCTGATGGGGCTCCGGGCGCTGCGGATCATGCCCTCGCGCGTGATCGTCCGCCGCGGCACCCGGCACGGGCAACATCCACGCGGACACCCAGAGCGCCCCCAGCGCAAACCTCAATGCCCGTGGCATCCGCCGGGTCCTCCCCTGGCCTGGTTTAAATCGCGCAAACGGCTCAACTGACGGTGTAGCCACGGCCCTGCAGACACGCGCCCAGCGCGCGGCGGTAGGAGTCGGCGCGGGCCCTGCCCTGGGCGGCGCTCTGGTTGTACTCGGCCTGCGTCACGCGGGCGTCGTGCTGCGCATTGGCGTCCGATGCCGAACCGACGATGGCGCCGGTCGCGCCGCCGATCAGCAGCCCCGCCCCCGCATCGCGGGGCCCCGCGATCAAGGCACCGAGCAGGGCGCCGCCGATGGCCCCCACGGCCGTGCCGGTGCCCGGCGGGTTAGCCGGCTGCACCACCACCCGCTCGTAGGGGCTGGCGTCGGCGCGGCTCGGATCCACACCCGTCTGCTGGACGGCCCAGAGGTGACATTCGTAGCGGTCACGATCCGTCTGTTGCGCACTCTGGCCATTGTTGGGGTACACGAAAACCTTTTGCGGCGCCGGAGCAGCCACCAGCACGGTGCGCGGCGGCGGCGCCGTGACGCAGGCAGCCAGACATGCCGCCAAGGCAGCCGGAACGGCACACCGCGCAGTAAAACCAGAAACTACATTCATGACCGATACCGCGCCCATTGAGACCTCCGATCCATTATTCGTTCAACGCTGAAGCCAGTGCTGGGTTGACAGCGCGCGGGGCGCTAAGTTCTCGGACGGGCTGTCGCGGGCGGCGGCTCCCCCCGCACGCGGAGCGCGTTTCTCCTCCCCCCGCCACGTTATGTCCGCTATTTTTTCGGCTTGCGGAACTTCAGGATGAACTGATCCGTCCTGCCCCGTACGCTCGGATCGAACACCTTGACGGTGTGCGGATCGGCGGCGTCCTGAAGGAGGTCGCTGCCCCCGACGAACTCGAAACCTGCCGCCATCACCTCCTGCTTGACGGCGGCCGGGTCGATCCGGTGCAGGGTCGACGTGTCCCGCAACCCCGAGCCCGCGGCGGCGGCGTGGTCGAGCACATAGTAGATGCCCCCTGGTTTGAGGGCGTCGAAGACCAGTTGATTGAACACGGCCACGTCGATCCCGGGAAAATTGTGCAGATCGTGGTAATTCTGTGAAGTCCAGACGAGGTCGACGGCCTCCGGCAGCTTGAGCTGACTGAAGGGCTCGACCACCACGCTCACGTTCGTATAGCCGGGCTCCGCGGCGATCGCCTTCACGCGCGCCGCGAAGTCGGGCATGTCCGGCGGCGCGTCGGGCAGC
>CAZZYJ010000008.1:28092-28717 GCA_964658215.1 uncultured Steroidobacteraceae bacterium | reverse complement strand
CCGCCGCGCCGGTCTGCGTGGCGGCGGCGGTACGCGATGCTGCGCGAACCGGCATGGCGCCGAGCGGCATCCACTGCACTGCCAACGCAGCGCACACCAGGCCGGCGCGGTGCACGCGCACTCGCCTGCGCACGGCCGCATTCATGGCGTACTCCCGCCGCCCGCCACGTCATGGCGGACGGGCGTGCGCAGCTCCTCACCGTCGAGCCACGCCCGGCCATCGCGGCATTGCAGCCGGCCTTCGCAGAACCAGCGCACGGCCAGCGGATAGATGACGTGCTCGCAGGCCAGCACCCGGGCGGCGAGTACGCTTTCGTCGTCGGTGGGCGACACCGCGACGCGTGCCTGGATGACGGGCGCTCCCGCATCGAGTTCGGCGCTGACGAAATGCACGGTGGCGCCGTGCTCCCGGTCACGGGCCTGCAGGACGCGCCGGTGGGTGTCGAGCCCCGGATATTTGGGCAGCAGCGACGGATGGATGTTCAAGATCCTGCCGGAGTAGCGTGCAACGAACTCCGGCGACAATATGCGCAT
Organism: uncultured Steroidobacteraceae bacterium; assembly: GCA_964658215.1. GTDB lineage: Bacteria > Pseudomonadota > Gammaproteobacteria > Steroidobacterales > Steroidobacteraceae > Bog-1198. The sequence goes on along the minus strand of CAZZYJ010000008.1, from coordinate 28,183 downwards.
GAAGCCCGCCAGCACGATCAGCACCGGGGCGGACTCGTCGATGGCCGCGGCGAGCCGCCGGTCGTATGCCGCGCGCGCGGCGGCGGGCGCC
>CAZZYJ010000008.1:0-28082 GCA_964658215.1 uncultured Steroidobacteraceae bacterium | reverse complement strand
TGCCAACGCATCAATCACGGCCTCGCTGACGCTCTCCGCCGTGGGGAGGTCCGGCTCGATCTCGGCAGGAGCCTCGGGCCCGGGTTCGATGTGATCATCGTCATGAGCCGGCGCGGCGGCGGGCTCCGCGGGGTCCGCCGTGCCGGTGACCACGGTCCGGCACGCGATGCCCGCCTCACGCGCGAGGCCCAAACCCACCGCGTCCGCACGGTTCGACAGCACCTCGGCCACCCGATAGGGGGCGTGCGGCGCGGCGCGCTCGAGCAGGGCCTGCAAATTGCTGCCGCGTCCCGAGATGAGCACGACGATGGGCTTCGGGACGGACGGCGTCGTCCCCGCCGGCGGGCCGGCCGTCAAGCGATGACGACGCCGCGTGCGCCGGCCCGCACTTCGCCGATGACCAGCGCTTCCTGGCCCGCGCCACGCAGGATGCCGAGCGTGCGCTCGACGTCCGCGGCGGCCACGTGCACCGTCATGCCGATCCCGCAATTGAACACACGGTGCATCTCGGCATCCGCGACGTTGCCCTGTCGCTGCAGCCACTCGAAGACGGGGTCGCGGGGCCACGAGCGCCGCTCGAGCGTCACTTCGAGGCCGTCCGGAACCACCCGTGGAATGTTGTCGAGCAGCCCGCCGCCGGTGATGTGCGCCATGCCGTGCACCCCGACTTCGCGCAGCAGCGCGAGCAGGGGTTTGACATAGATGCGGGTGGGCGCCATCAGCCGGTCGAGCAGCGACGTGCCGTCGAGCAGCATGTCGTGCCCGGCCCGTGCGTCGGCCAGGATCCTGCGGATGAGTGAAAACCCGTTCGAATGCGGCCCGGAGGACGGCAACCCCAGCACCACGTCGCCGGCCACGGTGCGCGACCCGTCTATCAGGGCGTCCTTCTCCACGATGCCAACGCAGAACCCGGCAAGGTCGTAATCGCCGCCGTGGTACATGCCGGGCATCTCGGCCGTTTCGCCGCCCACCAGCGCGCAGCCCGCCTGGATGCAGCCTTCCACGATCCCGGCGATCACGCGGGCGCCGATGTCGACGACCAGCCTGCCGGACGCGTAGTAATCGAGGAAATACAGCGGCTCGGCGCCCTGCACGACGACGTCGTTCGCGCACATCGCCACGAGATCGATGCCGACGCCGTCGTGGCGCCCGGTGTCGATCGCGAGCCGCAGTTTGGTGCCCACACCGTCCGTACCGGACACCAGCACGGGTCGGCGGTAGCGGTCCACGGGCACCTCGACGAGCGCCCCGAAGCCGCCGATGCCGCCCAGCACCTCCGGGCGCAGCGTGCGCCTGACGCCGGGTTTGATGCGTTCGACCAGCTCCTCGCCGGCATCGATGTCGACACCGGCTGCACGATAGGTGACGGACTCGGGCGGGTTCATGAGGGTCCTTTGAGGCGGGTGGGCCGACGCAGGGCGGTCGGTGAGCTGTGGTATTTTACATGACACCATGGCACAGCATCGCAGCAGCATTTGCACTCCTTTCAGGCGCGGCGCGGCGCTCTCCCTGCTGGCGTGTGCGGCGTTGTTGCACGGCGCGACCGGCCAGGCGCTGACGCGCGCGGAGCTCTACCAGGCCACCGCGCCGCTCGCCGATCGCTCCGAGCCGGCGCTCGCGGCGGCTTTTCAGACGGCGTTGCGGAGCGTGCTGGTGCGTGTGACCGGGCGTCGCAACGCCGATTCAGACGCGGCGTTGTCGCCCCTCTATGGCAGCGCACGGCGTTACGTGCAGCAATATCGTGCCGCGGCCGACGGCCAGGTGTCGGTGTCCTTCGACGGTGCTTCCATCGACCGCTGGCTGACCCAGAACGGCCAGCCGGTGTGGGGCTACGAGCGGCCGTCCACACTGGTGTGGCTGATGACGCAGGGCGCATCGCCGACCACGGCCGAGGACATGTCCGAGCTCAAGACCGCGATCGAAGCGGCCGCCGCGGCGCGCGGCGTCCCGCTGGTCTGGCCGAGCGCCGCCGACGCACAGAGGGCCGGTGTGACGCCCCTCGACGTGGCGCATCGTCTCGGCGCCGAGGGGGTGCTCGCGGGCAAGGCCGCCGCGCCCACCGCCGCTGCCGCGCCCGCGGCGGTTGCGGTGCGCTGGACTTTTCAGTACCAGGATCGTGTCAGCGAGTTCGCGGGTGCGCTCGAAGGTGTCAACCGCGCCGCCGACACGTACGCGGGATTGTTCGCGGCCAGCGGGGCGGTGGTGCCGGTCGACATCGAAGTGAGCGGCGTCGAGGACTTGAAGTCCTATGCCGCCCTGCAGGCCTATCTCGATACCGTCACCGTCGTCTCCCACGTCAGCGTGCAGAGCTTGAGCGGCGACGTGGTGCGTTTTCGCCTGGCCGCGCGCGGCGGTACGGAAGCGCTGCAGCACACCCTGGCGCTCGGCGGACGATTGCTGCCGGCGGTCGCCGGCGAGAACGGCATGCCGCGCTTCCAGGTGCGGCATTGAGAATGATGTGGTTCCCGAGAGGTTGCGCCATCTTCCGAACCTGATCAGCGTCCTGCGTAGGGTGCTGGTGGTGCCGATCGCCTGGTCGCTCGTGCGGGTGTATGGCCGGCGTGCCTTCGAGGACGGCCGCGAACGCCGCGTGCACCCGGGCGTCGCGGGATCCCGTCACCCATGAAGCAGCTGGCCCTCGGGGTGCGCCTGCGCGCCGAGGCGGTTTTCGAGAGCTTCTGCACGGGGCAGAACGAGGAGCTCCTGGCGGCGCTCGAGGCGCCCGACCGCGGGCCCTTGTGGTTGTGGGGCGGCCCCGATTCCGGCAAGACCCATCTGCTGCAGGCCGCCTGTGCGGCGGGCGATCGCGTCCGGCCTGTGCGCGGTGCCCAGCGAGCGGCCTACCTTCCCCTGCAACGCGGCTACGGCCTGTCGCCGGATGCGTTGCAGGGTTTCGAAAACTGCGCCGTGCTGTGCGTCGACGACGTCGACGCCGTGGCCGGCGACCTCGCCTGGGAAGAGGCGCTCTTCCGCCTGTACAACGCGGCGGCCGATCTCGGCACCCGGCTGATCTTCGCCGCCGCGGCGCCGCCGCGTGCGCTCGCCTGGCGGCTCGAGGACTGGCGCTCGCGGGCGGCGGCATGCGTGGTATACCAGCTGCACGAACTCGACGATGCCGGCCGCGTCGAGGCGCTGCGGCTGCGCGCCGCGCAGCGTGGCCTCGAGCTGCCGGCGGAGACGGCCGACTATCTCCTGCGGCGGTTGCCGCGGGATCTGCCGACGCTGTTCGAGATCCTGGATCAGCTCGACGAGGCCTCGTTGGTGGCGCAACGACGCCTGACGGTGCCTTTCATCCGTGCTGCCTTGGAGAGGCACGCAGATACAAAACCATAGAGCAGAACCAGCCGAAGATCAGGAACAGACTGGCCCCGGCGACGGCGCGGGCGGCGGGATTCACCAGCAGTTCGGTGAGCGCGAACACGAGATAGGGAATGACGAACAGGCACGACCACGCGTAGGTGTGCCGCCGACCGGTGATGAGGCCGTGCAGCGGCGCGAGCAGCGGCGCCACCGCCAGCAGACACAGCGGCCACGGATAGCCCACCGCGATCCACGCAAGAAGGCTCAACGCCACGGCAGCCCAGAGCACGATGGTCACCCTGCGCGCGCGGCCGTCGGCGCTCATGCCGGGGCCTGCAGACGGCGGGCGAGATTCGCCACGCGGGCGCCCAGGGCGCGTGCGAGCTGTGCCTCCGGTTCACTCAATTCGCCGTGTGCCGCGCCCCCCGCTACATGGCTCGCTCCGTACGGGGTGCCGCCGCCGCGCGTCTCGTTCAGCGCGGCCTCGCTGTAGGGCAGACCGACGATGAACATCCCATGATGGAGCAGCGGCAGCATCATCGACAGCAGCGTGGATTCCTGCCCGCCGTGCTGGCTCTGCGTGGAGGTGAACACCGCGGCCGGCTTGTCCACCAGCGCTCCCGTCAGCCACAGCGCACTCGTACCGTCGAGAAAATGCTTGAGCGGCGCCGCCATGTTGCCGAAGCGGGTCGGGCTGCCCAGTATCAATCCCGCGCAATCGCCGAGGTCCGAGTGCGAAGCGTAGGGCGGTCCGTCGTCCGGCACCGCCGGGTCGGCTTGCGCGGTGCTCACCGTCACGGGCGGCACGGTGCGCAACCGGGCGCGCATTCCGGCCACCGCCTCGACGCCCCGACAAACTTGTCGCGCCAGCGCGGCGGTGCTTCCTTGGCGCGAATAATACAGAACCAGAATTTCGCTCATCGGTATCTCTTTCGGGTAAACACGCGTTGTTCCACAAGGCTGCTGCGCCGACGCAACGCTTGCGCACGGTCCGCGCGAAGAGCTTGGCGTGGTGCCTTGTTTGACGGCTTCTGCTGCTGTTGCTAGTGTCGGTTCACCCTATGTTGCGCTACATCGCGGTATTTGTCGGTATCGCCTATCTGATGGGTTGCAGCGGCGCTCCCGTGCAGGAAATGAGCGACGCGCGGCAGGCCATCGCCGCCGCCCGCGGCGCCGGCGCCACCGACGGCTCGTCCCCTGATTTCTACGCCGCCGAAGCGGCCATTTCGCGTGCCCAGCAGCATCTGGAAGCACAGGAGTTCACACGCGCGCGTTTCGCGGCCTTGGACGCCAAGCATCATGCCGCGGCGGCGCTGTCCGTCGCGCAGCGCAACGATGCGGCGCACGCGAAGACGCAGCCCGACGCCCCGCGCTGACGGCTGCGGTGACGGCTGCGGGCGCTTACAGCGCGCGCGCTGACGGCGGGCGCTGTAAGCGGGCGCGCGCTTGACGGGGGACACCCACTGCCCGCGGAAGTCGCCCCGCCGTGACGGGCGGGATCGCGTCGCGGCCCCGTACCGTTACGCACCGCCGACGGCCACCCGGGCCCGCATCTCGGTGAGAGCACCATTCAGGGAAATCTCCGTCGATTCGCCGGCGCGGCGATGCCGATACTCCAGGGTGCCGGCGTCCAGACCCCGTTCGCCGATCACGAGCCGATGCGGGATGCCGAGCAGTTCGGCGTCGGCGAACTTGACCCCCGGCCGCACGTCACGATCGTCGAGCAGCACGTCGAAGCCGGCGGCACGCAATTCATCGTACAACCCATCGGTGGCCTGCAGGACGCGCGCCGATTTCTGGTAGGCGATCGGCACGAGCACGATTTGAAAGGGCGCCAACGCATCGGGCCAGATGATGCCGTTGGCGTCGTTGTTCTGTTCGATCGAAGCCGCCACCACCCGCGTGACGCCGATGCCATAGCACCCCATGTACGGGGTCGCGGCCTTGCCGTGTTCGTCGAGCACGGTCGCCTTCATCGCCGCGCTGTAAAGCCGGCCCAGCTGAAAGATGTGGCCGACCTCGATGCCGCGGGCAAGTTTGAGCGTACCGCGGCCGCTCGGGCTCGGGTCGCCCGCCTGCACGTTGCGCAGATCCACCGAAACGGCGGCCGGCAGGTCGCGATCCCAGTTGGCGCCGGTGAAGTGCACGTCTTTTTCATTGGCGCCGCAGACGAAGTCCGCCAAATGTGCGGCGGCATGATCGACGAGGATCCGGCCGCCGAAGCCGATCGGTCCCAGCGACCCCGGTTCGCAGCCCGTGGCCGCCCGCACCCGTTCCGTGCTGGCCATGCGCAGGGGACTGGCGACGCCGTCGAGCTTCTGCGCCTTCACCGCATTCAGTTCATGGTCGCCGCGCAGCACCAGGGCGACCACCGCGCCGTCGCTGCCGTCGACCAGCAGGGTCTTCACGCACCGTGCCGCGCTCACGTCGAGGAACGCACCGAGGTCCGCGATGGTGCGCACCCCGGGGGTCGCCACCCGGGTCAACGGCTCCGCGGCCGCCGGACGCGGCAGGGCGCAGGCCAGCGTCGCCGCCGTCTCGACGTTGGCGGCGTAGTCGTCGCCGTCCGAAAAGACGATGGCGTCTTCCCCCGATTCGGCGAGCACGTGAAACTCCTGCGACGTGCTGCCGCCGATGTTGCCGCCGTCTGCGTGCACGGCGCGGAAGCCCAGTCCCAATCGGGTGAAGATGCGTGTGTAGGCCTCGAACATGGCGCGGTAGCCGGCGGCGAGGCTGGTCTCGTCCATGTGGAAGGAATACGCATCCTTCATCAAGAACTCGCGCGCCCGCATGACGCCGAAGCGGGGGCGGATCTCGTCACGGAATTTGAGCTGAATCTGATAAAAATTCACGGGCAGCTGTTTGTAGCTACGCAGTTCCCGCCGGGCGAGGTCGGTGATGACTTCCTCGTGCGTGGGCCCGTAGGCGAACTCGCGGTCGTGCCGATCCTTGAAGCGCAGCAGTTCCGGTCCGTATTTCACCCAGCGGCCGGACTCCTGCCAGAGTTCGGCCGGCTGCACGGTCGGCATCAACAGCTCGAGTGCGCCCGCGCGGTCCATCTCCTCGCGCACGATGCGTTCGACCTTCTTCAGGACGCGCAGACCCATGGGCAGCCAGGTGTACAGGCCGGCGGCCGAGCGGCGGATCAAGCCGGCCCGCAGCATCAAACGGTGGCTGGTGACCTCGGCGTCGGCAGGCACTTCCTTGAGCGTGGAAATGGGGTATCGGGATAAGCGCATAGCCGCCTATATTACATGAGCCCCCCTGCTATTATCCTCGTTCATGAGCGACGACGAAGAACAAACGACACGGCCGCGCGGGGTGTACTGGCTGCCGAACCTGCTGACCACGGGCGCGTTGTTCGCGGGCTTCTACGCCGTGGTGGCCGCCATCGATCTGCGCTTCGAGCACGCCGGCATCGCCGTGTTCGTGGCCATGGTGTTCGACGGCCTGGATGGCCGCGTGGCGCGTTGGACGCACACCGAGAGCGCGTTCGGCGAACAATACGACAGCCTCTCCGACATGGTGTCGTTCGGACTGGCGCCCGCCATCGTCACCTACCAGTGGGGCGTCGCGCGCATCGCGGAGTACGGACCGCTGTGGCGCCGACTGGGCTGGCTGGTGTGCTTCTTCTACGCCGCCGCCGCGGCGTTGCGGCTGGCCCGCTTCAACTCCCGCGTAGCCACCCAGGACAAGCACTACTTCGAGGGGCTGCCCAGCCCGTCGGCCGCCGCCATCGTCGCCGCCTTGATCTGGCTGGCGAGCGATCAGATCCACGTCGGACTGCCGGGGCTCATCCTGGCCTTCCTGGTGACGGCCTTTGCCGGCGCCTTGATGATCAGCCGGTTCGCCTTCAACAGCTTCAAACAGGTCAATCCCGGTGCCCGGGTGCGCTTCACGCACATCCTGTTCGTACCGCTGGCGTTCGTGCTGCTCGCCCTGTACCCGCCCATCACGCTGCTGGTGCTCTTCGGCGGCTACGCCTTGTCGGCGCCAACCTTCTGGCTGTATCGCAGGCTGCGCCGACGGTCCCGCGGGGCGGCCAACCCGGCATGAACCAGACGCAGCGCCAGGCGTACTCGAGGGCGCTCGGACTCGAGGGGTGGGTGTTGCGTCGCAACACCGGCACTGCGCCACAAGCGGTGGCCGTGCCCGCGGGGGGCACGGCGCCGCGCGAGGACGGTCAGGATTGGCAGCCGCTGCGTGAGCGCGTCGCCGTCTGTACGCGCTGCGCTCTCAGCCAGACGCGCACCCAGACCGTGTTCGGCGTGGGCGACATGTCTGCGGACTGGCTGGTGGTGGGGGAGGCGCCCGGCGCCGAGGAAGACCGGCGGGGCGAGCCGTTCGTCGGCCGCGCCGGCCAGCTGCTGAACGCCATGTTGCGCGCCATCGGTCTGGCCCGGGAACAGGTCTACATCGCCAACGTGCTCAAGTGCCGGCCGCCGGGAAACCGCGATCCGCTCGCCGCCGAGGCGCGCGAATGCATGCCCTACCTCGAGCGACAGATCGCCTTGCTGCGGCCTAAGGTCCTATTGGTGGTGGGCCGCATCGCCGCGCAGAACCTGCTCGGCACGGATGCGAGGCTCGCCTCGTTGCGGCAGAAGATCCATGCCTTCGGCGTCGAACGCGTGCCCATGGTCGTGACCTATCATCCGGCGTATCTTCTGCGCACGCCCGCCGACAAGCGCAAGGCGTGGGAAGACTTGAAATTTGCCCGGGAGGTGGCGAGCCGTGGCTAGCGTGAAACAGGAGCTCGACTTCAGCGCGGTCGAGATCCGGCCCATGCACGAACTCGACGTGCCCCTGGTGGTGGCCGTCGAACGCTCCGCGTACCAGTTTCCCTGGAGCGAGGGGATTTTTCGCGACTGTCTGCGGGTGGGCTACATCTGCCGCGTCGTCGACGTGGACGGCGAGCTGGCGGGTTATGGCATCATGTCCATCGGCGCCGGCGAGGCGCACGTCCTCAACGTCTGCATCCGCCAGGAGTACCGCTGCCGGGGGCTCGCCCGCAGACTCCTGTCCTACCTCGTGGAGCGTGCCCGCAGCAATGGCATGTACGAGGCGTTCCTCGAGGTGCGGCCCTCGAACATCGCCGCGGCCCGGCTGTACCTGTCGATGGGATTCGAACAGGTCGGCGTGCGGCGCGGGTATTACCAGGCAACCGAGGGTCGCGAGGACGCATCGGTGCTGCGGCGGATACTGACGCCCGACGTGAAGTAGCAGGAAGCCATATTGAGCAATACTTTGGACCAGGAAATAAGCAGGCGGCGCACGTTCGCCATCATCTCTCATCCCGATGCCGGCAAGACCACGCTCACGGAGAAGCTGCTGTTGTTCGGGGGCGCCATTCAGATGGCGGGCACCGTCAAGGGCCGTAAGGCCACCCGCCACGCCACCTCCGACTGGATGCGGCTGGAACAGCAGCGCGGGATCTCCGTGACCTCGTCCGTGATGCAGTTTCCCTTCGAGGACTGCATCGTCAACCTGCTCGACACGCCGGGCCACGAGGACTTCTCCGAGGACACCTACCGGACCCTGACCGCGGTCGACTCCGCGCTGATGGTCATCGACTGCGCCAAGGGCGTCGAAGAACGCACCATCAAGCTCATGGACGTGTGCCGGTTGCGCGACACGCCCATCATGACCTTCGTCAACAAACTGGACCGCGACGGACGCTCGCCCATCGAACTGCTCGACGAGATCGAGAAGGTGCTGCGGATACAATGCTCGCCCGTCACCTGGCCGATCGGCATGGGCCGCGATCTGCTCGGCGTCTATCACCTGCTCGAGGACCGCATCTACCTGTACGTTCCCGTCGAAAAGGGGCGGGTGGGTTCGCATCAGACCATCGACGGTCTCGGCAGCGACGAGGCACGTGAGTTCCTCGGCGCCCGCTACGCCGAGTTCCTGGACGAGGTGAACCTGGTGCGCGGCGCCAGCCCGCAATTCGATCTCGGGCGCTACCGCGCCGCGCAGCAGACCCCGGTGTTCTTCGGCTCCGCCGTCAACAACTTCGGCGTGCGGGAACTCTTGAGCGCCTTCGTCAGGAACTCGCCCGGCCCGCTGCCGCGGCCCACGTTGCAGCGCGCCGTGCAGGCGGCGGAGACCAAGCTCACCGGCTTCGTGTTCAAGATCCAGGCGAACATGGACCCGGGGCACCGCGATCGCATCGCCTTCATGCGGCTGTGTTCCGGCCGCTACGCGCGCGGCATGCGCATGTACCACGTGCGTCTCGACAAGGAGGTGCGCATCGCCGACGCGCTGACCTTTCTGGCCGCCGATCGAAGCGCCGCCGAGGAAGCCTTCGCCGGCGACATCATCGGCCTGCACAACCACGGCACCATCAACATCGGCGACACCTTCAGCGAAGGCGAGAATCTCACCTTCACGGGCGTGCCCAACTTCGCGCCGGAGCTGTTCCGTCGTGCCGTGCTCAAGGATCCCCTGCGTATGAAGGCGCTGCAGAAGGGTCTCTCGCAATTGTGCGAGGAGGGTGCCACCCAACTGTTCAAGCCGCTGCGCAACAACGACCTCATCCTGGGGGCGATCGGCCAGCTGCAGTTCGAGGTGGTGGCCTTTCGCCTGGAGGACGAATACAACGTGCACTGCGTGTTCGAGGCCATCAACGTCGCGCAGGCGCGCTGGGTGCGCCTGGGGGATGAGAAACGGCTCGCCGAGTTCCGCGAAAAGGCCTACGACCATCTGTCCGTGGATCATGCGGGACAGCTGGTCTACCTGGCGCCCACGCGGGTGAATCTGGGGCTGATCGAGGAGCGCTGGCCGGAGATCGAATTCATGAAGACGCGCGAGAATCTGGCGGCCTGAACGCACGCCCCGGCGGGGCTTGGATTCACGTCGGCGGCGGCCGCCTGCGCGGCCGGAAACCGCGCACGGCGGCGACGAAGCGCGCCACCCCGACCGCCGTACCGCGCCCACCCGGCGGTGCGGACGCCCCATAGCGCAGCCGCGAGTAATGCCGGCACAGCGCGGTGACGGCCGGTCCCAGGTCCGGCCGCTGCCGGGCCACGCGCGCGGCGAACGTATCCGCCGGCTCGTACGCGGCGCGCGGCAGCCCCACCGCCGCGAGACGTTTGCACAACGTCGCATAGGCGCGCAGCAGCGCATCGCGGGGGTGCGGCGCGAGTTCCCGGCGCACGGACCAGGTGAGCCAGGCCAGTCCCAGCGCGAGGCATGCCGCCAGCACGAACACCAGTTTGCGCGCATCCGGCTCGGGCACGTGCAAGGCGGCCAGCAATCTCTCCTGGGAGCTCTGGTCGAAGCGCAAGATGCGCTCGCGCCACAGCTGGCGCAGTGCGTCCAGACGCAGTCGGGTGTCGGCCAGCCACAGCCTGCGCTGCTGCCAGCGGCTGGTCAGCGGCTGGTTCGCCGCCGCCAGATCGTTCAAGCCGCGTTCCACCCGCTCCGGCGCGATGGCGGACGTGGGGTCGACGCGCACCCACCCGCGTCCGTCCACCCAGATCTCGGTCCACGCATGTGCATCGCTCTGGCGCAGGATCCAGTAATCGGCAAAGCGATTGAAGGTACCGCCCTGGTAGCCGGTGACGATGCGTGCCGGGATGCCTCCCGCACGCATGAGCGTGGCGAAGGCCGACGCGTAATGGCCGCAGAAGCCGCGTCGGGTCTCGAACAAGAACTCATCGACGGAATCGTCCGCGAGTTTCGGCGGCGTCAGGGTGTAGAAGAACGGTTTCTCGCGGAACAGCTGCAGCACGGCCTGCACGTACTCGGCGTCGCCGGGGTGGGCGCCGCGCAGCTGGCCGGCGAATGCCAGCGTGCGCGGATTACGCCCCTCCGGCAGTCTCAGGTCAGCGCGGCGCATGAGGGCGCTCAAGGGTTGCGCCGTGTGCACGTGGGCGTACGACACCACCGCGACGTCGACGGGCTGTGCCACGGGAGCCGGTTGGACGAGCATGTAATCGCCCGTGAGGACGTCGCCCGGCGCATCCCAGCTCCAGGGCCAGTCGAGCACGAAGATCCAATGCCGCTGGTGGGGTTCGATGCTCACGGTGTAGCGGTACGCGGCGCCGTCCGCGACGAGCCCGCTGCCGCGGGCCCCGCCGGGCGCGCTGCGGCTCCAGGTATGGCCGTCGAAATCGTGCAGCACGGGTCCGCGCCAGTAGCGTTCGTCGAGCGGCGGGGTGGCGCCCGAGAAACGCACCCGAAAGGCGACCTCGTCGGACTGCGCGAGGTGCGTGATGTCGCCCGGGCTCATGCTGTCGCTCAAGCCCGTCTGCGCATTGCCTCCCTCCTCGGGCATCTGCCACAGCGGTGCTCCGAAACGCGGGAAGAACAGCCAGAACGCCAGCGCGAGCGGCAGCGCCTGCGCGAGCATGCGCCCCGCGTAGCGCAGACTGCCCAGCCAGCCGGCGCTCGACACGGTGCACGTCAGCCGCAGCAGGGTGGCGGTGGTGAGCAGGGTCACCGCCACGAGATACCCGAGCAGCCAGAACGACTCGCCCTGCAGGAGCGCGGCGAGGCTGAGAAAATAGAGGATCATGGTCACCACGTAGATGTCGCGGCGCGTCTGCGTCTCGAGCAGTTTCAGTCCGGCCACCAGACAGAGCAGCGCGGTGCCCGCCGACAACCCGTTGAACGTGTGAAACTGCAGGAACAAGAGGCCCACGGACAGCGCGGTGAGCACCGACCGGATGACGCGCCCGGGCGCGGGGCGGGCACGCGCCGCGAGTCCCAGCCGCACCGCGACGATCACGGCGACGGTGGCGAACACCCACGCCGGCAGGGCGCCGACGTGGGCCACCAAGGTGAGCGCGAGACAGGCCGAGATCCACAGCAGACGCTCGAAGGTGACGGGTTCCGCCGTGGCCTTCGCCAGCATCATGGCGGCGGCCCGGGCTGCGCCGGAAAGGACGCGAGTGCGCGCAGGCACGCCGAGCGATGGGCCGCACCCGACGAGGGCGCGATGTCGAGCGCCGGCAGACGCAGGCCGTAGCGCTGCTGCGCCGCCTCGCAGTCGAGCATCCAGCGACACAGCTGCGCGAGCCGCGCCTCGGTGTTCAGCCGATCGAGCGCGTACCAGTCGAGCCATCGCGGCTGGGCCGCGGCGCCGGCATAACTGCGCACGGCCGCCGCGCCGCCGCGCGCCAGCACCTTCCACGCCATGTGCTTGAGCGGAACCCCCGCCTCGTAGGCGCGCAGGCCCGCGAAATCTTCGTCGCCGCGCGACTCGGGCCGCGCCGCGCCGCCCGGCGCGGCGGCGGCGGACAGCGGTCGGTCGCCGCGCGGCTGCGGTGCGACGAACGCCGTGAGCGGCGCATGCACGTACGTCCAGGCGCGAAACCAGCCGAACGGATAGCGCGTACGAACCTCGAAATGCGCGAAATGCCGCAGACCGCGCGTCGCCGTGGGAACCTCCACCCCGATCAGCCCGAAGCGCACCGCGTCGACGTCGCCGATGGCGGCGGCCTCGCCGATGTGCACCTCGATGTCCCGGCGGCCGATGCGGGTGTCGTTGCGGAGCCGGAAGTCGAAACGGGCGCCGGCGCCGGCGAAGGCTTCGCTCTCGCGATTGACGTCCAGCGTCAGGCCGAGCAGATTGCGATGGCAGTGATGCATGGCCACCAGCGCCACGCTGGTCATGAGGAACCCGAAGGCAAGGCCTAGATTGCTGTTGTAGTTGAGGCCGGCGATCAACATCGCGACCAGCAGCAGCGCGAGGGAGGCGCCGAAGCGCGTGGGAACGATGTAGATGCGGCGCCGATCGACGGTGGCGGGCAGCGCGTCGCCGCCATGGCGCCGCGCCGCCCAGCGGGTCAGGCGGGCGACGGCCGCCCGACGCCACGCATGCACGGCGCCGGTCACGGGACCGGCACGGCCTCGAGCAGCCGGGTGACGGCGCTGCTGTCTGCATCGCGTTGGCTCAGCCGATGTCCGACCACCGCCGAGAACACGGCCTGCACGTGGTCGGGAAGCACCGCATCACCTCCCTCGATGAGCGCCCAGGCGCGCGCCGCGCGCAGCAGCCCGATTGCCGCGCGCGGCGACAACCCGGCGCTGAACGCCGGCGAATTGCGGGTGTGTGCGACCAGCGCCTGGACGTAGTCGAGCAGCGCGGGCGCGACGTGCAGCGCCTGCACGCGGTTCTGCAGCGAGCGCAGCGTCGCCAGGTCGATCACGGCGGCGAGCGAGGCGACCAGTTCGCGCCTATCCGTACCACTCAGCAGTTCGCGCTCCGCCGCGGGCGCGGGATACCCCAGATGTACGCGCATCAGAAAGCGGTCCAGCTGCGATTCGGGCAGCGGAAACGTTCCCACCTGATCCTGGGGGTTCTGCGTCGCGATGACGAAGAACGGTTCCGGCAGCGCCATGGTCTGACCGTCGAGCGTCACCTGATGTTCCTCCATTGCTTCGAGCAGGGCGCTCTGCGCCTTCGGGCTCGCCCGGTTGATCTCGTCCGCCAGCACCAGCTGCGAAAAGATGGGCCCCCGTTGCAGCCGGAAGGTGCCGCTTTCGCGGTCGTAGATGGACACGCCCAGCACGTCGGCCGGCAACAGGTCGCTGGTGAATTGCACGCGCTGGAAGGACAAGCCGAGACTCTTCGCGAGCGCGTGGGCGAGCGTGGTCTTGCCCACGCCCGGAATGTCCTCGATGAGCAGATGACCGCGCGCCAGCAGACAGGCGAGACACAGGTTGAGCTGCCGCTGCTTGCCGAGGATCACCCCGTTGAGCTGGGCCAGGATGGCCTCGACCGCTGGGTGCGAACTCCTCATCGTGCCCGCAGGGCATCGACCCGCGCGATCTGGGTGGTCAGCTGCCCGAGCTCGACCTGCAGCTCGGAGCGGCGCAGTTCGTCCTTCGCGACGACTTCGGCGGGTGCGTTGCGGGCGAAGTCGGCGTTGGCGAGCTTGGCGCCGAGTTTGTCGAGGTCGGTCTGCGCCTTGCGGCGGCGTTTGGCCAGCCGGTCCAGTTCTGCCAGAGGATCTATGAGTCCCGCCATGGGCACCAATATCTCGAGGGTCCCCAGCAGCGCGACGGCGCTGATGGGGGCCGGCTGACCTTCGCCGAGCACGACGGGCGGCTCGATACCGGCCAGACGAGTGAGATAGACCAGGTTCCGGCCGACGTACTCGACGTCCCTCGCGCCGGCGTTCTGCAGCAGCACCGCCAGCTTGCGGCTGGGCGCGATGTCCATTTCACCGCGAATCTGCCGCACGCCGAGGATGAAGTCCATGACCCAGCGCATCTCGGGTTCCGCCTGCGGATCGGGTCTGATCTCCTCGACGGTGGGGAAGGGTGCGCGCATCAGCGTCTCGCCGGCCGCTCCGGCACTGGTGCGCACGCGCTGCCAGATCTCCTCGCTGATGAAGGGCGCCAGCGGATGCAGCGCGCGCAGCAGCGCCTCGAGCACCTTGATCAAGGTGAGGCGGGTGCCGCGCTTGTCGGCATCGCCAGCGCCGTCCGCTTGCAGGACGGCCTTGGACAGCTCCAGATACCAGTCGCAGTAGTCGTGCCACGTGAAGTCGTACAGCGCGGCCGCCACCACGTCCAGGCGGTAGTCGGCGAAACCCGTCTCCACGCGCGAGATGGCCGCGGACAGCCGCGAGGTGATCCACCGGTCCGCGAGGCTCAGGCGGACCTCGCCGGCGGTCAACTCCTGTCCTTCGACGTTCATCAGGACGTAGCGCGCGGCGTTCCAGAGCTTGTTGCAGAAATTACGGTAGTTCTCCACGCGGCTCATGTCGAAGCGCAGGTCGCGGCTCTGCGTCGCCATCGCGGCGAAGCACAGGCGCAGCGCGTCGGTACCGTAGGCGGCGATGCCCTGCGGAAACTGTTTGCGCGTGGCCTTCTCGATGGCGGGTTTCATCTGCGGCTGCATCAGCGCGCCGGTGCGTTTGGCCAGCAGATCCTCGAGGCCGATGCCGTCCACGATGTCGAGCGGGTCGATCACGTTGCCCTTGGACTTGGACATTTTTTGTCCGTCGTGGTCGCGGATCAGCCCGTGCATGTACACCTCCCGGAAGGGAACCTGGTCGGTGAACTTGAGTGCCATCATGATCATGCGGGCCACCCAGAAGAAAATGATGTCGAAGCCCGTGACCAGCACGGCGCTCGGATAATAGACGCGCAGCGCGGCCGTGTCGTCGGGCCACCCTTGCGTGGAGAACGGCCACAGCGCCGAGGAGAACCAGGTATCGAGCACATCCTCGTCCTGACGCAGCGTCACCGAGTCGCCGAGGCCGTGCGTGGCGCGTACCTCCGCCTCGTCGTGCGCGACGTACCAGCGCCCCTGCTCGTCGTACCAGGCCGGTATGCGGTGCCCCCACCACAGCTGACGGCTGATGCACCAGTCCTTGATGTTGCGCATCCACTCGAAATAGACACCCGACCAGGATTCGGGCACGAAGCGTACGCGGCCGTCCGCGACGGCGCGGATGGCCGGCGCGGCCAGCGGCTTGACGTCGACGAACCATTGATCCGTCAGCAGCGGCTCCAGGATGGCCTGGCTGCGGTCGCCGCGCGGCACGGTGAGCTTGTGCGGCTCTACGCCGGCTAGCAGTCCCAGCGCGTCGAGATCGGCGACTATCCGCGTCCGTGCCGCCATGCGCTCGAGGCCCCGATAGGCCTCGGGCACCGTGTCGTTCAACGTCGCGTCCGGCGTCATGATGTTGAGCAGTGGCAGGCCGTGCCGCTGGCCCATCTCGTAGTCGTTGAAATCGTGCGCGGGCGTGATCTTCACGCAGCCGCTGCCGAACGCAGGATCGACGTAGCTGTCGCCGATGATGGGGATGTCGCGGTCGGTCAACGGCAGGCGCACGAGCCGGCCGATGAGATGCCGGTAGCGCTCGTCGTCGGGGTGTACCGCCACGGCGGTGTCGCCCAGCATCGTCTCCGGACGGGTGGTGGCGACGATCAAGCCGCCCTCGCCGTCCGCCAGCGGATAGCGCAGATGCCAGAGACTGCCCGTCTCTTCGGCGGCGGCCACCTCGAGATCGGACAAGGCCGTTTTCAGCACCGGATCCCAGTTCACCAGACGCTTGCCGCGGTAGATCAGGCCTTCGCGGTACAGCCTGACGAAAACCTCGGTCACCGCGCGCGACAGGGCCGGCTCCATGGTGAATTTGTCGCGCTGCCAGTCCACCGAGGCCCCCAGGCGCCGCAGCTGGTTGGCGATCAGGCCGCCGGATTCGTTCTTCCATTCCCAGACCCGCTCGACGAAGCCGGCCCGGCCGAGTTCGAGCCGGCTCTGTCCCGCCGCATTCAACTGCCGCTCGACCACCATTTGCGTGGCGATGCCCGCATGATCCGTGCCGGACTGCCACAGCGTGTCGAACCCGCGCATGCGCCGATGGCGGATGAGGGCGTCCATGATGGTGTCCTGGAACGCATGGCCCATGTGCAGGGTGCCCGTCACGTTGGGCGGCGGAATGACGATGCAGTAGGCGGGGCCCCGGCCGCTGGGTGCGAAGTAGCCCTGCTTTTCCCACCAGTCGTAGAGTCGGGATTCGATCGCGGAGGGCGAGTAGGCTTTGTCCATGCGGCGATTATAGCGGGCGGTGGCGGCCGCCGTCGCCGTGACCCAAGCGGACGTGGCTAAGCGGGCCTGGCGCCCGCCGCGTGCTCGCGCAGGACGCGATCGACCAGTTCCGGCAGCTGCGCCCGCAACCGGTCGAAGACGCGTTCGAAGAGAATGGCCTCGATGTCCCGGGCCGCCTGATGCAGCAGCGAATCGGCGAGCTCCAGCGTCTCGGTGACGATGGCTGCGTGTGCCGCCTGTTCCCGATCGGCCGCGGCGTCGCCGGGCACGGGCCGGCCGAGCCGCGTGCCGTCAACGGCGTCGGTGAGAATGGGGATGTCACGCGGATCAGGCGGGTCGCCGGACGTGAAATTCATCCCTCGCCGCCTTCTTCCAGATGGTGTGTTTCCAAGGGCAGCTTCAAGTCCCGGTACGCCTTGAAGCGCTCGCGGCCCAGCCGGAGCCGCTCGGCGTCCGCGTCGAGAATTTCGGCGACCCGGGTGAAACGGGCGAGGTCCGCGGGCAGACGGTCGCTCAAATTGAGCAGCAGATCCGCACGCCCGACGACATCCAGATCCGCGGCGAGGTGCACGGGCGCGGGCGTGTCGCGGCCCTGCGGGCCGCCGAGTTCGTGCGGCAGGAACGACTTCTCGCTGAAGGTCCACATCAACTCGTCGAGTGCGGCGGCTTGCGCGGGGTCGCCGCTCAGGACCACCACCGACAGATCGCGCAGATAGGCCTTTTCCGCCAGCCGGCAGGCGAAGAGCTGGCGCGACTTCACGGCCGCGCTCTTGAGGACGTAAAAATCCACACGCTCCGTCATGTCGCCCGGGCGCGGTTCAGGATGAAGTCCACCAGCAGGGGCACGGGGCGGCCGGTGCTGCCTTTCTGCGAGCCGCTGAGCCACGCCGTGCCCGCGACGTCGAGATGGGCCCACGACAGGTCCTTGGCAAACTTCCAGAGGAAGGACGCCGCCGTGCAGGCGCCGCCCTCGCGGCCGCCGACATTGGCGATGTCGGCGAAGTTGCTCTTCAACTGCTCGACGTATTCCTCGCCGATGGGCAGCGCCCACGCGCGGTCGTCCGCGCGCACGCCCGCCGCGCTCAGCTCGTCGCGCAGGGCGTCGTCGTTGCTCATGAGCCCGCTGAAGTGGTTGCCGAGGGCGACGATGCATGCGCCCGTGAGCGTCGCCACGTCGATGACGGCGGCGGGCTTGAAGCGGCGGCTGTAGGTGATGGCATCGCAGAGCACGAGCCGGCCTTCGGCATCGGTGTTGAGGATCTCGACGGTCTGCCCCGACATGGTCGTGACGATGTCGGCCGGCTTCACGGCGGCGCCGCTCGGCATGTTCTCGCAGGCGGCGACGACGACGACGAGATTGATGGGGAGCTCGAGCTCGGCCACGCTGCGCAAGGCACCGAGCACCGCCGCCGCACCGCTCATGTCGTATTTCATCTCGTCCATCGCGGGCGGATCTTTCAGCGAGATGCCGCCGGAATCGAAGGTGATGCCCTTGCCCACCAGACAAATGGGCGGCACGTTCTTCTTCGCGCCCCGATACTCGCAGACGATCAGCCGGGGCGGCTGGTCCGAGCCCTGCGTGACGGCGAGAAAGGCGCCCATCTTCAGCGTCTTGATCCCGGCGGCGTCGAAGATCCGGGTCTTGATGCTGGGCCATTCCTTGGCGAGCCCGAGCGCGCGGGTGCCGAGGTACGTGGGCGTGCACACGTTGGGCGGTAGGTTGCCGAGATCGCGGGCCAGGCGCATGCCGCTGCCCACGGCAACGCCCACGTCGAGACCTTCCGCGGCGACTTTCGCGGCACGGGCGTTCTCCGCGACGATGCTCAACGTCGCGAGTTTCGAGGGCTTGGGTTTGCCCGCCGTCTTCAGGTCGGGAATCCTGTAGGCCTGCGCGCAGAACACCTCCGCGACGATGCGCGCCCGGTAGTGCACGTCGAGTTCCGACACCTCTTCGAGCGTCAGATACACGACGGCATCGGCCGCGCCGGTCTTGGCGAGCGCCTGCGCGCCCGCCAGCACCGCCTTGCGAAATTGCTTGCGTCCGAAATTCTGCCGGACGCCGAGGCCGACCAGCAGCACGCGTTCCGCCGCGGCGCCCTTCGGCTGCGGCAGCAGCAATACGTCGGACAATTTTCCGGCGAAATCCCCGCTGCCGTGGAGCCTGCCGAGCGTCCCGCCGAGTTGCGCATCGAGGAGCTGCGCGGCGGCGCCGAGTTCGCCCTCCTCGTACACCCCGACGACGGCGCAGCCCGTGGCCTCGCGTGCCCTGGCATCGACAATGGCTTTGAATTCCATATCCCCAACTCCGTATTGCTCTTTGCGGTGAATGCTCATGATCCAAATAGTTTACTAGATTCTCGCGAAGGCTCTAAGCTCCACGCCATGAAATGGACGGTACAGCGTTACGTCTTGCGCGAAGTATTTCAAACCTGGCTGGCGGTGACCGGTGTGCTGGTCGCCATTCTGGTGTCAAACCAATTGTCGCGGGTGCTCGGGCAGGCGGCCGACAACCGGTATGGCCGCCATGTGGTCTTCGATCTCATCGCCCTCGGTGCGGTGATGAATCTGTCCGTCATCGTGCCGGTGGGCCTGCTGCTCGCCGTGGTGTTGACGCTCGGTCGCCTGTATCACGACAGCGAGATGGCCGCTCTGCAGGCCTGCGGCTTCGGCCCGGCGCGGCTGCTCGCGCCGCTGCTGTGTTTCGCCGCCGTCATTGCCGTGGGCCTCGGCTGGCTGTCCTTCTTCCAGGTTCCGCGCGCCGACCAGCAGGTGCAGCTGCTGCGTCAGTCGGCGCTGAAGGAGGCCCAGGTGGGGCAGCTGGATGCGGGCCGTTTCAGATCTTTCAGCGGCGGCGACGCCGTGTTCTATGCGGAACGCGTCGACCGCGAGGGCGTGCTGCACAATGTCTTCGTGCGACGCGAGACGGAGGGGCGCATCGAGGTCGCGCTGGCCGATACCGCCACCTATTCCAAGGCGGCGGCGGACGGCATGCACTTCGTGACGCTCTTCAACGGGCGGCGCTACGAGGGCGTGGCCGGGCGCAGCGACTTCCGCGTCATCGACTTCGGCGAGCACGGCATTCCCATTTCCGCGCCCGGCGATCCGGTCGGCACGTCCGACCCGGACACCAAGCCTTCGCGTGAGCTGTTCGATTCGCCGACGCCGTCCGACATCGCGCAGATTCAATCCCGTACCTCGAGCCCCCTGATGGCGCTGGTGTTGACGCTGGTCGCCGTGCCCCTGAGCCGCCTGCGGCCGCGTCAGGGGCGGTATGCGCGCGTGGGTTTTGCGATCGTGCTGTACTTCGTCTATTCGAACCTGCTGTCGGCGGCCAAGGTGTGGCTGGAACGCGGCGAATTGTCGCCGGCGATCGGCGTGTGGTGGGTGCATCTGGGGGTGCTCGGCCTGGGCCTGTACCTGGTGTTTCGCGAGGCGCGGTCCGCGTGAACACCCTCGACCGGTATCTTTATCGCACGGTGCTGATCTACGCGTCGATGGCGACCGCGGTGCTCCTCACGCTCGGCGCGTTGTTCCTGTTCATCAGCGAACAGAGTGACATCGGGGTGGGCAGCTACAGCGCGGGCGACGCCATCCTGTTCACCTTCCTGAACCTCCCGGAACAGGCGTTCGACCTGCTGCCGATCGGCGCGTTGATCGGCGCCCTGATGGGCCTCGGCAATCTGGCCGCGGGCAGCGAACTCGTGGTGACCCGGGCGTCCGGCGTGTCCGTGTGGCGCATCGCCTGGCCGGTGGGCCTGGCCGGCGTGACCATGGCGCTCGCGATGTACACCATCGGTGAGTACGTGGCGCCGCCCCTGGCGCAGTTAGCCAAACGCGAAAAGACCACGAGCAAACTCGCGGACATCAGCTTCGCGGGCTCGAGCAGCGCCTGGGTCAAGGATGGCAATCTCATCCTGCGTGTGCAGACCGGCGAGGTGGACCGGGCCTTCGGCGGTGTTTCGCTGTTCGAGCTCGACGGTGCCAACCGCCTGAAGTCGATCCAGCGTGCCGAGCGGGTATCCGTGGCGGACCCCGGACGCTGGCGCCTGCACAACGTCGCCACCACCCGCTTTCAGGACGGCCGCGTCACCGGTGAGACCATCGCCGAGACGACGATGACGTCGACCGTCAACCCGGATTTCCTCGGCCTCGCCGCCACCGATCCGGATCTTCTGACCCTGCGCGGCCTGAAGTCCTATGTCGATCATCTGCGCCGCAACAGCCTCGGCACCGGCGCCTACGAGATCAAATACTGGTCCCGCATCGCGCGTCTGTTCGCCGTCGTCGTGGTGACCCTGCTGGCGCTGCCGTTCGTGTTCGGGCCGCTGCGCAGCACCGGGGCGGGTACCCGGACGGTGCTCGGCGTGCTGCTCGGCGTGGTGTTTTTTCTCGTGACGCGCACGGTAGAAAACGGCGGCCAGTTGTTCGCCGTGAACCCTGCCCTGGTCGGCTGGCTGCCCACGGTCGTGGTGGGATTTTGTACCCTGGTGGCCATCTCACGCACGCGTTAAGCGGACCACCCGTGTGCCGGACAAGCGGTCGTGGAGCGCAAGATGCTCGGCGTCGAGGTAGAGCCACAACACGCCCAAGGCGGCGGGCGGCCAGGCCAGCAGGCCGCAGACGAAACGCAACCCCGCGCTCGCCAGCGTCAGCGGCTTGCCGGCTGCATCGACGGCGCGCAACTGCCATGCGCGCATCCCCAGGGTCTGCCCGCTGCGGGTCCAATTGAGCACGTAGTAGCCCGCGATCACGGCAATTTCCCCGGCGCAGTACACGTAGTACCCCGCCCCGGCCGTGGCGCGCAGGATGGCGTGTCCGCCGGTGAAGGTGATCGCGCCGAAGGTGTAGAGCAGCAGCAACGCGGCGAGCAGGAACGCGTCGTAAAGCAGTGCCGCGAAGCGTCTGCCGAACCCCGCGCTGCGTCCCGTGATCAACGGCCGGGACCGCGCGGCACCAAGAGCGGCTCGAGCGGCCTGAAGATCCCCTCGTAGCGGTAGCTCGCCACCGCAAGGGCGCGGCCTTGCGTCTTCGCGTTCAACGCGGCGTCCTTGCTGGACGTTACCTGCAGCCAGTGTTTGTCGCCGGCGACGACGCCGGTCAGCGTCAGCACGGCGCCGTCCGTGAGCGTGAGCACCACCTGCGAGGCCGCGCCGAAATCGATGTCGCCGAGCGGCGCGACGTCTTCGGCGGTGAGATTGCCGAACATGTTCGGGGCGGGGGCGAGCGCGGCCGGATCCAGCGGCGTGCGACCCCGGGGTGCGCCGTCGAGGGCGAACTTCGACTCCGTCGGATCGGTCCGGCGCAACGTGTAGGCCGTGCCGTCCGCGAGCTTCACCGCGAGGCGCTCGATCACCGCGGCGCTCACGTCGAGCAGGCGCGGATCTATCCAGCCGCGCGGCTCGGCCTCCGGCGTGATCGCCGGTTCGACCAGGTAGCTCTGGTTTTCATCGGCGCGGCGGACGAAGCTCGATCCGCCAGAGGGCTTGCCGACGATGACCGATTGCGTGCCGCTCTTCGCGGCGACGGTGAGCGACGTGCCGCCACCGCCGTGCGCAGGATCGTCCACCCCCACCGCGGCAAAACTTGCCGGCTCTGCGGTTTTTTCCTCGACGATGGTGGCGTCGCCCAAGCTCGTCAGCAAGGCGCGAAGCTTGCCGACGTCGGCGGGGTAATCGCCGCGCTGTACCACCGTCCACCCGGCCGCCGAGCGATGCAGCACGACTTCGGCCCCCCCCGCCTTGCGCAGGGTCACGGCGGTCACGGTAGCGAGTTCGCCGGCCAATTCCGGCAGCAGCTTGCGACCCTGCGCCGTTTGCGGCCGATTGCGCGACGCGCTCGAGTACAGGGCGACGGCGAAGACCAAACCCGCGGCGATCACGAGGCCCCCCAGGCGCCGCCCGTTCATGCGCTGCCCGGCGTGGAATCGATGCGCTGCGAACCTCGGGTGCGCCGCGACCTGCGCCGCCGCCGCAGGGACAGCACGATGACGCCCGCGATGGCCACCAGCGACGGCACCACGGCCACGTTGAGCACCTTCAACACCGTGTTCAAGCGGTCGATGTCGACATCCAGGCCGCGTTGCGTCTCGCGCAGCTGCTTGCGCACCTGCGCCTTCTCGGCGGTGAAGCGTTTCAGTTCCTGTTCCTGCTCGGGGGACAGCGTCAGGGAGGACTGGTCGCGGCGCATGCCCTGCAGGTCGGTCAGCTTCGCCTCGGTCTTCTGCAATTCACCCTGCAGTTCGAGCGCCTTCGCGCGCAGGCGGTCGTCCGCCTGTCGCCGCAGTGCTTCGACGCGCTCGAATGGGCGCGAGAAACTCGCGCGGCCGCGGATGCTGATCAGCGCACCGCTGCCGCTCAGGTTGTCCAGCACGTTGGCGACGAAGTCGCCGTTGTTGGCGAAGGCTTGCGCGAAACGCTGCCCCAGGGCCTCGCGGGTCTGAACCCACATATAGTCCATCAGCAGGTCGGTGTCGGCGACGATCACGATGTTCGCGGGCGACGTCGATTTCGCCAGGTGCGCGAGTGGCGGCCCCGCGGGACTTCGGGTGTCGGCCGGCAGCCCCCGGGGGAAGGCGGATTCGACCGGACCGGTGAGCCGGGCGGCGAGCACGTAGCGCACGCCCGTGGCCTTGAACCCATCGCGCAGGGTCGACGGATCGCTCATCGCATCGAACCGTTCCGTCGGCATGGCTGCGGCGCTCGTGGAACTCGTCAGCAACGGCTGCAGCACCGTCTTCGCCCCCGGCCTGGACGCCAGCGCCCCGGCCGTGGCGACGTTCACCACGTCGAGGGCGGCGGTGACCACGTCACGGGCAGCCATGTTGGCGTGGTGGAGACCGAGAATGCCGATGTGGCGCGTGGGCGGCGCCTGCATGCTCGCACGCACTTCCAGACCGAGTTCCAGGTCGCCCACGACCCTCCCCGGATCGTACTGCACGCCATAGGCGGACAGCAGAGGCTCGAGTGTCGAGGAGTGATTGCCCGCCACCGCAGAGAGCGGATTCGAGGGGTCCTGACCGGCGGTGTCCGCGCCCGCGTTCGGATCCACGAAGAGCAACATGTGTCCGCCGCGCATGACGAACTGATCGATGGCGTAGAGCGTCTTGGTCGGCAGCTGTTTCGGGTGCACGAGCATCAGCACGTCGACGTCCTTGTCGATGTGATCGACCTCGGCGGTGAGGTTGCGCACCGTGAAGAGCTGCTGCAGCTGGCCGAGGATGGGCCAGGGCTCGCTCATCTGGCCGGTCTGCGGGTTGAGCTGGCCCTGCATGGACAGCGAACTCATCAGGCCGACGATGGGCTTCTTCGGCGTGCCGAGTTCCTGGATCAGCTTCGCGACGTCGTATTCGAGGAACTCCTCGCGATCGGACTGGAAGCTCGGCAGCGCGGCGCGTCCGTCGGTGGAGTTGGTGCCGGCGAGACCGAAGTACAGCGCATCGCCGCCCGTCTGCAGTGACTGCAGCCCGTATTCGGTGGCGCGATCCTCGTCTTCCGAGAACGGTTGCGGATCGACGACCCGCAACCGCACCCGCCCCTTCGAACGGGCGGCGAGCTCTTCGAGGAGTTCGCGCACGCGGTTCGCATAGGGCAGCAACAGGGGGGATCGTTTCGCCGCGGCGTCGCGCGAAAAATAAAAGTACAGATTGACCGGCCCCTTGAGCTCGTCGAGCACCTGCTGCGTGCCGCTCGTCAGGGTGTAGAGATGGTTCTGGGTGAGATCCAGGCGCATCCCGCGCAGCCCCGCGTTGGCGAGCATGACGACGCCGAGGAAGAGCACGGCGAGCGCGGCGAGGCCCGCGGCGCCGAAGCCGGTTTTCCGCCAGTACGAGGCCGCCACTACTGCGCCTTTTTCATGTCGAGGACCAGGGCCGTGGCGGTGAGCCAGAAGCCGATCAGAGCCGCGAAATACACCAGGTCCCGCAGATCGATGACACCCTTGGAGATGGCGTCGAAGTGCGTGAAGAAGCTCAGCGACGCCACGGCGTCCACCAGCGGCTGAGGCAGGGCGCCGCGGATGAAGTCGAGCACGATCGGGAAGCCGGCGAGCAGGAAAATAAAACCCACCAGCGCCGCGGTGATGAAGGCGATGACCTGGTTGCGCGTGGCCGCCGACAGGCACATGCCGATCGACAGGAAGCCGCCGGCCATCAGGAAACTGCCGAGGTAGGCGGCGAGGATGGCGCCGTTGTCCGGATGGCCCAGGTAGTTGATCGTGATCCAGACGGGAAAGGTCAGCGCCAGCGCGACACCCGCGAAACACCACGCGGCTAGAAATTTGCCCGTCACCGCCTGCCACAGCGTGATGGGCAGCGTCATGAGCAGTTCGATGCTGCCGCTGTTGCGCTCCTCCGCCCACAGGCGCATGGAGATCGCCGGGATCAACACCAGGTACAACCAGGGATGCCAGCGAAAGAACGGCTGCAGATCCGCCTGACCGCGTTCGAACAGCCCGCCCACCTGGAAGGTGAAGACGGCCGCCAGCACGAGAAAGATGACGATGAACACATAGGCGAGGGGGGTCGTGAAATAGCTGCGCATTTCGCGCTTGAACACGGCCAGTGTCTTGCTCATGCGGCCGCTCCCGCGGCCGGTGCGGTATCGGGTCCCCGGGTCAGGGCGCGGAACACTTCGTCCAGCCGTCCCGACTCCAGGTGCAATTCCGGCACCGACCACTGGTTCCTCGCGATCAGGGCGCTCACGGCGGGCAGCGCCTCGACGCCCTTGCGCGGCACGGCGGTCACGCGCAGGGCATGCTCATCCGGCTCGACGGCTGCGATTTCTGGCAGCGCCGCGAGATCGCGGCACGCGGCCAGCAGCTGGTCGCTTCTCTCGAAGCGCAGGCTCACGGCGTGGTGGTAACGCGAGCGCGCCTCGAGCGCGGTGGGCGTTTCGTCCGCCACGATGCGCCCGTCCGCGATGATGATGGCCCGCGTGCACACCTCGTGGACCTCTTCCAGGATGTGCGTGGAAACTATCACCAGCTTGTCCTTGCTCAGTTCGTTGATGAGCCGGCGCACCTCGTGCTTCTGGTTGGGGTCGAGTCCGTCGGTGGGTTCGTCGAGGATGAGCACCGCCGGATCGTGGATCAATGCCTGGGCGAGGCCCACCCGCCGCCGAAAACCCTTCGACAGTGTTTCGATGACCTGATCGACGACGGGGCCGAGTTGCAGCCGGTCGATGACGACCTCGCGACGGGCGCGGCGGCCGGCGCCCGACAGGCCGCGGATGTCGGCGATGAAGTCGAGGAATTCAGCGACGGTCATCTCGCCGTAACTCGGCGCCCCCTCGGGCAGATAGCCCATGCACGATTTCGCGGCCACCGCGTCGTGCTCGACGTCGTGCCCGCACACCTCGATCCGACCGCCCGACGGTGCGACGAATCCGGCGACCATGCGCATCGTCGTCGACTTGCCGGCACCATTCGCACCGAGGAAGCCGAGCACTTCGCCGGGCGAGACCGTGAACGTCAGATCGTCGACCGCAACCTTGCCGCCATACCGCTTGGAGAGATTTTTCGTCTTGATCATGGGCGCCTTGGAGCGGAGGAATCGAAAGAGGTTCCCTGAATTGCGGGAATCAACCGCGGCCGGCCTTCATGTCGATGACCGTTTTATTGTCCTTGAGTATACGGCGAACGTCGGTCAACGCGGGACGATCCGCCATGCTCGAGATGAGCTCGGCGAGTTCGTACCACTTGCGTCCCCACTGCACCAACCGCGTGGCATCTGCGATCACCTGTTCCACCATCGCCTCCGGGAAGCCGGCGCTCACGGCAGGCGGCGCCGCCTGCGCACGGCGTTCCGCGGGGGCCGCCGGGCGAGTCGGGGGCGCCCGACCGGCGGCTTGCGCGGGCGGTCTCGCATCGGTTTTCGACCCCGGATCGCGTTTCGGCGCCGGGGCGGCCGGTGGCGTGGGCGCTGGTACCGCCGCACGCCCGGTGCGGCCTGGAGCGTGGGCCAACGCCGGCATTTCGCGGGTTCCATTCGATTCCGAGTCGCCCATCTGCGCGCCGGGCGCGGCGTCGGACGCAGCGTGCTGTGCCTGTGGATCCGCGAGGGGAATGAAGCGCTCTATGTGTTCGGATCCCAGGAGGTGGGCGAGAAACGCCATCAGCTCCAGCGAATCCGAAAAAGTGCCGTCGCCCGCCGCCATGCGTTCGCGCAGCTTCTCGTGGAGGGCGCCGGCCTTCTGAGTGGCAAGATCGATGATCCAGCGGCTCGGCCGTTCGTGATCCGGCCAGGCCTGGACCCGGGCGTAGCTCTCCGGATCGAGCGCCGCGTACCTCGCGTGCAGCTCCAGGCTCTTGAGCCATTTTTCCAGCAGGTCCAGCAAGCGTTGGTCGGCGGGTGTTGCCATGGTTTGACTCCAGACTGCACCCTAAACGATGCGACGGTCATTGGCCAGCGATACATGGCGGGGCGCGCTAGACTGCGCGCCATGTGCGGCATCGTCGGCATCATCGGAGCGCGGGCCCGTGGCGACGTTGCTGCGGCGATGGCGCGTGCGCTCGAGCATCGCGGTCCGGACGGGCAGGGCGTGTGGACGGGTCCGCAGGTCGCGCTCGGGCACCGCCGGCTCGCCATCCAGGACCTGACGGCGTTCGGCCACCAGCCCATGCTGTTCGAGGACGCGCGCGGTTCGCACGTGCTGACCTACAACGGCGAACTCTACAACCACGAAAAACTGCGCGTCGATCTGCCGGGGCCGTGGACCTCGAGCGGGGATACCGAGGTGTTGCTGCGACTGCTGGCGGAGCGCGGCATCCCGGGTCTCGAGCGGGTGGTGGGCATGTTCGCCTTCGCCTGGTGGGATGCGGCGAACCGCCGTCTGGTGTTGGCGCGCGACAGGCTCGGCATCAAGCCCTTGTACTACCAGCTCCTCGCCGACGGCATCGCCTTCGCCTCCGAATTGAAGGCGCTGCGGGTGCTGGGCAGGCCGGACGTGGAGCGCAGCGCGGTACGCGACTTTTTGTTCCATGGCTACATCCCCGCGCCGAAGACCATCTATCAGGGAATCTGCAAGCTGCCGGCCGGCCACACCCTTTCCTGGCAGGACGGACGGGTGACCATCGAGCGCTATTGGCAGCCGTCCGCGCAGCTCGTGGTGCGCAGCCCCCAAGACACGCTGCAGCAGCTCGACGTCCTCCTGCGCGAGGTGGTCACCGAGCACACGCTGGCGGACGTGCCGGTGGGCGTGTTCCTGAGCGGCGGCCTCGATTCCGCCCTGACCACCTATTACCTCGATGCGCCGCGCACCTACTCGCTGGGCTT
>CAZZYJ010000007.1:14328-28991 GCA_964658215.1 uncultured Steroidobacteraceae bacterium | reverse complement strand
ATGTCCGCCATGGCGTGCCGGAACTGTTCGCGGTCCTCCGCCATGTCGATGGCGCGCCGCGAGGCGCCGATCATCTCGACGCCATACTTTTCGAGCACGCCCTCGCGCACCAGGTCGAGGGCGGTGTTGAGCGCCGTCTGCCCGCCCATGGTGGGCAACAGCGCATCGGGCCGCTCCTTCTCGATGATGCGTTCGATGGTGCGCCAGTTGATGGGCTCGATGTAGATCGAGTCGGCCGTCTCCGGGTCGGTCATGATGGTGGCCGGATTGGAGTTCACCAGGACGACTCGATAGCCCTCTTCCTTCAACGCCTTGCAGGCCTGGGCGCCGGAATAGTCGAACTCGCAGGCCTGGCCGATGATGATGGGGCCGGCGCCGATGATGAGGATGGTGCCGATGTCGGTTCGTTTTGGCACGGTCTACCCCTCCGCCGAGCTTTGCTTGACCACACTGCGTGGTCGCGGGCTGGCCTGCACACGCTTGATCATGAGGTGCAGGAAATGCTCGAACAGCTGCCCCAGATCGTGCGGGCCGGGGCTGGCCTCCGGATGTCCCTGAAAACTGAAGGCCGGCCGGTCTGTGCGCGCCAGACCCTGATTGGTGCCGTCGAACAGTGAACGGTGCGTCGCCCGTAAGCTGGCCGGCAGCGTCGCCTCGTCGACGGCGAAGCCGTGGTTCTGGCTCGAGATCAACACCCTGCCCGAGCCGAGTTCGAGCACCGGATGATTGGCGCCGTGGTGCCCGTTCTTCATCTTGACGGTGCGCGCTCCGCTCGCCAGCGCGAGCAGCTGATGTCCCAGGCAGATGCCGAAGATCGGCACGTCGGTCTCCAGGAGCCGGGCGATGGCCTCGATGGCATAGTCACAGGGCTGCGGATCGCCCGGACCATTGCTCAGGAAAACCCCGTCGGGATTCAAGGCCAGCACCTGATCTGCGGGCGTCTGCGCCGGCACCACCGTCATGCGGCAGCCATGATCGGCCAGGATGCGCAGGATGTTGCGCTTGATTCCGTAGTCGTACGCCACCACGTGCAGACGATTCTGCGGACGCGGCGGCTTGGCCTCCGTCTTCCAGATCGCGCCGTCGTTCCACTGATAGGTTTTTTTGGTGGAGGCGGTCTTCGCCAGATCCATGCCTTTGAGGCCGGGAAACTTCGTCGCGGCATGCACCGCCGCCACCTCGTCGAGGTTGTCGCCCGTCATGATGCAGCCTGCCTGCGCACCCTTCTCGCGCAGCAGCCGCGTCAATTTACGGGTGTCGATGTCGGCGATGGCCACCGTCTTGGTGCGCACCAAAAAGCTGCCGAGAGACTCCGTGGACCGCCAGTTCGAATGCAGCAGCGGCAGGTCGCGAATGACCAGACCGGCGGCACAGACCGCGCCCGATTCCAGGTCCTCGGGATTGGCGCCGGTATTGCCCACGTGCGGATAGGTGAGCGTGACTATTTGACGACAGTACGAGGGATCCGTGAGGATTTCCTGATAACCGGTCATCGAGGTGTTGAAAACTACTTCACCGGTGGTGTTGCCTTTCGCGCCCGCCGAGACGCCATGGAACACGGTGCCATCTTCGAGGGCCAGCACTGCAGGGGTCGACACTCCGGTTCCTCGCTTTGCGCTACGCGCATTCCGCAGATGCGCAAACGGGAGGCGCTCGTTCAAGAACATCCTCCCGCTTCATGTGATTGTCGGCGCCGATTCTGCCTCGGCCGCTTACTTTCGTTACCGGGCGCGAATATTAACGATCACGGCGAGTGCTGTCTACGCCAAACGGGTCGCGCATGTCATACAGACCGGCCGGCCGGCCGCGCAGCCAGCGGGCCGCCCGCAATGCCCCGCGGGCGAAGGTCATCCGGTCGGTGGCGCGGTGCGTGAGTTCGAGCCGTTCACCGGCGGCGGCGAAGGTGACCGTGTGCTCCCCCACCACGTCGCCGCCGCGCTGCACCGAAAAACCGATGCTGCCCGGATCGCGCGGCGCAAAGCTCCCGTGCCGGTCGTGGACCGCGACTTCCGCGAGGGGCCGTCCGCGCGCCGCGGCCGCGGCCTCGCCGAGCGCGAGTGCGGTGCCCGACGGCGCATCGCGCTTGAGGCGGTGATGCAGCTCGCTGATCTCGATGTCGAAATCGGCGCCGAGCGCCGCCGTCGCCTGACTGACCAGGCTCAGCAGCACGTTGGCACCCACGCTGGTATTGGGCGCGATCAGAATCGCGATCCGGGCGGCGGCCAGGGCGAGCGCGGCGCGGGCCGCCGCATCCAGTCCCGTGGTGCCCACCAGCAGTGCGACGCCCGCCTCCGCGCACGCCCGGGCATTGTCCGCGACGCCGCCGGGGCTGCTGAAATCAACGGCCACCGCAGCGTCCCGCAGGGCCTGCGCGACGGACGACGTCACGAGCACCCCCGTGGGCGCGCCTTGCGCGGCGGCGTCGAGTCCCAGCCGGGCGCTCGACGGCGACGCCAGTGCGCCGCGCAGACGCAGGTCGGCAAACGCTTCCTCGGCGAGCGCCCGCACCAGGCACTGGCCCATGCGTCCCGTGCAGCCGAACAGGGCCACGCCGTCCCCGTCACCGTGTCCTGCGCCCATCCGGGGGCTAATCGACCGCGCCGGTGAAGAACTTCTTCACGCCGGCGAAGAAGGACTGCTCCCGCGGCTTGTGACTGCCGTCCTGCATGGACGCCTCGAAGCTCTTGAGAAGCTCCTTCTGTTCGTGGCTCAATCCCACCGGCGTCTCGATGACCACGCGGCAGAACAAGTCCCCGGCAGCGCCGCCGCGCACCGGCTTGACGCCTTTTTCACGCACCCGGAAGACCCGGCCGGACTGCGTCTCGGTGGGAATCTTGAGCACCACCTCACCGTTCAGGGTGGGCACTTCGACCGCCCCGCCGAGCGCGGCCGTGGTGAAGCTGATCGGCACCTCGCAGGACAGATGACTGCCCTCGCGTTCGAAGATCGCATGTTCCTTGACGCGGATCTCGACGTAGAGATCTCCGGCAGGTCCGCCGTTGCGACCCGCCTCCCCCTCACCGTTGACGCGGATCCGGTCCCCCGTATCGACGCCGGCCGGCACCGACACGGGGAGCGTCTTCTCCTGGCGCACCCGTCCCTGACCGAAACAGGTGTCGCAGGGGTTGCTGATGATCTTGCCGCGACCCTTGCAGCGGGGGCAGGGCTGCTGGATCGTGAAAATGGATTGCTGGACCCGCACCTGTCCCTGGCCGTTGCAGGTATCACAGGTCTTGGGCGTCGAGCCCTTTGCGGCGCCGGACCCCTTGCAGGTCTTGCACTCGGCGAGCGAGGGGATCTGGATTTCGGTCTCGGTGCCGAACACGGCCTGTTCCAGGTCCAGTTCGAGCTCGTAGCGAAGGTCCGCGCCACGGAACACCTGCGAGCGGTTGCGCTGGCCGCCCGAAAAAATGTCGCCGAACATTTCCCCGAAGATGTCGCCGAAGGCTTCGCCGGTGCTGAAGCCGCCGCCGCCGCCACGCTCGAGGCCCGCGTGTCCGAACTGGTCGTACACCGCCCGCTTCTGCGGATCGCACAGCACCTCGTAGGCTTCCTTGGCCTCCTTGAAGCGGCCCTCCGCCAGCGGATCATCGGGATTGCGATCCGGATGGAACTTCATCGCGAGGCGGCGATACGCCTTCTTGATTTCCGCTTCGTTGGCGGTCTTCGGTAACTCGAGGAGCTTGTAATAATCCTGCTTCGCCATCGCGTACCCCAACCCATTCCCTAAAAACAAACCGCCGGCACGTCCCTACGTCCCGGCGGTCGGTCCCGTCAACGCCACCCGGGGGCGTTCAAGCCTTCTTGCGGTCGCTTTCCTTGACCTCTTCGAACTCCGCGTCCAGGACGTCGTCCTGCTTGGCGTCGCCGCCCGCCGCGGAGGCACCCTGCGATTGCGGGTTGCCCGCCGACTGCTCGTACATCTTCTGCAGCAGGGCCGTGGACGCCTGCTCCAGGGCCTGAGTCTTGCCTTCGATGTCGGCCTGATCGTCACCGGCCATGGCCGCCTTGACCTCGGCAATCTTGTCCGTCGCCGCCTTCTTTTCCTCGTCGGACACCTTGTCGCCGACGTCCTTCAACGCCTTCTCGACCGTGTGCACCGCGGCGTCGGCCTTGTTGCGCGCCGTCACCAGTTCGCGGAACTTCTTGTCTTCCTCCGCATTCGCCTCGGCATCGCCGACCATGCGCTTGATATCGGCTTCCGACAGGCCGCTCGACGCCTTGATGACGATGCGCTGCTCCTTGCCGGTCTTCACGTCCTTGGCGGACACGTTCAAGATGCCGTTGGCATCGATGTCGAAGGCAACCTCGATCTGCGGCATGCCACGGGGCGCCGCAGGGATGTCGGTCAGATCGAACCGCCCCAGCGACTTGTTGTCCGTGGCCCGATCGCGCTCACCCTGCAGCACGTGGATGGTCACCCCCGACTGGTTGTCGTCGGCCGTGGAGAAGGTCTGCGCGGCCTTGGTCGGAATGGTCGTGTTCTTGTCGATCACCTTGGTCATGATGCCGCCCAGGGTCTCGATTCCCAGCGACAACGGCGTGACGTCGAGCAGCAGCACGTCCTTCACGTCGCCGGACAACACGCCGCCTTGGATGGCTGCACCCACCGCGACCGCCTCGTCGGGATTCACGTCCTTGCGCGGCTCCTTGCCGAACAGGTCCTTGACGGCCTGCTGCACCAGAGGCATGCGCGTCTGGCCGCCGACCAGGATGACCTCGCCCACGTCGTTCATCGACAAGCCCGCATCCTTCAACGCGGTACGGCACGGCCCCAGGGTCTTCTGCACCAGATCCTCGACCAGCGACTCGAGCTTCGCCCGCGTCAGCTTCATGTTGAGGTGCTTGGGGCCGGCGGCATCCGCCGTGATGTAGGGCAGGTTGACGTCGGTCTGCTGGCTGGAGGAGAGCTCGATCTTCGCCTTCTCGGCCGCCTCCTTCAAACGCTGCATGGCAAGGGGGTCCTTGCGCACGTCAATGCCGCTTTCCTTCTTGAACTCGTCGGCGAGGTAGTTGATGACGCGCAGGTCGAAGTCTTCACCGCCGAGAAAGGTGTCCCCGTTGGTGGACAACACCTCGAACTGGCGCTCGCCGTCCACCTCGGCGATCTCGATCACCGACACATCGAACGTGCCGCCACCCAGATCGTACACCGCGATCTTGCGGTCACCGCCGTCCTTGTCCAGGCCGTACGCCAAGGCCGCCGCCGTCGGCTCGTTGATGATGCGCTTGACGTTCAGACCGGCGATGCGCCCGGCGTCCTTGGTGGCCTGCCGCTGCGAATCGTTGAAATAGGCGGGCACCGTGATGACGGCTTCGGTGACCGGCTCGCCCAGATAGTCCTCGGCGGTCTTCTTCATCTTCATGAGGACGCGGGCGGACACCTCGGGCGGCGCCATCTTCTTGCCCTGTACTTCGACCCAGGCGTCGCCGTTGTCCGCCTTGACCACCTTGTAGGACACCATGCTGACGTCCTTCTTGACCACGTCGTCGCCGAACTTACGCCCGATCAGCCGCTTGACGGCGCCCAGCGTGTTGGCGGGGTTGGTGACGGCTTGGCGCTTCGCGGACTGACCCACCAGCACCTCGCCGTCCTTGGTGAAGGCAACGATCGACGGGGTGGTGCGGTCGCCCTCGCTGTTTTCGATCACCTTGGGCTTGCCGCCCTCCATGATGGCCACGCAGGAGTTGGTCGTGCCGAGATCGATGCCAATCATTTTACCCATAGTCAAAACCCTCTAAATTCGTAAGCTACTGACCGCTAAGTGGGGCAGGCCCCGTGTTTTTCAATTGTCGTCGGCAGGCGTCTTGCTGACGATCACGCGTGCCGGGCGCAGCAACCTGCCGTTCAGCGAATAGCCCTTCTGGATCACGTTCAATACCGTGTCGGCGGGTTGCTCGCGACTCTCCTGCGCCACCATGGCCTCGTGCCACGCGGGATCGAACGGCTGGCCGGCCGGATCGATGATCTTGATCCCCGCCTTGTCGAAGGCCCGGTGCAGTTGACGCAACGTGGCCTGGGCGCCTTCCAGGAGGGCCGGCCCCGGATTCGCGGCGCCGGCGTTGATGCCCGCTTCCAGCGCGTCACCGACGGTCACCAGCTCCTGGGCGAAACGCTCGACCGCGAACTTGCGCGCATTGTCGATCTCGCGCTCGGTACGCTTGCGGTAGTTTTCCATCTCGGCCACAGCCCGCAGATAGCTGTTCCAGTTTTCCTGCGCCTTGGCTTCCGCCGCCGCAAGCGCCTCGTCCGGTGCCACGACGCCCGGGTCCGCCACGCCATCGGCGACGGGCTGATTGATTTCGTTCACTATTATTGGCCTCAACAAAAAAGCGGCTGCGAAAACCGCTGGAACGGCCAAGACTGGGGGCTATTTGCGGGCGTTCAAGGCCGAGCCGAGCAGTTTTGCGGTGACGTCGACGATGGGAATGACCCGTTCGTAGGCCATCCGCGTCGGGCCGATGATGCCGAGGACACCCACCACCTTGTTATCCAGCATGTAGGGCGCGGTGACCACGCTGATGTCGTCCAGGATCCGGTAACCCGATTCCTGACCGATGAAAATCTGGATGCCCTCGGCCCGCAGGCAGCCATCGAGCAGCCGCAGCAGATCGTGCTTCTCGTTGAAAGCCTCGAACAGCCTGCGCAGACGGTCGACGTTCGACAGCTCGGCGAAACCCATGAGATTGGTCTCGCCGGCGATCACATATTCCATGCGGTCGTCGGATTTCTTGTCGAACACTTTCTGCGCCATTTGAATGGCGTCCAGCATGAGCTGGTTCATGTGCTGACGGGTTTCCTGGAGCTGGGTGACGAGCTGCACCCTCACGTCGGGCAGGGAGCGGCCGCGGAACGACTCGTTCAGATAATTGGCGGCGCGCCGCAACTCCTCCGGACCGTAGTAACGCTCGAGTTGCACCACGCGGTTTTGAACTTCGTGGTTGTCCATCACCATGATGGCGAGCGCACGGTTCTCCGACAGCGTGACGAATTCGATGTGGGAGAGCGCGACGTAGTTCGGGTTCGGTAATGTGACCAGCCCGGCCATGCGGGTCACGCTCGACAGCATCTGCGAGACGGTTTGTACCAGCGACCGTCCGTTCGAACCGTCGGCCAGACGGCGCTCGATCTCCTCGACTTCGCCATGATGCAGCGGCTTGAGTTTCAGCAGCGTATCGACGAAAAAACGATAGCCCTTGTCGGTGGGCACCCGTCCGGCGGAGGTATGCGGCGAGGCGACGAACCCCAGGTCTTCCAGATCCGCCAGGACGTTGCGGATGGTGGCCGACGACAGGCTGAGGCCCGAATCGCGCGACAGCGTACGCGATCCCACCGGCTGCCCGTCGCGGATGTAGTTCTCGATCAAGGCTTTGAGCAGCAGCTGGGCGCGCTCGTTGAGGCCCTCTTCGATACCTTCTGTCATAGTAGCTTCATATACCATGTTTGCGGCTGTCCGGCGCAGGGTTGCGGAACAAGTTGGGCGAATCTGCCCCGCTGTCCGTCTTATGGTGAGTGACCGTCCGGCCGCGGTCGTGTTACAAGGTTTCCCCGCTATGTCCCATACGTTCACTTCCATTGCGCTGGTCGGCAACAGCAAGGATTCGCGTGTGGCCGAATGCATGCTGAGCCTCGCCGGTCATTTGTATGCCAGGGGCGTCTGCGCACTGGTGGACCCGGGCGTGGACCTCGCGTTCCCGCCGGGCAGCGTGGTGCCCTGCCCGGAGCAGTTCTTCGCCGCCCGCGCCGAGCTCATCGTCGCGGTCGGTGGCGACGGCACGTTGCTGTACGCGGCGCGGTTGGTAGCGGGAAACGCCGTTCCGCTCATCGGCGTAAACCGTGGACGGCTCGGTTTCCTGACCGACGTCAGTCCCGCCTCCATGCTGGAAGACCTCGACACGGTGCTCTCCGGTCGCTACACCGAGGACCGGCGCTCCCTGCTCGCCGCGCGTCTCGAACGGCGCGGTGCCGCGCCCGTGCGGGCACTCGCGCTCAACGACGTGGTGGTGAACAAGTGGGAGACCGGCCGTACCATGGACTTCGAAACCTCCATCAACGGCCGTTTCGTCAACACGCACAGCGGCGACGGCATGGTGATCGCCACCGCGACGGGATCGACCGCCTACGCCATGTCCTGCGGCGGCCCCATCGTCGAACCCGACCTGGACGTCTGGGTGCTGGCACCGATCTGCCCCCATACCTTGAGCGACCGGCCCATCGTCGTGCGCGCCGGCAGCAAGATCCTGCTGCGCATCGCCGATCGCTGGGAGTCGCGCGCCCAGGTGACCTGCGACGGCACGACCATCGGCGATCTGGAGCACGGCGACGACCTGCACATCGAGAGCGCCGACGCGCAGATCACCCTGCTGCACCCGCCCGGCTACGATTACTACCGGCTGCTGCGGTCGAAACTGCATTGGGGCCGCGGCGGCTACGGCGCCGGCGAATAGCGTCGTGTTGACCCGCCTGCAATTGCGCGACCTCGTCATCGTCGATCGCGCGGAACTCGAGTTCGGCGCCGGCCTGTCGGCGCTCACGGGCGAAACGGGCGCCGGCAAATCCATCGTCGTCGATGCCCTGTTGTTGATCGCCGGGGGGCGCTCCGCCGGCGACATCGTCCGCCAAGGGGCGGAACGCGCCGAAATCGCGGCGAACTTCGCCGCTTTGCCGCCGGCCGCGCGGCAGTGGCTCACCGAGCAATCCATAGAGCACGACGACGAGGTGATACTGCGCCGCGTCATCGGTGCGGACGGACGCTCGCGGGCCTACATCAACGGCCAGCTGGTCGTCCTGCAGAACCTGCGCGAACTGGCCGAATTGCTCATCGAGATACACGGTCAGCAGGAGTTTCAACACCTCGTCAGACGCGGCGCCCAGCGCGAATTGCTCGACGAACACGTCGATGCGCCGCTGCTCGTCGGGCTGGAGGAGATTTACGGCCGCTACCGCACCTGCCGGCGCGACCACGATGGCTTGAAAGCAGCCGCCGAGAACCGGGATGCACGGCTGGATATCTTGCGCTACCAGCTCACCGAATTGCAGGCCGAGGTGACCACCGCGGCGGCGATCGAAGGCGTGTTCCTGGAGCAGAAGCGCATTTCCGGCCGCGGTCGTCTGGGCTCAGCCGCACGGGCGGCGCTGGTCGCAGCCTACGACGCCGACGGCGCGAGCGCCCATGACCTGCTCGCCCGGGCGCAGGCGGCCTTGCGCGCGGTGGGAGACGCCGACCCCGAACTGGCCCAGTCGGCCGCGTTGCTCGGCGAGGCCACCATCCTCACCAACGAAGCGGCCGGGTTGCTGCGGCACTATCTCGATGCACTCGACATCGAGCCGGCACGCCAGGAAGAGATCGAGCGCCAGGCGGCGGCACTGGAGGGGTTGGCCCGCAAGCACCGGCTGGGCGTGCTCGAGTTGCCGGCGCTCGTGACCCGCATGCAGGCCGAACTGGCGGCCCTCGAAAATGCCGAGCACGGCCTGACGCAACTCGAACGCCAGCTTGCCGCGCTTGCCGCCGATTATCGGGCCGCAGCCGCGGCCTTGACCGCCGCTCGCCTGCGCGCCGCCGCCGAACTGGCGGCACAGATCACGGCGCTCATGCAGTCGCTCGGCATGGCGGGCGGACGCTTCGCCGTGACGGTACTGCCGCTGACGGATCGCGAATTCGGTCCGCACGGCATGGACGACATCGAATTTCAGGTGAGCGCCAACCCGGGTCAACCGCTCAAGCCGCTCGCCAAGGTGGCCTCCGGGGGCGAACTGTCCCGCATCAGCCTCGCGGTCCAGGTGGCGGCCGCCGCCAAGTCTGCCGCGG
The DNA here is from genome assembly GCA_964658215.1 of uncultured Steroidobacteraceae bacterium. Taxonomy (GTDB): domain Bacteria; phylum Pseudomonadota; class Gammaproteobacteria; order Steroidobacterales; family Steroidobacteraceae; genus Bog-1198. The sequence continues at coordinate 19,182 of CAZZYJ010000007.1, read as the reverse complement.
TGGCCATGGTGTTCGACGAGGTGGATTCAGGAATAGGCGGCGCGATCGCCGAGATCGTGGGGCGGCAGCTGCGCGCACTGGGCGAGCGGTCCCAGGTGCTCTGCGTGACCCATCTGCCGCAGGTGGCCGCTCAGGCGCACGCTCAATACCAGGTGGTGAAGATCACCGACGGCGTGACGCGTACGGCGGTGCGGTCCCTGAATCCGGCAGAGCGTGTGGAGGAGATCGCCCGGATGCTGGGCGGCGTGAACGTGACCGACCAGGCCCGCGCCCACGCACGGGAGATGCTCGAGGCGAACACCGGCCCGAAGAAAAAGCGTCGTCGTGCCTGAAGGTGCCGACCCCGCCGTGCGCCGGGCTCGCTCGGAGGGGTCACTTGAGGCGTTTCTGAAACGGGCAGTCGGGTTTGCGGCAATGTCCGTAGAGGATCAGGGCATGATCGCTGATCTCGAACCCCAGACGTGTCGCCACCGCATGCTGCCGCTCCTCGATGCCGCCGTCCATGAACTCTTCCACCCGGCCGCAGTCCACACACACGATGTGATCGTGATGTGCGCCCTGATTCAACTCGAACACCGCCATTCCGCCCTCGAAATGGTGGCGCGTGACCAGCCCGGCGGCTTCGAATTGAGTCAGCACCCGGTACACCGTGGCCAGCCCGATGTCCTCGTTGTGCACCAGGAGCTTTTTATAGATGTCCTCGGCGCTCATGTGCCGCGCCGAGCCGTCCGCGAGCATGTCGAGAATTTTGAGCCGCGGCAGCGTGACCTTGAGTCCCGCGTTGCGCAGGTCATTGCTCTCGGAGGTTGGTATGGGTTTCAAACGCTGCGGCATGCAGGAGCATCCGGTATGATGTATCTTTCCGATTATCAATCATTTAACGGTTGCGTACCACTTTGATCAGATTCTATGCGCGTTTGTTCTTCTGCGTGGCCGCGGGTCTGACCGCGTCCGCCTGTGTCTACCGGATCAACATCCAACAGGGAAATTTTTTGGAGCAGTCCGCGGTCGAACAGGTCAAGGCGGGCATGACGCGCAGCCAGGTGCGCTACCTGCTCGGAACGCCCATGGTGGCGGACAGTTTCAACAAGGAACGCTGGGATTATATTTACTACCTGAAGAAAGGACGCACCAAGCACGTCGACTCTCGCCGGGTCACGGTGTACTTTCAGGACGAAAAGGTCGCCCGGCTCGACAAACCCACGGCGGCCGAGGCGGCCGCCCAAGACGCCTCCGCGGCGAAGCTCAAGCGTGGCCGCACGTACTGAGACGGGATTGCGGCGGCTCACCGCGGGTCGTACGACCGGCTAATTTCTCCGGCGCGCCTTCTGCACCCTCGCCCGGCGCGCCTGTTTCGGATCGTTCGGCAGGGTCCGATACAGTTCCACCCGGTCGCCGTCGCGCAGGAGCTGAGACGGGGGCGCCGGCCGGCCGAACACCCCTGCCGGCCGGCTCGGCACATCCAGCAATGAAAATTCTGGCGACTGTGCGGCAAGGCGCAGCACGTCTTCCAGGGTCGCGCCACACTCCAGCCGATATTCCTTGGCGACGGCCTTTTGCGACTCCGCGTAGATCACCTCGACGCGGATGCCGCGTTCCTGCCACGGCTCACTCATGGATAGATGGCGCGCGCCCGCTGCACGAAGGCGTCGACGATCGAGGCGCACAGTGCCTCGAAAGCCGAGCCGAACGCCACCGCGGTCAGGCGGTTCTTGAATTCGAACTCGATGCGAAATTGCACCCGGGACCCGCGCTCGCCTATCGGCTCGAAGCGCCATTCGCCCTTCAGATTCCGAAACGGACCTTTGGCGAGCTCCATGAGGATGCACGCATCCTTTTCGAGCGTGTTGCGGGTGGCGAACTCCGTTTTCAACATGCCGCGCGAGACCTGCACCGAGGCCAGACGCTCGACGTCGGAGATGTCCTCGACCTGGGCGCCGGTGCACCACGGCAGAAATTCCGGGTAGCGCGCCACGTCGTTGACCAGCCCGTACATCTGCGCGGCCGTGAAAGTCACGAGAGCGCTGCGTTCGACCACCTGCAAACAATTCTCCTTATCCGCTGCGCGGCGCGCGGTACCGGGCGCCGGGGTCGGGATTGTCCGGCAAAACCGCGGGCACTGCCATCGGCGAGTCGGTAGACTTCGACGCCTGTGAAAACGCCCGCCAAACTGCCGCCCATCGCCGTCAACCGCAAGGCGCGCTTCGACTACTTCGTCGAGGAGCGTTTCGAGGCGGGAATCTCCCTGATGGGGTGGGAGGTCAAGAGCATGCGCGCCGGCAAGGCGCAGATCGCCGAGGCCTACGTGTACGTCAAGAATGGCGAGGCCTTCCTGTTCGGGGCGCATCTGAATCCGCTCAACTCCGCCTCGACGCACGTCGACACCGACCCGACCCGCACACGCAAGCTGCTGCTCAACCGGCGTCAGCTCGATCATCTGGTCGGCTCCGTCGAGCGACGCGGCATGACCATCGTGCCGCTCGAATTGTATTGGAAGGAGGGTCGCGCCAAGCTCGAGATCGGGCTCGCCAAGGGCAAGAAGCAGCACGACAAGCGCAACAGCGAGAAGGACCGGGATTGGCAGCGCGACAAGGGCCGCATCATGAAGTCCGGCCTGCGCTGAGGGTCTTCGCCGAGAGCCTGCGCCGAGGGCCTGCGCTGCGCGCCTAAGTCCCCTGCGCCGGGCGGCGTTTGGTTCCCGGGCGCGGAGCGCGTACACTCAGCGACCTGGGGCCGACCGGTTTCGACATGGGTTGCGAAACTTCAGGTGCGTACCGAGGTGCAGGTTCCCTCGTTAAACCAACTTGCAAACTTATAGTTGCCAACGAAGACAACTACGCTCTAGCGGCTTAGGCTGCTGAACCCTGACCGGCCTGTGCTGATGCGAACGGTCAGGGGTAGCGCTCATCAGCTAGCGGAATACACGTGCCTGGGGTGTAATTCGCGAATCGCTACCGGGCTGGCTGCAAGCTTTCCCTGCCCGTCGGGTTAGCATGCGGTGAGAACAATAGACGTGGCTACGTACGTAGATCTTGAAATGTAGGACTTATGGACGGGGGTTCGATTCCCCCCGGCTCCACCAATTTGGGCGCCCAGATCACGAGTTTGGGCGCCGGTGGCCATCCGAATCCTTCTCATTCTCTCCGGCTAAGACGCATCTACGCCACGGTTTATCGCATCGTCGAGTTCGAGCAGGGTGGGGAGGAACGGGCCACCTACGGCGAGGCGAGGATCAAACGGCTGGGGGAAGATCTGCATCGTCAGTTTGGGCGTGGTTCTGGCTGGCGAATCTGACGCAACTCAATCGCCAGATTGGTAGCCAGTTCTACGAGCGCACCGCGCGCTCCACCAACAAAGCGGTGATGCTTGCAAAGGGCGAGTTGGCCGAACCAGGCGACAGCATCACCCCGAGCAGGCCATCAAAGATCCCTTCGTGCTGGAGTTTCTGAACCTAGAAGACGAATATTCCGAGTCAGAACTCGAAGAGGGATTGATCCAGCACCTGATCGACTTTGTGCTGGAGTTGGGCGACGACTTCGCTTTCGTCGGTCGCCAGCGACACCTGCGCATCGACGACAGCTGGTTTCGAATAGATTTGCTGTTCTTCCACCGCCGGCTCAAGTGCCTATGGGTCATCGATCTCAAGGTTGCAAGCTCAGCTACGCCGACGCCGGGCAAATGCAACAGCTGCTGGCCGAAGAACTGGGCAAGACGCGGAGCGAGTTGGAGGCGGGCGGGTCGGGCGTAGTGGCGATGTATAAGGCAGCGAATGAAGGTGTGGGGCAAGGTTGGACTGCCGGCGCAAGGCTTCTCTTCTTGACGGTCTGATCCCGGACCGGAGATTTCCTTTTATGGACGGGGGGTTCGATTCCCCCGGCTCCACCCATTTTCGCCCCCCCCTTCAGCGCAGCTGGCTGTCCTTGCTGCCGCGCCGGTTGTAACCGCTGAACCGCGCGGCGTCGCGGTCGTGTTCGTCCTGGCAGGCCAGACACAGGCGCACGCCTCGAATGGCGGCACGGCGCGCCTCCGGGATGTCGGCGCCGCACTCCGCGCAGTGCGCAAGGCCGGGTCCCTCGCCCAACAGGCTGCGCGCCCGCTTGATGCCGTCCTTGACCGTGGCATCTATTTGATCTTGCACCGCCCCTTCCGCAGCCCAACCCGTTGCCATGAACAGTCCCCCGCGCCCATTCGGGTCGATATTGCCGCAAACACGTTCATGCTTCCAGACGGCGCGTCTACAAGGTGGGCACCGACCCGGCGCTGGACCCCAGCCCGAGACCCCAGCTTGGGACCCCGGCCCGTGGGCAGGGTCCGCACGCTACAATGGCCCACATTAATCAACGGGCCGGGGGTCGCATTCCATGACGAGGATCGAAGTTCCGAATCCGCCAGGGCGACGCAGATCGGGCAGATCACGCAATCGTCTGCCGGGCTGGATCGTTCTCGTGCTCGTGTTGGTCGTCGCCGGCGCCGGACTGTGGACGTGGCTGACGCTGTCGTGGTCGTACGCCGAGGGCGAACGGGCGGGAGTGCTGCAGCGCTTCGTGCGCCGCGGCTGGCTGTGCAAGACGGCGGAGGGCGAGATTGCCTTGTACTACGGCGGGGGTCAGTACATGGGCGCCGGCACTTCGCCGCAGCTTTGGGATTTCAGCGTGCGTGACAAGTCGGTGGGCGATGCGCTGAGCAAGGCGGTGGGGCACCGCGTCCAGCTGCACTACACCGAGCATCCGGGCATCCCCACGGCCTGCTTCGCCGATACCCGCTATTTCGTGGACCGCGTGTCCGTCACCGACGACGAGCCCGCCGGCCCGGCCGCGCCCGAGGACGCCGGCCCGCCGACGTGCAAGGTCTGCG
>CAZZYJ010000007.1:0-14318 GCA_964658215.1 uncultured Steroidobacteraceae bacterium | reverse complement strand
TCAGGCCGAGTGCGGCGACGTTGATGGCCTCGTCGTCGACCGGGGTCGCGCCGAAGAGCTCGACCGCCGCGATCGCACCCGCGGCGCCGCCGCCCTAGGAGAACCTGCCCCGCGAAGCGGCCACCTGTTCGGCGATGCTCACGGCCGTACGCAGCGCCAGCAGGCCGTCCTCGCCGGTCACCGGTGGCGGCTCTCCCGTTTCCGCCGCATGCAAAAAGGCCTCGATCTCGGACTTCAGTGCATCGCCCTGCTCGTAGCTGGTTTCCTCGATGGCGACCTGCGGCATGCCGTCGGCGCCCATCCCGGCGCCCTTGCGAATCACGGTCAGTATCTTCTGCTGCAGGTCCACCGACACATAGGCATCATCCTGGAAGAGCCTCAGCCGGCGTTCGGTCTTCATGCTGATGCGGCTCGCGGTGGCGTTGGCGACGCAGCCGTTGGCGAACCTCAGCCGAGCGTTCGCGATATCGATCTCCTTCGAGAACACGCTGCTGCCGATGGCGTCCACCGACACGACGGGCGAGCGCACGATGCTAAGGATCAGGTCGATGTCGTGAATCATCAGGTCGAGGACGACGTCGACCTCGGTGCCTCGGACCTTGAAGGGCGCCAGCCGGGCCGATTCGATGAAGCGTGGCACCCCGAGCAGAGGCTGCATGGCGTGCACGGCGGCGTTGAAACGTTCGAGGTGGCCCACCTGCAGGATGCGTCCCATGCGCCGGGCGGTGTCGACCAGATCGAGCCCTTCCTCGACGGTCACCGTCATCGGCTTCTCCACGAGCACGTGCGCGCCCGCTTCCAGAAACTCCCGGGCGACGGCGTGGTGCAGCGGCGTCGGCGTGACGATGCTGACGGCATCGACCCGCCCGAGCAGTTGGCGATGATCGGCGTGGGCGGCGACGCCCAGCTCGGCGGCAACGGCATCACGTGCCGTCGCCGACGGATCGACGATGCCCACCAGGCGCGAATTGGGCAGCGTCGCGTATTTTTGCGCGTGGAAACGGCCGAGATAACCGACTCCCACCACCGCGGTGCGTATCACGAGCGTTTCTCCCGGCGCCACTTGCTGCGGGCCCGATAATCCTGCCGCATCTGCAGCGTGGCGCCGCCGACCATGACGAGCGCCACCCCGGCGAAACAGCCCACGCCGCGCCACACCGTCCAGACCCCCGCCCACAGCGACCACAGCAGGCAACCGGCGCCCAGCAAGCCCCCGGCAACCATGAAGACCCAGGGCTTCACCTCGTAGAGAGTCTGCGGAGTCCAGGAGCGCATCCTCGAAGTTTACCGTGAGCCACGGCGGGCAAGGCATTTCGTTTACACTCGTGGCCATGAACGCGGGATTTTTCACGAGGCCGGGCCTGACCCGTGCGTGGCTTCGAGAGGCGGGGCTGGCGGCCGTCGCCCTGCTGTTGGGCTTCGGGATCATGCCCCTGATCATCTATTTTGCGGGGGCGTCGCTGCTCGGCCGCTACGAAGGCGCCAGCGTCAGCCGGCTCTACGAAGCGGTCTACGCGGGTCTAGGCGCCGGTTCCCGCGCCGCCTGGGCGGTGGTCATGGGCCCTTACGCCTTGTACGTGCTGGGCGTGGGACTGCGCAGGGGGTGGCGCGCCGGCACACGCCCGGCCTGATCGGACATCATTGGCCCGGTTCGCGCTTGTCCGCGTACCCGCCGCGATAATCGCTGTTCGGATACCAACGAGGGAAGCGCCGCGTCTGCCCCAGCCGCACGGCCACTTCGTAATAGAGCCGCAGATCGTCGAGCGTGCCGCGCACGTCCCGCTCGGCGGCATAGGTGTCCCCGGCCTGACGATACCGATGCGCCCAATAGTCGTCGAGCTGCGCCCGCCCCCAGGCGGGGCCACGGGCGGTGTCGTCGGTGCCGAACCGGGCGTCGAGCGCGGGCACCCCGCTCCTGACGAAATTGAAGTGATCGGCGCGCAGGAAAACGCCCCGACCGGGCTCGGGGTCCGGCGTGACGATGCGACCCTGCAGCAGGGCCGCCTGGCGCAGATCGTCCTCCAGCTCCGAATTGCCGTCACCCACCACCATCACGTCGCGCGTCGGACCGCCCAACCGCAACGTATCCAGGCTGAGCACGGCGGCAAGCTGTCCTAACGGGACGGACGGGTTGTCGATGTAGAAACTGGAGCCGAGCCAGCCCGCCTCGGCCGCGGTGAAGGCGACGAACAGGATCGAACGGTCGGGCGAGGGACGCGTACGCACGAGGGACTGCGCCTCCATCAGCATACCGGCCACGCCGGCGGCATCGTCGGCGGCGCCGCTCAGCATTTCCCCGCCGGCCACCGGCGCTGCACGTCCGAGCCCGTCCCAATGCGATGCGAACATGACATATTCGTGCTTGAGCTTACCGCCCTGAAGCACCGCCACGACGTTCGAGGACGTGAAGCGGCGAAGGGTGTTGTGCACCGCGGCTTCGACGTCGAGTCCCAGCGCGACGGCCTGGAAACCCGGCCGCGCCGCCACCGCGCTCACGCCGTCGACGTCCAGTCCGGCACGCCCGAGCAACTCACGACCGGCGTCCGCGGTGACCCAGCCCTCGACCACCGCGCGTGCGCCATGGGCATCGGCGGCGGGCCTCTGGTATTGCGGCCCCGTTCTGCTGTTCACGACCGCGTTCCAACTCAGTCCCGACGCCTTCTCGTCGTGCACCAGCAGGACCCCGGCCGCGCCGTGCCGCGCCGCCTCCTCGAACTTGTACTCGGCGGTCCCGAACCGGGTCATCGCGCCGCCCCGGAAGACTCGGGGGTCCTTCGCGCCATGGCCCGGATCGCCCGTCAGAACGAGCACCGTCTTGCCGCGCACGTCCGCCCGCGCATAGTCGTCCCAGGCAAACTCGGGCGCGACGACACCGTAGCCCACGAATACGAGTTCGCTGTGCACGAGGGCCGCCTCGGGCGTTTCGCGCGGGCTCCAGACCACCATGTCGCGTCCGTAGGCGAAGTGCACCGCGGCGGCCGCGGCCTGGGCCCGGGCGCCGACCGACAGGCTCGCATCCGCCGCAGCGGTGATTTCGACCAGCGGAACCGCCTGCAGATAACTGTCGCCCATGGCGGGTTTCAAGCCGAGCTTTTTGAACCGCTCGACCAGATAGGCGACCGTTTTGTCCTCCGCAGCGGTGCCCGGCCTGCGTCCCTCGAAATCGTTCGAGGTCAACACCTGCACCGCATCCCGGAACCCCGTCTCGTCGATGTCGGTCGACGGTGCGGGCGTCGTGTGCATTGAACACCCCGCCGACCAGACGATGCCGAGAGCCATCCAGGCGACGCGCAGGGCGGGCCGCACTCAGCCGCGCCGTGGCCAGTACAGAAACACCACCAGCGTCAGGCACGCCACCGTGCCGACGTGCGCCCAACCCCGCCACGACCGCGCGTTGGCCTGCCCGACGAAACTCCCCGCGCTGGCGGCGGTCAACACCGCGAACGCCGCGAGACTCAACAGCAGCTGGGGGAATTCGTGCGCGAGGTCCGGATGGCGGCCCATCAAGAAACAAAACACGACCAGAACCGAAGCCAGGCCGAATGTGATGGAAGCGGCGGATCCCATGATGATGCCGATCAAAACCGTGAACGGGCGCATACACTCCGGACTCATATACACTTGGGAATCGGCGCACACTTGTGCCGCTTCCAAGCCGAATTGAAGGACCGCAGTCTACAGGAGAACGGGTACGGTGATGACTTACAGGCCTTCGGCCAAACGCTCGCGGTGGATCAGCGGTATCGCGGTGTGCGCGGGCGCTGTCGGCCTCGCGGCCCTGCTGGGGGCGGCCATGACCCCGCCCGTGGCGCCGGCGACGGCGGGCGCCGTCCTCGCGCCGACCGAACAGGAAAACTACGTGGCGCGCCGCGTCAGCGACATCGTCGCCCGCGAACATTATCGCCGCGCGCCGCTCGACGATCATCTGTCCAGCCTGATCCTGGACCGCTATCTCGACGCGATCGACGGTGGCCGAAGTTATTTCTTTGCGAGCGACATCGCGGAGTTCGAGAAATACCGCTACGAACTCGACGACGCCATCAAGGCCGGGGATGTGGCGCCGGCGTTCGTGATGTTCCGCCGTTATCAGCAGCGCAGCCGCGAGCGCATCAATTACGCGATCGAACTGTTGGCGAAGAAGCCGGACTTCGACGTCGACGAATCCTTCAATTTCGACCGCGAAAAGGAACCCTGGCCGGCGAACGCCGCCGAGATGAACGAACTCTGGCGCAAGCGCGTGAAGAACGACGCGCTGTCCCTGATCACGGCGGGCAAGCAGTGGCCCGAGGCGGCCGACATCCTGCGCAAGCGCTACGAGCACGTGGCCAAGCGCATGGACCAGAGCAAGCCGGACGACGTGTTCGAAGCGTTCATGAACGCCTTCGTGCTGTCGCTCGATCCGCATTCGAATTACTTCTCGGCGCGTAACTCCGAGGAATACAACATCCAGATGAGTTTGAGCTACGAGGGCATCGGCGCGTCGCTGCAGCTGACGGACGATTACGTGACCGTCATCGACGTCATCGCCGGCGGACCGGCCGCGACCAGTGGCAAACTTGCCGCGAACGACCGCATCACGGCCGTCGGCGAGGGAAAGACCGGCGAGTTGGCGGATGTGATCGGCTGGCGTCTCGACGACGTGGTGCAAAAGATCCGCGGCCCCGGCGGCACGCTGGTGCGCCTGCAATTGCTGCCCGCGGGGGCGGCACCCGGCTCCGCACAGAAGGTGGTCGAGTTCACGCGCAATCGCGTCTCGCTCGAGGCGCAGGCCTCGCACAAGGCGATGCGCACGGTGACGCGCAACGGCCGCGACATCAAGGTGGGCATCATCACCGTGCCGAGTTTCTACCAGGACTACGACGCGAGCCGGGCCGGTGCCAAGGACTACCGCAGCACCACCCGCGACGTGCAACGCTTGATCGGCGAACTGCGCAAGGACGGCGCCGACGTGATGATCATGGACCTGCGCGCCAACGGCGGCGGGTATCTCCCGGAGGCCGAGTCGCTGACCGGTTTGTTCATCGACCGTGGTCCGGTCGTCCAGCTGCGCGACACCACCGGCCGTATCGAGGTGGACGACGACCCGGATCCCGCGATCTTCTACGCCGGTCCGTTGCTCGTGCTCGTCGACCGCTTCAGCGCCTCGGCGTCCGAGATCTTCGCCGGTGCGATCCAGGATTATGGCCGTGCCCTCATCGTCGGCCAGCAGACCTACGGCAAGGGGACCGTGCAGAACGCCCACCCGTTGAACTACACCATCTTCGGACGCAAGCCGGAACTCGGGCAGCTCAACGTCACGATCGGCAAGTACTACCGGATCACGGGCGAGAGCACCCAGGACCGGGGCGTCACGCCGGACATCGCACTGCCTTCGTTGATCGACGCCAACGAAGTCGGCGAAAGCACCCGCGACCGCGCGCTGCCGTGGGATCACATCGAGGCGGCGAGCTTCAAGACCGAGGGCGATCTGAAGCCGGTGACCGCGACCCTGCAGAAGCTGCACGACGAACGCACCGCGGACAGCCCGGACTTCAAGTATCTGCACGACGACATCGCGGCCCTGGATGCCATGCGCGGACAGAAAACCCTGTCCTTGAATTTGAAGACGCGCGAAACGGAGCGCAAACGCCAGGAGAGCGACCGCCTGGAGCGGGAGAACGCCTGGCGCAGCGCGCGCAAGATGGAACCGGCCAAGTCGTTGGAGGACATCAAGGACGATGCCGCGGCGGGGATACTGCTCGACGAGGCGGCGCAGATCGCCGGCGATCTCGCCGTCGCCGCCACCGCTCACAAGACCGTCACCACCCAGGCGCGACGCGGGGACGCTCTCCACTGAGGTCGGCGGCTGCGGCGCCCGCGGGACGCCCGTGGAGGAGCGGCCACCACGGCCGCTCTCAGCGCAGCAGCACCGTGTAGAGGTCCCAGTAATCCTCCGCCAGCACGTTCCACGCGGCTCCCAGGGTCCGCGCTCCGGCGGCCACGGCGTGCGATGGCGGAGCGAGGGAATCTGCGGTGGGTACGGTGTCGGCGGAATTGCGGTACGCGCACTGCGCGCGCAGCCGTTCGAGTTTCACTTTCACGGCGCCCGTGATCTGCTTCTGCTGCGCCACGGCCGACAGCGCTTTTTGCACGCGCTGCATGTAGCCCTCGCAATCGGACCTGCTGCCGAACATCATCTCGTGCACTCGGCGGGCGACCGCCTCCTTGGCGCGTCCCGCCAGTCCGAAGGCGTCGACGTTTTCGCAGAGCAGTTCCGCATAGCTGATGATGGCCAGATTGATGTTGCGGCGGGCGCCGAGCGAAATCCCGGGGAACTCGGCGTCCGCCTCCTGCGCGGTCGCGCTGCGTTCCGCGTGCAGTTCGCCGACGGCCGCATCGGCCGCCGCCACGCGCTGACGAAAAGCGCCCAAACTCTTGAGGCGGCGGCGTCTTTCGAAGTAATGCCAGAATGCGGTGAGGCGCTTCAATGCGTTCTGTGCGTCGTTGAGCACGGCACGCTCCCGCTCGGCGTCCATCGCGGCCGCGCGCAGACGGCCGTCGACCGCCGCGAGCCGCGCGAGTTTGTAGGCGGCGCATTCAGCCTGGTGTTTGGCAACTTCGCGTGCCTCCTGCGTGCGGGTGAGTTCCGCGGCGAAGTCTTTCAGCTGCTGATGGCAAAGCTTCCACAATCCGCGCAACTGGTAGAACACCAGCGCGCCGAAGCCGGTGTTCGGGTCGGCCAGCAGATCGCCGAGCCCGTCGAGCTGCTCCTGAACGCGCAGGGTGGCGCCTTCCTGCTGTTTGAGGCGATCGCGCAGAAGATGAAACTCGTCCTTCAGGTCGGCGTGGGCCTTCTTCAGTCCCGCGCGATTCTGGAAGAGCTGCATCAGCCGTTCCTCGTCGGGACTCGCACCGCCGCCGTCGGTGGCCACCTTCAGAAAACTCAGCTTGTCGATCAATTTCCATCCCCGCCCGTGAATGAAAGAGCGGGGGGTGCCGGCATCCTACCCGTCAGAAGTGATGCCCGCGCTCCGCGCAATATTCCAGCCACTTGTTTAACATCATGTTGCGTGTCCAGCGCTGATCCAGTTCACGCTTGAGCCGGGAATGCACCTTCGCCAGATGCGCATGGCGCTGGAAGCCGCGAAAACTGCGCACCTCGGCGAGCCGGGCATCGTGATACACGCACACCTCGAGATCGGGATCGCGCACCAGGGCCGACCCGTCGCCGAACTCGTAGGTGAGGCGGAAAACGCTGGTATAGCGCGACAACTCGAGGGGTGTGAGATACAGATCACAATCCGACGTCACCGAGGATACCGAGGTCCCGCCGATGGCACGCAAATCGCGCACCAGCCAGCCGAGGCGCACGAAATTGCTTTCATACAAAGTCATCAGACTGACGAAGCTGCCAGGCTGAGCCCGCCATGATGTTTGAACCCATTGGTCTGCAATCATGATTTCGACTATACCACGCACACGGCGAATGTCAGGGGCGCAAGCGCCTCTCGATCCCGGTGCGGTCCAGGATGCGGGTGGAGATCTCCTCGATCGAGCATTCGGTGGCGTCGATGACGGGAATGCCGTTTCTGTCGAAGAGCGACTCGGCGGCGCGCACCTCGAACGCCACCTGCCGGGGCGACGAATAGCGGCTGTCCGGACGGCGCTCGTTGCGGATTTGTTGCAGCCGGTCCGGCTTGATGGTCAGCGCGAACAGCTTTGCGGCATGCATTTCCAGCGCGGGCGGCAGCTTGCGGGATTCCAGGTCCTCTTCGGTGAGCGGATAGTTCGCCGCGAAAATCCCGTATTGCATGGCGAGATACAGGCACGTGGGAGTCTTGCCCGAGCGCGACACGCCCACCAGGATGACATCGGCGCGCTCGTAGTCCCGCAGCACCGAACCGTCGTCGTTCGCCAGCGCGAAATTCGTCGCATCGATGCGCATCGCGTAGGCGTGGGTATCCGCCATGCGATGCGTTCTTCCCGTCAAATGCGAGGATTGCGCCTTGAGTTCGGTCTCGAGCGGTGCTAGGAACGGATCGAAAAAATCCAGGAAAAAACCCGTGCTTCCGCGCACGACGTTGCGTACGTCCTCCTGCACCAGGGTGCTGAAAACGATGGGCCGTATGCCCTCCTCCTTGCCGGTCAGATCGATTTTGCGCACCGCCTCGATTGCCTTGTCAACCGTGGAGATAAATGGCACAGTCACCTGTCGAAATTCAAATCCGTCGAACTGTGTCATAAGACTGTGTCCCATCGTCTCCGCAGTGATGCCGGTCTGATCGGACACAAAAAACACGGTTCTTTTTATCACGGTAACCCCTGGATTTCTGGCACGCTCGCGGGCAGTGTTTCATTTTAAGTATCTCCGGACAAGCAATCAGTTATGAAGCCTTACATCATCCCGTTTGAACAATTGAAGAACAAAGACGTCGAGTTGGTGGGCGGCAAGAACGCGTCCATCGGCGAGATGATCTCGGGTCTCGCGGGACTCGGCGTGTCGGTGCCCGGGGGCTTCGCGACCACCTCCCATGCCTACCGCGATTTCCTCGCCCAGGACGGCCTCGCCGAGCGCATACGCGCGGCGCTCGATCCCCTGGACGTGGATGACGTGGAGCGGCTCGCCGTGGTCGGCAAACAGATCCGCGGCTGGATGCTGGCGACGCCCTTCCCGGCGCGCCTGAACGACGAGGTGCTCGAATCCTATCGCAGGATGGGGAGTGGCCCGGAATTCGCCGTCGCGGTGCGCTCCTCGGCCACGGCGGAGGACCTGCCGGAAGCGTCCTTTGCCGGCCAGCAGGAGACGTTCCTGAACGTGCGCGGCGAGGACCATCTGCTGTCGTCCATGCACGAGGTGTATGCGTCCCTGTTCAACGATCGGGCCATCGCCTACCGGGTGCACAGCAAGTTCGATCACAACGCCGTGGCGTTGTCGGTCGGCGTGCAGCACATGGTACGGAGCGACCTGGGTGCCGCGGGCGTCATGTTCACCCTGGATACGGACTCGGGCTTCCGCGACGTGGTCTTCATCACCTCCGCCTATGGCCTGGGCGAAACGGTGGTACAGGGGGCCGTCAACCCCGACGAGTTCTACGTCTACAAGCCCGCGCTGCGCGCGGGGCGTCGCGCGGTGCTGCGCAAGAACCTCGGCACCAAGGCGATCAAGATGATCTATGCGCAGCCCGGCTCCAAGGAGCGGGTACGCACGGTGGAGGTGGCCCGCGCCGACCGCCAGCGGTTCTCCCTGGACGAGACGGACATCGCCGATCTTGCGCGGCAGGCGCTGATCATCGAGGAGCACTACGGTGCGCCGATGGACATCGAATGGGGCAAGGATGGCGATACCGGTAAGATCTACATTCTCCAGGCACGGCCCGAAACCGTGCAGAGCCGTGCCGGGCGCTCCATCCAGCGGTTCACGTTGAAGGCGCGGTCGAACCTGGTCATCACCGGCCGGAGCATCGGTCAGCGCATCGGCGCGGGTCCTGCGCGCATCATCAAGGACGTGAAGGAGATGTCGCGTGTGCGCGCCGGGGACGTGCTGGTCGCGGACATGACCGACCCCGACTGGGAGCCGGTCATGAAGCGCGCCTCCGCCATCGTCACCAATCGTGGCGGCCGGACCTGTCATGCGGCCATCATCGCGCGTGAACTCGGCATTCCTGCCGTGGTGGGCTGCGGCACGGCCACCACGGCGATCGCCGAGAATCAGCCTGTGACCGTCTCGTGTGCGGAAGGCGACACCGGCTACGTGTACGACGGCATGCTGGAATACGACGAGCGCAGCATCGAACTGGACTCGCTGCCGAACATCCCGGTCAAGATCATGATGAACGTGGGCAATCCCGACCGCGCCTTCGATTTCGCGGGAATTCCCAACAAGGGTGTGGGACTCGCGCGGCTGGAGTTCATCATAAACCGCATGATAGGCGTGCATCCGCGCGCCCTGCTGGAATATGACAAACAGACGGCCGAGCTCAAGGACACCATCACCCAGCAGATCGCGGGCTATGCCGATCCGGTGAGTTTCTACGTGGACAAGTTGACCGAGGGCATCGCGCAGATCGCCGCGGCGTTCGCGCCCGAACCGGTGATCGTGCGCCTCTCCGATTTCAAATCGAACGAATACGCGAATCTCATCGGCGGCAAGCATTACGAGCCGCACGAAGAGAATCCGATGCTCGGCTTTCGCGGCGCCTCACGCTACATCGACAAGGTGTTTCGCCCCTGCTTCGAACTCGAATGCCGCGCCTTGAAGCGCGTGCGCGACGAGATGGGTTTGACCAACGTGCAGGTGATGGTGCCGTTCGTACGCACGCTGACCGAGGCGAAGATCGTCACGGAGCTGCTCGCCGAGAACGGCCTCGCGCGGGGCTCGAACGGATTGAAGCACATCATGATGTGCGAACTGCCGACGAACGCCGTGCTCGCCGACCGCTACCTCGAATACTTCGACGGCATGTCCATCGGCTCGAACGACATGACGCAGCTGACCCTCGGCCTCGACCGGGATTCAGGGGTGGTCGCCAAGCTCTTCGACGAGCGCGACGATGCCGTCAAGGCGCTCATGTCGCTTGCCATCAAAGCCTGCAAGGCGCAGGGAAAATACGTGGGCATCTGCGGTCAGGGCCCCTCCGATCATCCGGAACTCGCACTCTGGCTGGTCGATCAGGGCATCGACAGCGTATCCCTGAACCCCGATACCGTGGTGGAGACCTGGATGTTCCTGGCGGGTGCCACGCCCGCCTGACCCGGCGGGGTCGCCTCAGAACGGTCGCAGCAGGCGTTCCCGGTAAAACTGCAGTTCACGAATGGATTCGCGCACATCGTCCAGCGCAAGATGGCTCGAGGACTTCTGGAACGCCTGCGCCACGTGCGGGGCCCAGCGCTGCGCGAGTTCCTTGAGCGTGCTCACGTCGAGATTTCGGTAGTGAAAGAAGCGTTCCAGCGAGGGCATGAGGCGGGCCAGGAAGCGCCTGTCCTGACAGATGCTGTTGCCGCACATCGGTGAGCGCCCCCGCTCCACATACGACTCCAGGAACTGCAACGTTTCGCGCTCGGCGCGCCCGGTGTCGACCTCGCTGCCGAGGACGCGCGCGCTCAAGCCCGAGCCGCCGTGTTGTTTGCGGTTCCACTCATCCATGGCGTCGAGCACGGCGGCGCTCTGCCTGACCGCGAACAGCGGGCCCTCGGCGAGCACATTGAGGTACTTGTCGGTTACGATCGTCGCGATTTCGATGATGAGATCGGTTTCGGGGTTGAGGCCCGTCATCTCGAGGTCGATCCAAATCAGGTTGTCGGAGGATTTCATCGTGTGTTCGGCATGTTAAAGCGACGATGGTAGCAGAGCCCGCGGCGACGCAACGCAGCGGCGGCGGTGTCGTGCTCGCAAGTTACGGAAGGGGGGTGCTGGTGCAGACCGCCGACGCCACCATCCACTGTTCTCTGAAGGGGAGAAGGCAGCGCGTGGTGTGCGGGGACCGCATCACCTGGAGCTACCCGCCCTCCGCCGACGGACCGTCGGTGGAATCCATCGAACCGCGGCGCAACCTGATCGAACGCATCGACTCCCGCGGCCGGCCGGAGCCCGTGGCGGCGAACATCGACCGGCTGGCCATCGTCGCGGCGCCCGAGCCCGCGCCCGACTGGTTCCTCGTGGACCGGTACTGGGCGGGGTCGCAACTCATCGACCTCGCGGCGGTGCTGCTGATCAACAAGAGCGATCTCGGCATCGAGGCGCTGCAGGGGGAACTCGGCGTGTACCGCGCCGTGGGCCTGCCCTGCCTCGAAATCGCCGCGCAGTCCGGCGCGGGCTGCGTCGAGCTCGCCGCGTTCCTCGCCGGCGGCGTCACCCTGCTCGTGGGCCAATCCGGCGTCGGCAAATCCTCGATCGTCAACGCGCTGGTACCGGGGGCGGCGGCGCAGACCTCCGCGCTCACGCGCGACGACGAGGGGCGGCACACCACGACCACCGCGCGCCGGTATGCCCTGGATGCCGCCACCGCCATCGTCGATGCGCCGGGGGTTCGCGATTTCGCACCGCCCGCCCACCTCGTGAAAGCCGCCGAACGCGGTTTCGTCGAGATTCACCAGCGCAGCATCGAATGCCGGTTCAACGACTGCCGCCACATGGCAGAGCCCGGGTGCGCCGTGCGTGGCGCGATGCTGAGCGGCGCAGTCGCCCCCCGGCGTTACGAAAGCTACCGTCGGCTGCTGCGGTTGTACGAAGAGTTTGCCGGCTAGGAAACGAGGGTGCGCCCGGCCAGGGCGTGCGCCAGCGTGCCGCCGTCCACGTACTCGAGCTCACCGCCCACCGGGATGCCGTGCGCGATGCGCGAGGCCCGCAGACCCAGGCGCAGGGCGAGTTCGCCGAGATAGTGCGCCGTGGCCTCGCCCTCCACCGTGGGGTTGGTCGCGAGAATCACCTCCCGGACCTCGCCGCGCTTGAGCACCGCTTCGAACTCATCGAGCCCGAGTTCGGCGGGGCCGACGCCGTCGAGCGGCGACAGATGACCCATGAGCACGAAATAACGGCCGTGGAAGCCGCCTGACTGCTCGATGGCCACGACGTCCGCCGGCGACTCGACCACGCACAGCTGAGCCACGTCGCGTTGCGTCGAGGCACAGATCGCACACAGCTCGCTCTCGGTCAGCATGCGGCACCGCTTGCAGTGGCCGACGTTGCCGAGCGCGTCCGCCAGCGCCTGGGCGAGCACCCGGCCACCCTCGCGGTCGCGTTCCAGGAGATAGAAGGCCATGCGCTGCGCCGATTTCGGACCCACGCCCGGCAGACAGCGCAGCGAATCGATCAAGCGCGCCAGTGTCGGCGTGTATTTCAAAAGGGCAGTTTCATTCCAGGCGGCAGATTGAGCCCCGACATGAGGCCGGCATACTTTTCCTGGCTGCGCGCCGCGATCTTGCGTACCGCGTCGTTGATCGCCGCCACCACGAGATCCTCGAGCATGTCCTTGTCCTCGCTCAGCAGCTTCGGCTCGATGGTGATGGTCTTCGCTTCGTGACGTCCGTTCAGGACTATCTTCACCATGCCGGCGCCGGCCTCCCCCGCCACCTCGAGATCGGCGAGTTCGGCTTGCGCCTTCTGCATGGTTTCCTGCATCTGCTGCGCCTGGCGCATGAGATTTCCCAGTCCACCTTTCATCATGCTCGGTCTCCTAGACTAATTCGTCGGCTTCACGGACGCCGGGTCGATTTCGCCGCCGAAGCG
Source organism: uncultured Steroidobacteraceae bacterium (assembly GCA_964658215.1). GTDB lineage: Bacteria > Pseudomonadota > Gammaproteobacteria > Steroidobacterales > Steroidobacteraceae > Bog-1198. The sequence goes on along the minus strand of CAZZYJ010000007.1, from coordinate 1,114 downwards.
CTCCCGCAACCCCTTGACCACGGGATCGTCTTCGAACGCGGACGCGGCGCGCACCTTCCTGTCCTGCTCGGCGAGGGCACGTTGCCGGGCCGGCGTCTCCAGCGCGGCGCCGGCCACCTCGAACATCAGCCGGATCTCACGACCCAGGTAGGCGGACAAACACTGCGCGAGCCGGTCCTCGATCTGACGCGTGCGACGATCGTTGGCGGGCCCATCCAGCTGCAGACGCAGCACGTCTCCTTCCAACGCCGCCGGTATGCAATTGAGCGCGAACTGACGCACCATGCCGCTCAAGCCCGCGCCCTCGACCACCGCCGGCCAGGTGCCCGCGTCGATGAAGGCAGGAACCGGCGCGACGGCGGACGGCGCCGGTCGTGGAACCACCGTGCCCGGCGTGACGGGGTGCTGACCGGCCGCGGCCGGCACGGACCGGGGTGGGGTCGTGGGCTCCGGCGCGGCGGGCGCGCTGCCGGGAGGGGGCGGCGCACTCCGCGCCGGCACAGGACGGCGCTGCGACGGGCTCGGCGCGGCCGTCACGGCCTCGCCCGTATCGGGGCGAAAAGCCAGCATGCGCAGCAGACTCATCTCGAAACCGAGCCGGGGCTCCGGCGCCATCGAAAGATCGCGCCGACCCGCCAGTGCTATCTGGTAGTAGAGCTGTACGTCCTCCGGGGCGAGCGCTGCGGCGAGCCGCATGAGCACGTCGGCCTCGAACGCCTCGTCCTGGTCGGCCGCGTCGGGGACCACCTGCACGATGGCGATGCGCTGCAGGAAGGCGGCCAGCTCCGTCAGAGCACGATCGTAATCCGGCGCATCCCGGTCGAGCTCCTGCACCTCGGCAAGCAACGCCGGCCCGTCCTGGCGCGCCAGGGCGTCGATGATCCTGGCCACGTGCCCGCGATCGATGGTGCCCAGCATGGCGCGTGTGTCGGCCTCGTTCAACGCGCCGCCACCGAAGGCGATGAGCTGGTCGAGGAGGCTCAGGGCATCCCGCATGCTGCCGTCCGCGGCACGCGCCAGCAGCGTCATCGCGGGAGCCTCGAACTGCAGGGCTTCGGCGCCCGCGATGAACTTCAAACGCTCGCCTATCAGCTGCGCGGAGAGCCGTTTCAGG
>CAZZYJ010000006.1:1326-29681 GCA_964658215.1 uncultured Steroidobacteraceae bacterium | reverse complement strand
GTGCGGGCGCGGGCGCGGTGGGACGTGCGGGCGCGGTGGCCGTGTACTCGCCCGAGTCGGTGACTCCGCGCGCCGCCACCAGCCAGACCAGCACCCACAGCAGCCCCACGGCACCCACGACGAAGAAGGCGCTGCGCCAGCCGCGCGTGGCGGCCAGCGGCGGGACGAGCAGAGGCGTCAGGATGGCGCCGGTGGTGCTGGCGGCGTTCATGGCGCCGAACGCGAGGGATCGCTCGCGGGCAGAAAACCAGGTCGCAATCGATTTGACCATCACCGGCGTGCCCAGCGCCTCGGCCGCGCCGAGCGCCACACGCATCGCACCGAACTGCAGGAGTGTCCGGGCCAGCGCCTGGCCCATCGAGATGACACTCCATGCGCCGACGGCGAGCGGATTTGCCCAGCGTATGCCCATGCGGTCGACGATCCAGCCGGCGAACAGCAGGCCGAACGCGGTCGCAAATTGGAACGCCGATGCCAGGTGCCCGTACTGGGCGTCGCTCCAGTGAAGGTCGAGACCGATGAGCGGCTTCAACAGGGCGATGATCTGGCGGTCGGCGTAGTTGATCACGGTGCCCGCGATCAACAGCGCGAGCAGCACGTGGCGACGGGGCGTGCTGCTCGCCGTCGCGGGATCAATCACAAACTGAGAATTCCGAAATCTCGACGACACGTTTCTCGGCCGCACTTCGCTCCGCGGCGAGACCCATGACGACCGCCTTCAATCCATCCATGGCGGTCACCGCCACCGGCCCCCGGCCTGCGACGGCGTCGAAGAAAGCAAGCCATTGATAGAAGGTCGCGCCGTGATGATGGCCCGCCGCGAGCGCCGCTGGGTCGACCTCGACATGGTCGCGTTGCAGCCGCTTCGCGCCGCCCTGGGGGACACGCGGGCTGAATTCGAGGACGGCGCCGGGTATGGTGACCTCGAGCTTGGCCGCATCGCCGATGGCGGTGAGCCGTTCCTGTTCCTCGGAGCCCTCTGCGAACATGCATAGATCCAGCAAGGCGCGCACGCCGTTGTCGAAATCGACCACGGCGAAGGCATTGTCCAGAATGTCCGGCATCCGGCCGTCGTAGCGCTCCTCGCGATGATTGACGTCCATCGCGCCCGAGCAGAACACCTGGACCGGTTCGGCGCGCGCGATCACGCGCATCAGATCAAAGAAGTGACAGCATTTCTCGACCATGGTGCCGCCGGTGTTGCGATTGAACCGGTTCCATTCGCCGACCTTGTGCAGAAAGGGAAAGCGATGTTCGTGCATCGCGATCCGTGTCAGGCGACCTATTTTGCCCATCGCCGTCTGCTCGATGAAGCGCGCGACCGGCGGCATGAAACGATATTCCATACCCACCCAGAAAACGCCGCGATGCTGCCCGGCGAGTTGCACGAGGCGCCGGGCGTCCCGCAGGGTGGTTGCCAGCGGCTTCTCGCACAGGATGTGCAGATTCGTCCCGAGCAAGGGCTCGAGCACCTCGGCATGCGTGTGGTTCGGCGAGGCGATCACCACGACATCGAGCTCTGTACCGCGGAGCATCGCGGCCCCGTCGTGATAGGTCTCGACGCCGGCGGCCTGTGCGCCGAGGGTGCGTTTCGCCCAATCGAGCGATGATTGCACCGGGTCGGCCAGCGCAACGATCTGTGCCTGCGGCATCAGCAAAAGATTGCGGATGTGTTCCTGAGCCATCAAGCCGGTGCCGACAAAACCCACTCTCATTGGCGGTATCATCCTTTCTGGTGAGACCAGCATAGCGGAGAAGAACGAATATGGCGCAAAGTCGCAGCGATACCTTGACGTTGGCGGGACCCCGTCCACTCGGCTCCTCCGGCATCGAGGTTCCCCCGCTGGCGTGGGGCATGTGGCGTTTCAAAGGCTCCGACCTCGCAGCCGCCGACCGGCAGGTACGCTCTGCCCTCGAGCGCGGTCTGTCGTTGTTCGATACGGCCGATGTCTACGGACTCGACAGCGGCGAGCCGTTCGGTGCCGCCGAAACGTTGCTGGGCCGGGTCTTCGAAGCCGACCGCGGCCTGCGGGCCGGTATCGTTCTCGCCAGCAAGGGCGGCATCGTTCCCGGCATACCCTACGATTCGAGCGCCCGCCATCTCGTCGCGGCGTGCGAGGCATCGCTGCGCCGCCTCAACACCGACGTCATCGACCTCTATCAGATCCACAGGCCCGACGTCTTGACGCACCCCCGGGAAGTTGCCGAAGCCCTGGTGAAGCTGCGCGATTCGGGCAAGATTCGGGCCGCCGGCGTTTCGAATTACAACGCCGCGCAGACCGCGGCTCTGCAGGCGTTCCTGCCTTTCGCACTCGCCAGCCACCAGCCGGAACTGTCCGCCCTGAGCATCGAACCGCTGCTCGATGGTGTGCTCGACCAGGCCGTCGAGCGCAACATGGCGGTATTCGCCTGGTCGCCGCTGGCCGGCGGCCGCCTGGGCGACAATGCGACGGGCGACGACCTGCGTTTGCGGGCGGTGCGCGCGGCGCTCGATCATCTCGCGCGACGGGAGCACGTCGGGCGAGGCGCCGTGGCGCTGGCCTGGGTCATGGCACATCCCGCGCGCCCCATCCCGCTGATCGGCAGTCAGAATGTCGAACACCTGAGCGAAGCGGTACGTGCTCTCGATGTTCGCCTCACGCGGGCGGATTGGTATACCGTGCTGGCGGCGTCCCGGCAGGCGCCGTTGCCATGAGTAATCCTGCGCAGTGTTGCGAAGTCGGCTGGTTTGCCGCCTTGTGCGACGACGACTATGAGTTTCTGGGCGTACCGGACGCCGGCTTGCGTTCGAGCTACACCCACTGCCGCGACATCACGTTGACCGCCGAAGCCGGCGGCTTGGACAACATTCTACTGCCTTCCGGCTATGCGCTGGGGATCGATACCATTGCGTTCGCCGCCGCGATGGCACCTCTGCTCAAATCGATCAAAATGCTGGCGGCCATCCGCTGCGGCGAAATGTGGCCGCCGCAGCAGGCGCGCCAGTTGGCGACACTCGGCCAGATGCTGGGCGGCCGGCTCAGCGTCAACATCATTTCCAGCGACCTGCCGGGCGAGTCGCTGGCCGGCGAGCCACGCTATCGACGCACCTTGGAGTGCATGACCGTGCTGCGGGATCTGCTCGCGGGCCGGGCGGTGGACTTCCAGGGCGAGTTTTATCGGTTGCGGCTCGACCCGCCGCGTATCTCGAGTAAATCTGCCTCGTCTCCGCTGTTCTACTTCGGTGGTTTGTCCGAACCGGCGCGCGAGACCGCCGCACGTGCGACGGACGTCTACCTCATGTGGCCGGATCGCATGTTTGCGGTGCGGGACCTCATCACCGACATGAAGTCACGTGCAGCGCGCCATGGGCGTTCCTTGAGGTTCGGCTATCGCGTGCACGTGATCGTGCGTGACACGGAGGCGCAGGCGCGTAATGCAGCGCGGCGCATGATCTCGAAGCTCGACGACGCCACTGGTGCGGCGATCCGCGACAAGTCGTTGGACAGCGGGTCGCAGGGGGTTCTGCGTCAACTCGAACTGCGCGATGGCGCCGACGAGGATGGCTACGCGGAGGAGAACCTGTGGACCGGGATCGGACGGGCGAGGTCGGGATGCGGAGCGGCCATCGTCGGCGACCCGGATCAAGTTCTCGCAAAACTGCGCGCCTACCAGGCGCTCGGCATCGATGCATTCATTCTCTCGGGCTATCCGCATGCCGCCGAGTGCGACTTGTTCGCCCGCCATGTGCTGCCGCGGATGAAGCATGCCGCCCTGCTGCCTTGAGTAATATGCCGTTGCCGGCACGCCAGACGGAAGAGCGTTATCGGACGCTCGCCCGGCTCGTGCAGGGGTACGTGTTCGAAGCACGGCTCGAGCCCGGCGGTCAGGTCGAATTCACCTGGGCGGACGACCAGTTCGCGGAAATCTTCGGCTGTGAACGCGACGAGGTGAACCGTCGCGGCTGGCGCAGCTTCATCGATCCGCGCGACGAGGCGGCGGCCGTGAAATGCCTGGCGGAGGTGGCGGCGGGCACCACCGCCACCCTGGAACTGCGGGTGGTCGCAGCCACCGGGCAGCGCCGCTGGCTGCGGATGGCCGCCGAACCCCTGCGCGATGCCGCGACGGGACGGGTGACCGGCGTCATCGGCATGGCGGAGGACATCACCGAGCGCAAGGTGCTCATGGAACAGATGTTCGAGTCGGTCAACCGCGAGCAGCGCAGGATCGGCAACGACCTGCACGACGAACTCGGCCAGGTGTTGACCGGCGCGAGTCTTCTGCTGCGCGCCTACCATACGAAAATCGTTCGCGGCGTCGAGGTCTCTTCCGGCGACATCGACCGGGTAATGCACATCATCACCGGCGCCATCGAAAGTACCCGGCTGCTGGCCCACGGTCTCGCGCCGGGCACGCTGGACGGCGGCGGTCTCAGCTCGGCGCTGGAGAACCTGGCGTCGCATGCACGCCGGTGGGCGGGCGTCGAGATCGTCTTCACGCCGAGTCCGCATCACTTCGGCGGCCTCGACGCGACGACTTCGGATCATCTCTACCGGATCGCGCAGGAGGCGATCACCAACATCGCCCGTCACGCCCACGCCGCGCGGGCGGAGATCTCCACCCGGGTCGCCGACGATGAACTCGTCGTCGAGGTCAGCGACGACGGCATCGGCACAGTCGACTGCGTCACCCACGGTTTCGGTCTGCGCACCATGCGCTACCGCGCGCAGACCATCGGCGCGCAGCTGTCCATCACGGCGATGCGCCCGCACGGTACGCGGGTATCGGTGCGGCTGCCCCTGCGCGCGGCCCAGGCAGCGCCGCTGAGCAAGCCGTAACGCTGACGCCCGCTCGGGGTTGCTAGACCCGCCGAGCACCGCACACCTTAAGGCATCTTAAGAGTCGCCCAGCGGCCCCTCCGCTCCTGGCGGACTCACCGGTGCTTTCGGCAAACCATTTCAAGTGCTTAAAACCGATCGGGACGCCCGCAACTCCCTCTCCCCAGTATTGAGCATTTCAACGTGTTGTCATATTGAAAACGTAACATGCCTGCAGAGCGAAGCACTCACAAAGCCGGCATTGGTGTCCGGTTAGAACCCTTCTCGAGGATGCGATATGTGGATACGCAAATCCGGCACGGCCTTGACGGCCGTTGCTGCCGTGCTTCTGTATGGCGCAGCCAATGCAAACACCGAAACGCCCCCGTCGGATGCCAACCAGGCCACCGACATCGGCCGGGTGAGCACGGGAGCCTCCAACGAGCAGAGCGACCAACAGATCGTGCCGAACTCGACGATCAATCGCGCAGATGCGATCGAGATGAAAAAACAGGCGCCGAATCTCATCGAAGTCCAGCCGTTGAGCGAAATCATCAAACTGCCGGACATTAACACGGCGGAGGCATTGGGCAGGATGCCCGGCGTATCGCTCGAGACCGACAGCGGTGAAGGGCGTTTCATCAGCATACGAGGCCTGGACTCCGATCTTAACGGCACCACCTACGGCGGGGTACGCCTGCCCGCGTCGAATCCGTCCTCTCCGTTCGGTGGTGGCCGCGCGGTCGCTTTCGATACGATTCCTACGGGAATCATCGGCGGGGTGGAACTGACCAAAACCTTGCAGCCCGACATGGACGCCGAGGCCCTTGGCGGGTCGGTCAACCTGGTGCCGCGGACCGGGGCGGAGCACGGCGGCGCGCCCTTCCTGGACGCAGACTTCGGTTCCGGCTACGAACCGTTGCGAAGGACCCCCGTGTATCACGGGGAAGTGAGTTTTGGCCGTGGCTTCGACGGCGGGGACGGCATCGGCGGGCTGTTCAGCGGCGCCAATGCTCTGAGCGCTGTCGTCACCGCCGTCTACCATGAAGACTCGAGGGGTGTCGACGATGTGGAAGAAAGCTACACCGATCAACAATCGAGCGGCGTCCCCGACAAAGTGTTGAGCAACCTACAATTTCGCCGCTATGAATATCACCGTAAACGCTATGGACTTGCGGCCAATTTCGATGCCAAGGCGAGCGAATCCACCAGCCTGTATCTGCGCTTTCTCTATTCGGGATACCTCGAGACCGCCAACAAACACTATCTCGTGTTAAAGGATCTCGATTCGGATACCGGCTGCACGCCTTTGCCCAGCTGCATTCAAGACCCCAACAATCCGAACGGGTTCGTGGCCTCCGCTGCCACGCTTCAACAAAAAACGACGGATTCCACCGAACGCATTCAAAACAGTCTGGGAGTCGTGGGCGGCAGCAGCGTCTTCAGTGCGTTCAAGCTCGACTACCACGCATCATTTGCGCTGGGTACCGACCGCGTCTCCACCACCTACGGTAGTACCTGGAGCGACCCGAATTCCGTGGCCGTCGCCTATAACAGCACCGATCCGCGTTACCCCCGGTTCAGCACGCTGGATGGAACGAATCCCGCCAACCCGGCCAACTACACCCTGGACGACATCAGCCTGGGTCAATCCTACGCGCACGATGGCGAGACTTCCGCAGTGCTGGATGCCACCATTCCCTTGCCGGGCGCCGACAGCGGGCAGTTGAAAGTCGGTATCTCGGTGCGCGAACGGCACAGAACGAACGAGTCCACCTCGCCGGAGTTTTCGCCCAACGGCACGATCTCCCTGGCCTCGGCCACCTACGGCCCCGGCACGGTCTACTACAACAACAACTACGCCATCGGTCCCGAGATCAGCCTGGTGTCGGTGCGCAACCTCGCCAATGGCACGCTCGGTACCGTCGGCGACGATGCCGCAGCCGATGCATCGGGCAACACCGATGATCGCGAAAACGTCTTTGCGGAATATGCGCAGTACTCGGGCAACTTCGGCAATCTCGGACTGCTGGCGGGAGTTCGCGTCGAATCGACCCGCGCAACCTATCAAGGCAACCTTTACAACAGTGACACCGACGTCAATACGCCCGCCACGCAGAAGAGCGCCTATACGAACGTCTTTCCGACGTTGCAGGCACGATACAAGGTGCTCGATAATTTGATTGCCCGCGCCACGTATTCGAGCGGCATCGCCCGGCCGGGATTTCAACAGGTCACGCCGGGCGCCTCCTTCAGCATCGCCGACGCCGCCGTCACCGTGGGCAACCCGGCGCTGAAGCCCACCCTCGGTCAGAATCTCGACGCCACCCTCGAATGGTATCCGGGGGATGGTCAGATCGCATCGGCCGGTGTTTTCTATAAATGGTTCCGCGACTACATTCTCCTTTCGCAGGAAATCGAGTCGAGCTACCCGTTGCCGGGGCTCGAGGGCACCATTACCACCGTGCAGAGCTATAGCAACGGTCCCGCGCACGCGGACGGCCTCGAAGGCCAATATCAGCAGCAATTCAAAATGCTGGCGGCACCCTTCGATGGGTTCGGAATCAGCGGCAACTTCACCCTGGTGGATTCCAAGGCGGAAATTCACCCAGGAACCACCGGCCTGCTGCCGTCCACGGCCAAAGTTACCTGGAATGCAGCCGGGTTCTATGAGAAGGATCCCGTGCAAGTGCGCCTGGGAGCCGGGTATGTCGGTCAGAGTCTCTTTGCCTTCGGCAGCACGGCCGGGGACTCCCTCGACGTCTATTCACGCCATCGCACCACCCTCGATCTGGGTGCGAGCTATAAGATCGCACCCTCAGTCAAACTGTATTTCGATGCGAAGAATCTTCTGAACACGCCGCTGGAGTTCACGGAGGGCCGTAGCGACAGCCGGCCGATCCAACGCGAGTTCTACGGCGTCACGTTGCTGGCAGGCGTCCGCATGAGCTTTTTCTGAAAGCGCACGCATGATGAAAGTTCTCAACCGTCTGGCCGCCGCGCTAGCCGCCGTGTCGGCCATGGGTGGCATGGGTCCGGTGACGGCAGCTCATTCCGCCGAAGCGCCGACCGCCGTGCCGCGATACGAACACATCTTTTTGATCATTGAGGAAAATCGAAGCTACGTCGAAATCATCGGCGAGCAGTCGATTGCCCCGAACATCAACCGTCTGGCGCGCGAATACGGACTTGCAACCCAGTTTTATGCCGAAGTGCATCCCAGCGAGGGGAATTACGTGGCCATGCTCGGTGGCGACACCTTTGGGATCCATGACGACGATGCCTTCTATTGCAAGCCGAAGAGCAAAGACGTGTATTGTCCCGGCGCGGACAAAACCGGGTACGTGGATCACACCGTTTCGCAGCGCAGTCTCATCGACCAATTGAACGAGCGGGGCTTGAGCTGGAAGGGGTACATGGAAAGCATTCCTGCCGCTGGCTCCGGCGTGGCGCGCTGGCCGGCCAGCGATCAACCGGGCGTGCCGGCGGAAATCTACGCGGTGAAGCACAACGGCTTCATGACTTTCACCCACGTGCAGAACGATCCGCAGCGGGCACGGAAAATCGTCGGCTTCGACGCACTCTACGCTGACCTGGCCGCGGGCAAGATGCCCAACTACGCGCACATAGTGCCCAATCAATGCAATGAAATGCATGGTCGGGAAGAGGGCCCGCAGACGCCGGAGGACTGTCGCAAATCGAACACCGCCGGCTTGATCAAGCGGGGCGACAGGATGGTCGGTGAACTGGTTGACAAAATAATGCAGTCCAGCGTGTGGCAAAAAAAGGAAAACGTCGCCATCGTCATCACCTTCGACGAGAACGGCAAGGCCGAGCGCAATCAGGGTCCGCAGGGTTGTTGTGGGTACGATCCTGCCAGCGCCGCAAACTTTGGCGGGGGCAGAATACCCACCATCGTGATCAGCAACCATGGCGAGCACGGCGTTGTCGATCCGACGCCCTACAATCACTACTCCCTGCTCCGAACCACGGAGGCTGCGTTCGGCATCGACGAATATTTGGGTCACGCGGCCGATCGGGGGGCCGGGGTCGTCGACATGGGGCCCCTGTTCGCCGTGCGGACTGCTGCAGGAGCCGGCAAATGAGGACCTGGCCGTTGCGACCCTACAAGCCGGTCCGCATAGAAATCATTCCGATGATCGACGTGATGATGTTCCTGCTCGTATTCTTCGTGCTGATCAGCATTCACGTCCTTCCCGCGCTGGGACTGAAAGTGGCGCTGCCGCAATCGAGCGCGGCCAGTCGGCTCGACGAGCCGCGGCGCGTGACGATCACCATCACGAAAGAAGGTGGGATATACCTCGACGGCAATGCGGCCACCGTCGAGGAACTGCCGACGTTGCTCCACAATCTGAACTCGCAGTCCAAGATCGCAGTGATCATCGCCGGGGATCAGGCCAGCCAGCTGCAGACGGTGGTCGACGTTCTTGGAGCGCTGCAGAAAGGCGGGGTGGCGGCAACGGCGATCACGACCAGGGCGAAGTAGGTCCATTGGCTCGGCCCACCCCGGAGACAGTGAGTCACAGCCTCGCGTTCACCCTGACCGCGGCGATGGTAGCGTTTTGGCTGGCTGCTCCCCATGCCGTCCCGGCCCCACCGCCCGCCGCCTCACAGTCCATCGAGGTCGCCCTGACGGCCGAGCCCGCGCCGCCCGAGCCTTCCCCGCCTGTGCCGCAACCTCCCATGCTCGAGCAGCCCAAAGCGGCACGACCGATCCTGCATCGCGAAGCTCAGCGTCCCATCGCACCGCCTCTCATGGCCGCCGTGGTAACCACGCCGGCAGATCTGTCGGCGGGGCAAGAGTCACGACAAAACCCCGCGGTCCAACTCCCGCCGCCCGCCGGCGCGCCGTCAGGAAACATCGACTTACAATATGCCACCTCATTGCGCAGCAATATTGACTCGCGCACCACTGCGCCCACGTCGGTGGAATACCGGCTGCTGAAACCTCATGGCGAGGTTCGCGTCAATTTCACGCTCGATCGTTCCGGCATGATGCTCTCCGCCGGACTCGCCCGCAGCTCAGGCTCCCATCTGCTCGACCACCACGCCTTGGAAATCGTCAGAGAGGGACGGTATCCACCGTTTCCGGGCGATGCATTTCCGGGCGAGTCGCGTCATTCATTCCTGGTCACACTCGAGTTTCACTCATGAACTTTCCGCTCTACCACGCCCTGGCGTTCGATTTTCTATACGCCTTTGTCGCCATCCTCGTTTTCGTCATCGTCGAACGAGCGTTCTATCTTTCGTATCTCGGCCTCAAAGTGCGCAAAATCGGCCGCAGCGTCCGCGCCGGCCATGCCACGTTGCCGGTGACCTCCAAAGATTCACGTCCGAGCGATCCGATCACGCGGGCGGTCGTCAGCTATGCCGATCTTGCTGCCTCGCGGGGGGTGACCCGCGGCCAGCTCGAGGATTTCTCCGCGGCACTGTACATCGACGTCGACAAGAAGATCAGCGCCCGGCTGTGGGTGCTCGATACCATCGTCACAGGCGCCCCGTTGCTTGGATTGTTGGGAACCATCCTCGGAATCATGCAGACCTTCACCGCCCTTTCGCAGGGGGGGATATCGGACCCCGCCGAGGTCAGCCGCGGGATCGGCCTGGCACTTGCGGCAACGGCGTGCGGCATCGCGACCGCCTTGCTGGGGCTGCTCGGGCACAACATTCTCAATCGAAAAGCGCAGCTTCTTACGGAGGACTTCAAGTTCTTCGTGCTGCGGCTGACTCCCGGCACGATTTAGAGATTTGGAGTCGGAGTGGAGCCGGCCACCAGCACGACGAATGCGCCCGGAAGGGTCGAGTCTTGCGGGGCGGAGGCACGATCTGTGGAGGAGGCGGAGAGGTATATCTTGTGAGACACGCCATCCAAGGCAATGGTTTTCGCTCCCGGCGCCGTCTTGACGGTTTGCGCAACGGCGAAATGATCCGGATCGCTCTCATGCACGACGGTCAGGGTGCCATCGCCGTTGGAACTGAAGGCATCTGCACGCTCGCCATCGAACGCAGCGCCATCCGCATGCGCGCCAATCGGCAGGGTCGTAATCGCCCTGCCCGTGACGGTGTCCAAGATCGTCATGCGGCCGTTCGCACACACCGAAAAGCTTCGGTGATGCAGGACGTCCAGCGCGAGACCCGTGGGCCCGTTGCAGCCGGGCAGTGGCCAGCGTCTGGTCACCTTGCGCTGCCGGATGTCCAGAGCCGCCAGTTCGTTCTTGTTCTCGATGTTGACGAAAATGGTGCCGTGACCGTCGGTTTGGGCGAATTCCGGGCCGCCGCCCAAGTCGATTGTGGCCACCACGGTCGACGTTTTCGCGTCGATGACGCTGACATCGCTGCTATGTCCGTTGAAGGCGAAGACCTGGTGAGACTGTTCGTCGTAAAGAATGGCGTCGGGCTTCGAGCCCACCGGGATCGTCTCCAAGACTTGGAGGGTGTTCAAAGCAAAGACCTTCACCTCATTGGATCTGCCGGCGCTTATGTAGCCGCGGCTCAAGTCGCCCGCGATCGCTATGCCATGCACGCCCGGCGTGTCGGCGAGATCGCCCACGACGTGGCCGCTTGCGGTATCGACCACCATGACATGCGTCTCGCGGGAGAGATACAGCCTCCGGGACGGCGGATCCACGCTCAAATAATCCCATTTCCCTGCGCCGCCGACGGCGAGTTTATCGATGATGCCGTAGGTCTCTGCATGGGCGGCCTGCGCACCCAGGATGACAGCGCAGCAGAAGGCGAGATGTGGGCGACGCATGAAGGGCATCCTCGGACAATGAACAGGGTCGCATACTGGCAGGTGGAAATTAAATTCCCGTTAAGAGCGCCAACCCCTGCTGCTCACCGTCGGCGGCAGTCGTGAAGATCTTGCTGGTGGAAGACGATCGTATGATCGGCTGGTCCCTGCGTCGCGGCCTGGCCGATGAGGGATTCACCGTCGATTGGCTGGACGATGGCGATGCGGCGGCGGTTATTTGCGCTGAACAAAGCTACGACGCAGCCATCCTCGACCTGGGGCTTCCCGGTCGGGACGGGCTGAAGGTGCTGGCGGAGCTGCGGCACCAGGGTAATTCCCTGCCGATCGTCATCGTAACGGCGCGCGAATCGATAGCCGATCGAATCAAGGGACTCAATGCAGGGGCGGACGACTATGTGTGCAAGCCGTTCGATTTCGATGAATTGGTGGCAAGACTCCGCGCGGTCATGCGACGGCGAGCCGGGGTCGTCACCGAGGTGCTCGAATATCGTGAGCTGAGCCTCAATCCCACCACACGCCGGGTGGTCCAACAGGGCCGGCAGGTCGGGCTCTCCGCCAAAGAATTCTCTTTGCTGGAGGCTTTATTGCAAAGACCGGGCGTGGTGATGACGCGCGAGCAACTGCGCGACAAACTCTACGGGTGGGACGGAGACGTCGGTAGCAACACGGTGGAGGTCTTCATACATTCGTTACGACGCAAGATCGGCTACGAATACATCGAGAACGTGCGCAGCGTCGGCTACCGCATTCCGGCGCCATGAGATCATTACGTACTCGGCTGCTGCTCGGGCTGCTCGCGGGCGTGTTTTTCTCACAGGTGGCCATTTATCTATTGATCTACTCGCGCATCGAGGATGAGATCGACGACTTGTTCGATGCGGAACTGCAGCGCAGCGCGCTGAGCGCGAATGCGAATGGGCCCCCCGCCACTACGCCGTTGCCCGACCGCAAGATCGAGAATCCGCAGCAGGACATGATCGTCTCCACGTATTTCGAATCCGTTTCCGATTCGGGCCCTCGGCCGGATCCGCTGCTGGGGGTCGTACGCAGCATCCCGACGGGATTCTCGAAGCGCATGCTCGATGGTCGTCAGTGGCGATTGTTCGCGGTGGGGGGCGGCAGTAAACGAACCATCGCCGCACAACCCGCCGATATCCGCGACATCGCGGCGCGCAAGATCACTCTGCGCGCACTGGGCCCGTCGCTGGCGGTCCTTCCCCTACTAGCCTTGATGATATGGACAGCCGTCTTTTACGGGCTGCAACCGTTGGCGAGGATCACGCGTGCGCTGCGCGGACGTTCGCAGCGGGATCTGTCCGCCATCGAGGTGATGGGCTTGCCGCCGGATCTCAAGCCGGTGGCCTCGGCGCTGAATGAATTGATGCACGCCGTATCGGAGACCATAAAGATGCAGAGAACCTTCATTGCGGACGCCTCGCATGAGCTGCTTACGCCGCTTACGGCCATGAAGCTCCAGGGGCAGATGCTGGCACGGGCGAAGACTCCTGAGCGTGTCCGGGAAACGATGGCCGAACTGCAGGACGGAATTTCACGGACGTTACAGCTCGCACAAGGCCTGTTGACCCTGGCCCGCCAAGACAGCGTGGCGGACCTTCGCCGTGCCGAAGTGTTCAATCTTGCCGGGGCCGTGCGTAACTCGCTGTCCATCCATATGCCGCTTGCGGAAGAAAAACGTCTGCAGCTCGACACCGGCCACTTCGACGAAGTCCTCGTCCGCGGGGATGCCGAAGCAATCGCGATCTTGAGCTCGACGCTCATCGATAACGCCGTGAAGTACACGGATCGGGCGGGCAGGGTGCGCATAGGCATCCATGCACTGCCACGCGCTGAATTACGCGTCGAGGACTCGGGACCGGGAATACCGGTGGAGGACCGGGAGCGTGTGTTCGATCGTTTTTACCGACGGCGCGATGCGCGGGCCGGCGGGAGCGGTCTCGGGCTGGCAATAGCCAGGCAAATCGCCGCGCGTTGCCACGCGAACATCGTTCTCGGCTGTTCCGAGGAACTTGGCGGACTCAAGGTCAGTGTGTATTTCGCTCAACTCTGCGCATAACTTGTACGGTTGCTGCCGGTTTCGGGGCCAAATCGCTCGCCTGAGCAGGCGGGATGCCGCGTTTTTTGCGGGCCGCGGCGAATGCGGCGAAGACCCGTGGTCGCGAAGGGGTTCGCGAGGCTGCACGTGCCGCCGCCGAGCGTTGCGGAGAGTCGCAGGCACAACCGCGAATGCGACGCCCCACCGGCGCCTCGGGCGCGGCGTCACCGCCCCAGCAATTCGAGCGTCGACGGGTCGTAGGCGGACCCGAAGTACCGGCGCAGCGCGTGCTCGAAGATCTGGTTGTCGGCCGCGGCGCGCGCGAACAGGGTCATCGAGGAATGAAACTTGAGATCATCGGGAGGTCCGAAAACCACCCCGATGGAAGCGGTATCGAGGTCGACGACCCACCTCGTCGCCTCGCGCAGACGGGGCCCGAGCAGCGGATGCGCAAGATACGCGCCAGCCTCGGCCAGTGAGGCGATACCGTATTTTTGGGCCATGGCACTGTGGCCCAGCCCGGTCATTTGTGGAAAGACGAACCACATCCAGTGACCGTGTTTGCGTCCTGCCTTGAGTTCGATTTCCACCTGCCCGAAGACGCCGCGTTGCGCGTCCACGAAGCGTTGCAGAGGATCCACGTCCGGCATGGCGTCGAGTTTAGCGCCGTCCTGCGGCGGGCGCATCAACGGCCGTCGAGACGGTGCCGTTTCTGCGCATCCGGGGGTCAAAATCGCTCGCCTGACCGGCGCCCGGCAGGGTATCTTTGAGTCGCGCTTCTTAGCGTGCCGCTTTCTTAGGCGGCCTGGCGGCCCGGCGCTTGGATGCGCCGCGCCTTAACGGTGGTACATGTTGCACCCAGCCCTTCATTGGGAGGCTTGAGTGCGGGTCACGCAGCGGGCTCCGGCGGCTTTTGCGGGGCGCGGCGAACGCGCGGCGCGTTCAGCGTGCTGCCGGCCTCCTGCGGCAGGCGCACGTAGCCCACGACGGAGACGAGGCTGACCGCCGCCGCCGCGGTGAACGCCCAGCGAAAATCCGTGGTCGCGAAGGGGTTCGCGAGGCTGCGCGTGCCGCCGCCGAGCGTTGCGGAGACGCGCAGGCACAGCGCGCCGAAGGCAATGCCGAGCCCCAGCGTCATCTGCTGTGCCACGCTGTAGAGCGTGCTCGCGCCGCCCTTCTGCGCATCGTCGAGGTCGGCGTAGACGAGGGTCGCCAGCGTGGTGAATTGCAGCGAGCGGGCGAGTCCATAGCAGAACAGCACCGCGAGCATCAAGAGCAGCGGCGTCGTGGCGGTGAGCCAGCCACAGGCGAAAATGAACACGGCGACGATGATGCCGTTCACCCAGGCCACGCTGCGAAAACCGCACCTTCGCAGGATCGGTGTCGTGAACGCCTTCATGCCGAGGTTGCCCGTGGCGGTGGCGAGCAGCAGGAGCCCGGAGTGGAAAGCCGACAGTCCGAAGCCGATCTGGAACAGCAGCGGCGACAGGTAGGGCACCGCTTCGATGCCGATGCGGCTGACCGACCCCCACAGGACGCTCGCCGAATAGGTCTGGATGGCGAGCGGCTCGAGATCCAACAGCGGATGCTCGGCGCGCCGCAGGTGCCACAGCGCCGCCAGTCCGACCAGAAGGCCGGTCAGGATCAGCGCCGCCGCGCCCGGCACCCCGGCGTCCTGGTGGCTGGCCCGTTCGGTGCCATACATCACGCAGATGAGCGCCGTACCGCTCAGCAGGAAACCGGGCACGTCGAGAGGGCGCTTCACGTCGTCGCGTTGATTGGGAACGTACGCGGCGATGGCAACCAGGGTGGCGAGGCCCACCGGCACGTTGAGGAAGAAAATCCAGCGCCAGGATGCGTAGGTGGTGATGAAGCCGCCGAGCGTGGGTCCGATGACCGGCGCCGCGATCGCCGGCCAGGTGATGGTGGAGATGGCGTGCATCATCCGGTTCTTCGGCGTGTTGCGCACCACGATCATGCGTCCCACCGGCACCATCATCGCGCCCGCCAGGCCCTGCAGCACCCGCGCGGCGGTGAAGGACTTGAGACCCGTCGAGAATCCGCACAGAACCGAGGCCAGCACGAACACCGCGAGCGCCGCCGCGAACACCGTGCGCGAACCGAAACGATCGGCCACCCAGCCGCTCAGGGGAATGAAGACGGCCAGCGTGAGCATGTAGGCCGTCATTCCGAGGCTGACCTCGTTGGGTCCGACGCCGAAGGATTTCGCCATCTGCGGCAACGCGGTGGCGATGATGGTCGCGTCCAGATACTCCATAAAAAACGCCGCGGCGACGATGAACGGCAGGATGGCGCTGCGCGAGTCCAGGAGCCTGTCTGAATGCTTCACGTGGTCTCGACCGATCCTGTGGGTGTGACTCGGGCACGGGCGGCCCTGATTGCCGGCGGCCGTCCGCGAATCATACCTTGTGCACCGGCGGTATCCTCTGCATCATCGCCCACGTCCCCGTAACGCGAGCCAGTGCATGCCTGTCGAAGCCATCGAAAAGACGTTCATATCGGCCGACTCGCTGTTGCGGGACTCGATCGAGCTCGGGCTTCGGGTGGTGCGCAGCGGCTTCCGGCCCTCCTTCCTGGTGGGTGTCTGGCGCGGCGGCGCTCCGGTCGGCATCGCGGTGCAGGAAATCCTCGAGTTCAACGGCATCATCTGCGATCACATCTCGATCCGTACGTCCTCGTACGAGGGCATGGACCAGCAGGCGCCCAAGGTCCGCGTCCACGCGCTCGACTATCTGGTGTCGGTGCTCAACGCCGAGGACCGCCTCTTGTTGATCGACGACGTGTTCGACTCCGGACGCAGCCTCGAAGCGGCGATCGCGGAGCTGCGCCGCCGCTGCCGCCGCAATCTTCCGCAACAGATCCGGGTGGCGACGGCGTACTACAAGCCGGCGCGCAATCGCAGCTCCCTGGTGCCGGATTACTACGTTCGCTCGACGGATCAATGGCTGGTGTTCCCGCACGAGATGGAGGGGCTCACGCGCGAGGAAATCCTCGCGCACAAGCCGGTGGACGCAAGCTTCTTCACGGCCTTGCAGAAATGACGAACCGGCCCTGGCTCCGGCGCCTGTGGGCAGGTGTCGCGGCGAGCGCGAGGGCGCCGGTCGCGGGCTGCGCCGCGCGCCTGCCGGGCGCCGCCGCGCTCCTGGCCGCGCCGGCGCTGCTGACCTTGGCGCTGCTGGTTTCCGGTCCGGCGCGCGCGGCCGCGTCTTCCGCGCCGGCCATCGCGGTGAAGGTGGTGGTAGTGACGATGTTCGAGATCGGCAAGCTCACCGGCGACAAGCCGGGCGAGGCGCAGCTCTGGGTGGAGCGGCAGAAACTCGACCGCGTGCTGCCCTTCCCGCTCGGCGAATACGAACTGCGCATGAACGACGCCGGACTGCTGCTCATCTGCACGGGCGGCGGCGTCACGAATTCGAGCACCTCCATCATGGCGCTCGGCCTCGACCCGCGCTTCGACCTGAGCCACGCCTACTGGCTGGTGGCCGGCATCGCGGGCGGCGACCCGCTCGACGTGTCGCTCGGCACGGCGGCGTGGGCCAGGCACGTGGTGGACGGCGACCTCCTGTACGAGATCGACGCCCGCGAGCTGCCGGCGGACTGGCCGTACGGGCTCCTGCCCCTCGGCGCGAAAAAGCCGAACGACACGGCGAGCGGCTGGACGGTCGACACCATCCACTACGAACTCGACGCGGGTCTCGTGGCGTGGGCCTACGCGCTCACCAAGGACCACCCCGTGCCGGACAGTCCCGGCATCGCGGCGTTCCGGCGGCAATTCGCGGGCTATCCCGCGGCGACGCGCCCGCCCTTCGTCACCGTCGGCGATTCGCTGTCCGCGAGCACCTACTGGCACGGCGAGCATCTGAACCAATGGGCCAACGACTGGGTGAAACTGCAGGCGGGCAGGGATGCCAATTTCATGATGTCCAACATGGAAGACAGCGGCACCTTGACGGCGCTGCGGCGGCTGTCGCGGACGCAGCGCGTGGACTTGAAGCGGGTGCTGGTGCTGCGTACCGCGAGCAATTACACCATGGCGCCGCCGGGCAAGAGCACGGCGTGGAGCACCACCGCGGAGTACCCCGAGGAGGGCATGCCGGCCATCGAAGCGGCCTACCAGGTGGGCAACCGTGTGGTGCAGGCGCTCATCGAAGGCTGGCCGCGTTATCGGGACGTGATGCCCGGCGGCTGACACAGCTGGTAGTGCGTGCACAGGAACCCGTAGCTCTCCGGCCGGACGCCGTCGAGAGCCGCCCACCCCTTCTTCTTGAACGCCGCTGCAAAGGCCGCCACGCGCCGCTCGTAGTCCGCGAGCAGCCGTTGTTTGGTCGGTGCGTCGAGAAAGGAATACTGCAACGAGTTGCGCCCGAGCAGGACGAGCTCCTCCCAGGACAGATTGAACTCGCGCGTGGCGACGAAGAACTCGTCGCTCAGGTTCGAGTCCCACATGCCGCGGTCGTCCGTCGACAGAGCCACCGGGATGCCCGTGCGCAGATACTCGGGGAAGGGATGCTGGGAGAAGCTGCTCACGTATTCGAGCAGCAGATTACTGATCAGGTTGATCTCGACCAGATAGGGGCCGTGCCGCATGCGCAGCATCGTGTCCGGATCCGTGATCAAATTCACGCCGTGGCCGATGCGTTGGGCGCCGAGCAACAAGGTGTCGCGGACGTGGAAGTTCGGTTCGTCGACCTCGCCGGCGTGGATGGACAGGTTGATGTCGGGATAGTGGTGGCGCAGTTCGCGCAGCACGGGCAGGAAACGCAGCGGATAGCCCTTGTCGTTGTCCTCGCGGCCGACCATGTTGATGCCGACGTACAGATCGCGGTAACGGTCGGTGACGGCATACAGACCGCGCAGCCGTTGCTCGGCGTCGGGCGTGAAACGCAGCAGGGCGTTCTGGAACCGCACTTCCACGCCGGTGGCCCTGGCCTGCGGCGAGGCCAGCAGCTGCCGATAGAGCGCCACCACCTCCGCCACGGGATAGGGTGAACCATCGGGCTCGACGAAGCCCTCGACCCCCTGCTGCGTCTCGAGATAGACCACGCCCTCGCGGCCGAAGGCCTGCATGTTGCGTAGCAAGACGTCGCAGATCAAATACGGATCCAGCAACAGATCGTTGATGCGGTCCCAGATGGCGTCGAAGAACTCATTGCGTCCTTCGTAGGGTTTGTCGAGGCGCATGCTGTCGAGCCAGCCTTGCTTCTCCCTGGCATCGAGATCCTGCAAGCGCTTGAACTCGGCACGACCACAGGCGTCGAGTTTTTCGAAGCTGCTCTGCTGGATGTTCTTGAACAGCAGCAGCGCCTTGGCGCCGCCGAACTCGTCGTGTCCATAGGGCGCGCAATTCTCGAGGCGCACGCGCGTGTAGTAGACGTAGCCGTGGGCTCGGGCGGCGAGCGCGGCGTCCCAGTACCACTCCGAGCGGACGGCACCCGTCAGATGATTGTGCAGATCGCCGCCCTTCGGCAGGGCGTAGAGGAAGCGATAGAGCTGCGCGGGCGTCGCGGTGGCCTTGACGGCCTCGAACCAGGGCTCGGCGGCGCGCGCCGTGGGAGTTACGAACTGCAGCGCCAACGCCCAGACGGCGAGGGCGCGCCCCAGGCTCATCGCGGCGGCGCCGGCGGCGGTTGCGCCGCTTGGCGACCGACCGCTCGCGGCCGGCTCGCTCGTGACCGGCCCGGGCGCGTCAACAGGTCCATGGTCAGCGCCTCGAATCTCGGCACGTCGACGGCCAGCACCACGGCAACCGGCCGTTCACCCAAGCCGGGGCCTTCGCCCTTCGACCAGCTCAGGGTGTTGCCGTAGCCGGCGGTGAAGCTCACGTCGACGTCGACCTCGAGCGGTACCACGCGCGTGACGATGGCGGGGTCCAGCCACACCGCCACGGCGAGTTCGTCCCACATCGGATAGGACTCGCCGAACCGGCCGAGGTAGGCGGCGAACGGCGTCGGCGCGTGGGCCGCGCGTTCGATCATCTGCGGCGTGAAGAAGGTCCTGGTGGTCGGATCGATGGGCACCTCGGTGATCTTCTTCCAGGGCTCGTGCAGCACCAGGGACGCAGCCTCGGGATCCCAGCGCATGTTGAATTCACGCCGCGGCGCGTTCGCGTACTCGGCGGCGAAGGCGTTGTCGGCCGCGACCGGATTGAAGCTGCCGCCCATGAACACCAGCTCCTGCGCGAGGCTGCTGAAGCGGGGATCGAGCTTGGCGGCGAGGGCGATGTTCGTCAGCGGCCCGGCGGCGATGAGGGTGATCTCGCCGGGATGCGCCTTAAGTTCGCGCACCAGAAAGTTGGCGGCCGTTTCCGCCGAGGCCTGGCTGTGCGGCGCGCCGTCGGGGGAGGGCGGCACCAGGGCGGGATCGTCGGGATGCGGGGTGCGCCGGGCGACGCCCTGCTCCGGCCAGCTCACCGTCCACGCACCCTTGTAGTACAGCTTGCCGTACAGCGCCTCCCAGGCCCGCGTGCGCGCGGCGGAATTGACCAGCGGCAGCACCGCGCCGGGGATCACGGGTACGTCGGTGCGTCCCGCGATTTCGAGCAGCCGCAAGGTCTGGCTCACCTCCTCGTCGCGCCAGCCGTCGCCGCTGGTGACGGTGATGCCCAGCACCTCGACGTCGGGCGACTGCAGCAACATCAAGATGGCCTGCATGTTCGAGCCTGCGGGCCCATAGGCATCCTGGTCGATGATGACCAGGCGTTTGGCGGGGGCGCCCGCCGCCGCACCTGCCGCGCCTGCTACGGCCACCGCGCCCAACGCGCCGTGCATCGTCGCCATCGCTACCATCGCCGCCGCCATCGCCCCCGTCGCGCCGTGACGCCAGGAGCGCTTCACGAGGCGCTCAGCAGGTCGGCGAGGGCGCAGGCCACCGTGGCGGTGGCCCGCCGCAGATCGTTCAGGCGCAGGCATTCGTCGGCGCCATGGCCGTGCGCTTCCTGCAGCGTGTGCGGACCGGCGCCGTACAACACGGTGGGTACGCCGGCCGCGGCGTAGTGCCGCGCGTCGGTGTAGAGCGGCACGCCGTGTTCGACGATGGGTTCGCCGAAGATCTGCGCGCCGTGCCGCTGCAACGCCTCGATCAGTTTCCCGGCGCCGGGCAGCTTCACCAGGGGCAGCGCCAGCAGGATGCGTCGAATCTCCACGCGGATGCCCGCGCAGGGTGCGGCGGCACGCCCGATCAGCGCGCGCAGTTCCGCCTCCACGTCCGCCGGCGCTTCCTCCGGGATGATGCGCCGGTCGAGCCGGAAGCGGACGCGGTCGGGCACCACGTTGGTGTTGATGCCGCCCTCGATCAGACCGACGTTGAGCGTCGGATGATCGATGCCGGCCACCGACGAACGACGCGTCGCGAGCGCCTCCTGCGACGCGTACAGCGCCGTGAGCACCCGCGTCGCGGCGGCCAGCGCATCGACGCCGGACTGCGGCATGGCCGCGTGGCCCTGCCGTCCGTGCACCGTCACCTCGAGGTGCAGACAGCCGTTGTGCGCGGTGGTCACCGCATAGGAAAAGCCCGCGCTCAAGGCATAATCCGGCCGGCTGATGCCCTCCTCCAGCAGCCAGCGTGGGCCGATGTCGCCGCCGGTTTCCTCGTCGTAGGTGAGATGCAGCTCCACGCTCCCCGTGAGCGGATGACCCTGCGCGGCGAGTGCGCGCAGCGACAACAAGGCGTACGCATAGGTGCTGAAGTCCGATTTGCTCACCGCCACGCCGCGGCCGTACATCACCGCGCCGTGCGTGGCGTCCTGCACCACCGCCGCGCCGTAGGGATCGAGCGTCCAGCCGCCGCCCGGCGGCACCACGTCGCCATGCGCGTTGAGCGCGATGCAAGGACCCGCCGGACCGAACCGATGCCGCACGAGCAGATTCGTGGCCGACACCATGCCCACCGCATCGAGCGCCGCCCGCGACGGCGCGAAGCGCTCCACGGTGAGGCCCAGCGTCTGCAGCCACTGCGCCGCCGTCTCGGCATGCGCCGCGCAATCGCCGGGCGGATTGTCCGTCGGCACCTTCACCAGCGCGGCCAGGAATTCGCACTGCGCCGCGAAGTGCTCGTCCACCCAGCCGCGCAGGAACGCGGCGGGCGTTCGGGAGAGAGTCTGCTCCATCATTCGGGTACCTCGACGTGCTGCAAAAAATCCTCGAAGACCTGCGCCGCGACGCCGGCGTCCGCCGCGCTCAGGCTCTCCGCCGGATGATGGCTGATGCCGCCGTTGCCGCAGCGGACGAACAGCATCCCCATGTCGGTGAGCCGCGCCATCATCATGGCATCGTGGCCCGCGCCGCTCGGCAGGGTCGGGGCCGCCGCGCCGGTGACGCGCCGTACGCTCTCCCCGAGTGCCTGTCGCAGTCGCGCCGTGCATTCGACGCCGGCGGCCTCGACCACGCGTTCCAGCCGCACGGACACCTGCCGCCGGGCGGCGATGGCGTCGAGCTCGCGCCGCAGGTCCGCCTCGGCGGCCGCGCAGGCCGCATCGCTGCCGCTGCGCAGGTCGATGCTCAAGTCGCAGCGGCCGGCGATCACGTTCATGGCGCCGCCGGGAACCTGCAGCTGGCCCACGGTGCCGACCAGACCCGCCTCGCCGCTGCAGCGCCGTTCGACGGCGAGCACGATCTCCGCGGCGGCGGCGGCGGCGTCACGGCGCATGCCCATGGGCACGGTGCCCGCGTGGCCGGACAGGCCGGTCACCGTGACGACGCTGCGCCGGCTGCCGGCGATGGCGCTGACCACGCCCACTGCGCGGCCGGCGTCGAGCAGCACGGGCCCTTGTTCGATGTGCACCTCGACGAAACCCAGGAGGTCGCGCCGATCACGCGCCAGGGCGCCGATGTCGGCCGGGTCGTGACCGGCGGCGGCCAGCGCGTCGCGCAGCGTCGTGCCGTCGGCATCGGTGGCATCGAGCACGTGGCTCTCGAACAGTCCGCAGACGGCCCGGCTACCGAGGAACGTCGACTTGAAGCGCACGCCTTCCTCCTCGGCGAAGGCGATGATCTCCAGCGCATAGGGCAGCTGCACGCCGTCGCGGCGCAGCGTGCCGGCGACCAGGATGGGCAGCAGGATGCCGAGCCGGCCGTCGTACTTCCCGCCGTTGATGACGGTGTCGTAGTGCGATCCCGTCAGCAGGCGCCGCGCGCCGGCGGTCGCCGCGGGCAGCACGCCGACCACGTTGCCCACGGCGTCGATGTGTGCGGCGAGGCCGGCGGCCAGCATGAAGTCGCGGATGCGCGCGGCGGTCGCGCGATGGGCGGGCGTGAGATAGGCACAGGTCAGCGCGTCGGGCTGGTCGCTGAAACGCGCCAGATCGTCGGCCATGGCGAGCAGCGCCGGGCCCGGCGGTTCCGCGACCAGGTCGGCGAGGCGGAAGAAGGCGATGCGGCAGATCTCGTCCAAGGCGACCCGCCGCTCGTCGGCCGCCGTGTTGTGCAGGCGACGCTCGAACTCGGCGAGGACGCTGTCCGGCGTGTGACCCTTGACGGCCAGGATGAACGGCAAGCCGAAACGCGTGGCGTAGGCGGCGTTGTGCGTGCCGAGGCGGGCGAGTTGCGCCGGAGTGCAGGCCGACAGCCCGGCGCCCTTTTGTTCGCCGGTGGAGGCGGCGGTGAGTTCACCGCGGACCGCGGCGCGGCCGGCGAGCTCCGGGTGCTCGCGGATGAGCGCGAGCTGCGCCGCCTCGTCGGCCTGCAGGACGGTTGTGCAGAGCGCCCGATGCAGGGCCAGCAGGCTCGCGAACGGCCGCGCGCCGGCGGCGCGTGCCGGAATCCATGGCGAGTGCTCGAAGATCGAGCCCAGCGCGGCGGCGAACTCCTGCGTGGGCGCGAGGTTCAGGTGCTGCAGGGTGATCATGGCGGCGGCCCGGCCAGCCCCGGCAGCGCGGGGTGCTTGGCCATCCAATGCCGCGCGACGTCGATGCGCCGGCATATCCAGACCCGGTCGTGTCCGCACACGTAATCCAAGAATCGTTCCAGGGCGGCGATGCGTCCCGGCCGGCCACACAGCCTGGCATGCAAACCGATGGACAGCATCGTCGGCTGATCGAGGCCGGCCGGATCGCCCTCGCGATAGAGGGTGTCGAACGAGTCTTTGAGGTAGTCGAAGAACTGAGTGCCGGAGTTGAACCCCTGCAGGGCGGCGAAACGCATGTCGTTGCTGTCGAGCGCGTAGGGGACGACGAGATGGGGTACCCGCGTCGGCTGCTCGTGCTGCGCGGTCGAGGCGGTGGTAGGGGCGGTGCCAGTGGCCGAAGCGCTCGCGCTCGGGTTGGCGTTGGCGCTGGCGGGGGTGCCCACGGGTACGTACGTCCAATAGGGCAGGTCGTCGGCGTAGGAATCGGCGTCGTATGCGAAGCCGCCATGTTCGACGACCAGGCGGCGGGTGTTGGGACTGTCGCGCCCGGTATACCAGCCGAGCGGTGCCGCGCCCGTCGCCTCGCGGAACAGCGCGACGGCCCGTTCGAGATGGGCGCGTTCGCCGGCCTCGTCCATCTGCTGATAGGAAATCCAGCGCAGCCCATGACAGGCGATTTCGTGGCCGGCCTCGCGGTAGGCGGCGACGGCCTCCGGGTGACGGCTCAAGGCCAGTGCCACGCCGAACACGGTGAGCGGCAGCCGGCGACGTTCGAAAGCGCGCAGCACGCGCCACAACCCGGCGCGGGAGCCATACTCGAACAAGGACTCCATGCTCATGTGACGCATGGGGAAAGCCGTCGCGCCGATGATCTCCGACAGGAACGTCTCCGACGCAGGGTCGCCGTCGAGCACGCAGTTCTCGGCGCCCTCCTCGTGATTGAGCACGAATTGCAGCGCCACCCGCGCGCCGTTCGGCCAGCGCGGATGCGGTGGCCGGCGGCCGTAGCCGCGCAGGTCGCGCGGATAATGCGATTCCATCACGGGGTCACCGCCGCGCACCCTGGTCGATCCACTCGATCAACAGGCTGCGCTCGTCTTCCGTCATGCCGGTGAGGTTGCCGATGGGCATGGCCCGCGCGGCGACCTGCGGTCGCAGCAGCGCGGCGTGGGTGACGATGCCGTCCGGCGTGTCGAGCAGCAATCCCTTCGGCGCCGTGGCGAAGCCCGGCTGGCGGGGGTTGGCGGCGTGACAGGGCGCGCAGCGCACGGCGACGATGCGCTGAACGTCGCTCAGGCGCAGCGCGGCGCGGGTCGCGGCGTGGCGCGGGGTGAGGGCGGCGGCGGTGGCGGCGATGAGCAACACGCCGAGCACGGCGGGCCACGGCGAGGTCTTGCCGCCACGCTCGTGGCGCCGGTGGCGGGCGACGAAGTACACGCGGAGCGAGGCGCCGGCGGTGCACAGGGCGATCAGCACCAGCCAGTTGTAGCGCGCGCCGAAGGTCAATGCGTAGTGGTTGCTGAGCATGGTGAACAGCACCGGCAGCGTGAAATACGTGTTGTGCACCGAGCGCAGTTTGCCGCGCAAGCCCGCCTGGGGGTCCGGTTCGCGGCCCTCCTGCTTCGCGCGCACCATGGCCCGCTGGCCCGGGATGATGACGAAGAACACGTTGGCCACCATGATGGCGCCGAGCATCGCACCGAACTCGATGAACGCGCCGCGGCCGCTGAACAGGTGGCATAGCGCGTACGCCGCCACGCCCGACAGCAGCGCGATGACGGCGCCCAGCCGGGCGCCGTGCCGGGCGAGGGGGCTGCGGCACAGCGCATCGTAGATCAGCCAGCCGCCGACGATGAAACCCAGCCCCCAGGCGATGGCCGCCGCCTTGCTCAGGTCGGCGACGCGTGGATCGATGAGGTAGAGGTCGGCCTGTGCGTAGTACAGCAGGGCGAGCAGAAAAAAGCCGGACAGGAACGTCGAGTAGGCCTCCCAGTAGAACCAGTGCAGCGAGGCCGGCAGGGCGTGCGGGGCCACGCGATATTTCTGCGCATTGTAGAAACCACCGCCGTGCACCGCCCACACCTCGCCGCCCACGCCTTTCTGTCGCGACGCGGCGTCGGCGGGCGCGAGCAGATGATCGTCCAGCCAGACGAAATAGAACGAGGCGCCGATCCAGGCGATCCCGGTGATCAGATGCACCCAACGGCCCAGCAGTTCCAGCCACTCCAGAAGGTAGGCGTTCATGATGCCGGCACGTCACGCATCGGGGTGGAAGGTCTTGCCGAGCGACGCCGGCTGATTGAGCAGGATGGTCTTCGGATCCCGGCAGATGAGGACCAGCACCACGATGGTCGCGACATAGGGCAGCATGGAGAGGATCTCGCCGGGGACGCGCAGCCCGAGACCCTGTGCGTTCAGTTGCAGGATGGTCACCCCGCCGAACAGGTAGGCGCCGAACAGGATGCGCAGCGGTTTCCAGGTGGCGAACACCACCAGCGCGAGGGCGATCCAGCCGCGCCCCGCGCTCATGCCTTCGACCCACATCGGCGTCATCGCGGTGGACAGATACGCGCCGGCGAGCCCGCTGGTGGCGCCGCCGAACAGCACCGCGAGATAGCGCGTCAGCAGCACGGGCTGTCCCAGTGCATGGGCGACGGCGGGGGACTCGCCGACGGCGCGCAGCTGCAGGCCGGCACGCGTGCGATGCAGGACGTACTCGAGCACCCCGTACAGGAGCAGCGATCCGTACACGGCGGCGTCGAAACGGAACAACAGAGGACCGAGCACGGGGACGTCGCGCAGTCCCGGCAGGGTGAGGGCATGCAGGCCCTCGATGGGCAGGCCGGCGAATTTACGACCCGCGAACGCGCTCAAGCCCAGCCCGAACAGCGTCAAGGCGAGACCGGTCGCCACTTGATTGGCCTGCAGGCTCAAGGTCAACACCGCGAACAGCAACGCCATCGCCATCGAGGCGCAGACGGCGGCGAGGTAGCCGAGCGCGAGGCTGCCCGAGCTGACGCCGACCGCGAAGGCGGCCAGCGCGCCGACCAGCATCATGCCTTCCACGCCGAGATTCAGGACGCCCGCCCGTTCCGCCACCAGCTCGCCGAGCGCGGCATAGATCAACGGCGTGGCGGCCACGACGGTGCCGGTGACGATGGCGATCACGAACTCGACGTTCATGCGAGTTTGCCCCGCGGCGAGGACGCGCGGCGCAGCCGGAAGCCCACGAACAGGTCGGCCGCCAGCAGATAAAAGAGCAGCAGTCCCTGGAACAGCCCGGTGACCGCGGCCGGCAGCTGCAGGCCGAGCTGGACGGATTCGCCGCCGAGATACAGCAGCGACATGAGCAGGGCGGCGAGCACGATGCCCAGCGGATGCAGCCGGCCGACGAACGCGACGATGATGGCGGCGAAGCCGTAGCCGGGCGAGATGTCGGTTTGCAGCCGGCCGATGGGCCCCGCGACCTCGCACACCCCCGCGAGCCCCGCCGCGCCGCCGCCGAGCAGCAGCGCCAGCCAGACATTGCGCCGCTCGCTGAAACCGGCATAGGCCGCGGCCGCGGGAGCCTGCCCGGAGACCCGCAGACGGAAGCCCGCGAACAGCCGACTCGAAAAGAACCAGGACAGCGCCGCCAGGACGAGCATGAACACGAGCGCCACGGTGGCGCGCTGGCCCTCCATCAGCACGGGCAGGATGAGGCGATCGTCGAAGGCCTTGGATTGCGGAAAATTGAAGCCCTCCGGGTCGCGCCAGGCGCCATGCAACAGATAGCCCAGCAGCAGCTGTGCGATGTACACCAGCATGAGGCTCACGAGGATTTCGCTGGTGTTGAAGCGGGTGCGCAGCAGAGCGGGGATCGCCGCCCAGGCGGCGCCGCCGGCGACGCCGGCGAGCAGCATGACGGGCAGTGCCAGGCGGCCGAGCGCGGAGCTTGCGAAGAGCGCCACCCCGCCGCCGCACAGCGCGCCCAGGGTGAGCTGTCCCTCCGCGCCGATGTTCCACACGTTGGCGGCGTACCCCACGGCCAGCCCCAGTCCGCACAGCGCGAGCGGCGTCGCCTTCAAGAAGAGCTCGCCCCAGCCGTACAGCGAAGTCAACGGTTCGATGAAGAAGAGTTCGAGTGCCGGCAGCGGCTCCTTCCCCAGCAGGGAAAAAATCACGAAGCTGGTCGCCAGCATGGCGGCGACGGCGATCAGCGGCGAGGCGAAGCGCATCACCAGGGATGGGGCGGCGCGCTTCTCCAGGCGCCACGGCAGCTCAAGCATGCACCGCTCCCGCCGCGGCGTCGCTGGCAGACCCGTTCCCGGCCGCCGCCCCGGCGCCGGCCATCAGCAGCCCGACTTTTTCGACGCTCAGCGTCGCCCGCGGCTGCGGCGTCGACAGGCGGCCGGCGGCGAGCACCGCGATGCGATCGCAGATCGTGAACAATTCGTCCAGCTCCTCCGAGATGATGAGCACCGCGCAACCCGCATCGCGCAGGCCGACGAGCGCGCGATGAATGAGCTGGGCGGCGCCGACGTCGACGCCCCAGGTCGGCTGCGCCACGACCATGACTTTCGGCGCCAGGCGGATCTCGCGGCCGACGATGAATTTCTGCAGGTTGCCGCCCGAGAGGCGTTCGGCCGCGGCGTCCTCGCCGCTGCAGCGCACGTCGAAGGCGTCGATGGTGGCGCGGGCGGCAGCGCACGCCGCCGTTCTGTCGACCAGGCCGTGCCGTACCAGACCGGCGTGGGCGCCGGTCAGCAAGGCGTTGTCCACCAGCGACATGGTGGGCACCGCGCCGCGTCCCAGCCGCTCCTCCGGCACGAAGCCGAAGCCGAGCGCGCGCCGCGCGGCGGCGCCCAGGTGCTCGACGCGCACGCCGCAT
>CAZZYJ010000006.1:0-1316 GCA_964658215.1 uncultured Steroidobacteraceae bacterium | reverse complement strand
GTCCCGCTGTGCGGGCCCACCGATTCGCCCGACACCGCCGCGAGCAGCTCCTTCTGGCCGTTGCCCGACACGCCGGCAATGCCGACCAATTCGCCGGCACGCACCTCCAGATCGATGCCGCGCAGCGCCACGCCGAACGGGTCGCGCGCCAGCTGCGAGTAGCCGCCGAGCGCCAGCCGGACTTCGCCCGTCGGGTGGGCGAGCAAGGGCTGCTCGGCAAGGTCGGTGCCCACCATCATGCGGGCGAGCGAGGCGTTCGATTCGTCGCGCGGCCGTGCGGTGCCGCCCACCCTGCCGGCGCGCAGCACGGTGGCGTTGTCACACAGCGTGCGAATCTCGTCGAGCTTGTGGCTGATGTAGAGGATGCTCATGCCGTCGGCCGCCAGCCTGCGCAGCGTGTCGAACAACTGGCGTACGGCCTGCGGCGTCAACACCGAGGTCGGCTCGTCCATGATCAGGAGCTGCGGAGCCTGCAGCAGGCAGCGCACGATTTCGACACGCTGCCGTTCACCCACCGACATGCCGTGTACCCGCCGTTGCGGATCGATGGGCAGCCCGTAACGTTCCGCCACCTCCCGAATGCGCGGGCCCAAGGCCGCCGGCGTGACCCGTTCGTCCAGCGCGAGGCAGATGTTCTCCGCCACGCTCAACGTCTCGAACAACGCGAAATGCTGGAACACCATGCCGATCCTCAGGCGGCGCGCCTCGGCGGGGCTGTGGATGACGACGTCGCGGCCCTCCCAGACGATGCGCCCGGCATCGGGCCGGATCACGCCGTAGACGATCTTCATCAAGGTGCTCTTGCCGGCGCCGTTCTCGCCCATGAGCGCATGGATCTCCCCCGCGCCGACGTCGAGATCGATGCCGTCGTTGGCGACCAGCGTGGGATAGCGCTTGGTGATGCCGCGCAGGGCCAGCCGCGGGCCGGGAATGTGCGGACTAGGAACCACGGTAGGTCGAGTAGCTCCAGGGCGATACGAGCAGCGGCACGTGATGGTTTTGCGAAGGATCGGCGATGCCGAAGGCGATCACCACTTCGTCCAGAAACGGCGGTTCGGGCAGGCTCACCTCGAGCGCACGGAAATACGCCGCGACGTGAAACGTCAGCGCATAGCGCCCGGCCCGCAGGTCCGCTCCCTGCAGCAACGGCGTCGCGCAGCGTCCATCCGCATTGGTTCGTGCACCGATCGGTGTCGACGCCGCGCTCAGACAGCGCAGTTCCAGCCGCATCCCGGCTGCCGGTCGCCCCGTGGCAATGTTCAAGACATGTGTGGTCAGCGTCGCCATCGCACCTCGCTCGGGGTCCACAGTACAAC
>CAZZYJ010000005.1:0-31979 GCA_964658215.1 uncultured Steroidobacteraceae bacterium | reverse complement strand
AGAATTTCCAGCACCGGTTCGAGCCGCGGTATCTTGTCGAGCATCTGCACCGAGGTCGTGATGCTCGCCGCGACGTCACGGCTGTCGGCCTCGTCCAAGGGTTCGCCCTCGTTGAGCCTCATCAACGTTTCCTCCGAGAGCGTCACCGCCCCGAGCTGGGAGAGCACCGCCGCCGCCTCGATCTGCCATTGATCCTGCAGCAACAGATAGCTGACCACGGACTGCACCTTGGCGCGCAGCCGCAGCGCCCGGCCGAAGGCCACCGGCTTCGTGAGGGACAGCACCTTGACCAGCGATTCGACGCACCCCAGCAGCGTTTCCTGGAGCAGCACCTTTTCCGCGACGATCAATTCATGCTGGGCGACCGCCGCGCGAAAGGCTCCGTGCAGCTGATCCGGTGGACAGGGTTTGGAAATGAAGCGGAAGATCTGGCCTTCGTTCACCGCGGCGATGGCCGATTGCATGTCGGTGTAACCGGTGAGCAGCATGCGCACCGAATCCGGCGAGGCGGTCCGCGCGGCGTTCAAGAATTTCGCACCATCCATGACGGGCATGCGCATGTCCGAGAGGATCACGGCCACGTGTTTGTTGTCGCGCAGGATCTCGAGTGCATCCATCCCGCTCGACGCCAGATGCACCTCGTAGCGCTGCTTCAGGTGGAGCCTGAGACCTTCGAGCACCTGCGGCTCGTCGTCGACGCACAGTACTTCAAGCTTCTTGTTCATGTTCCACTCCGCTGGTGTTCTGCACCGGTTGCCCTTCGAGGGGCAGGCGCAGGATGAAGGCCGTGCCCTTGCCCACTTCGCTGTCGACCGTGATGCGGCCCCGATGCCGTTCCACGATCACCGACTGTACGATGGCAAGACCCTGGCCCGTCCCCTTGCCCACTTCCTTGGTGGTGAAGAACGGGTCGAAGATACGCGCCTTGACGCTGTCCGGAATCCCGGTTCCATTGTCCTGAATCTTGATCACTGCCCAGGTCTCCTCGATTGCGGTGGAGATGGAGATGCGGCCTTTGACGCCGACGTGTTTCTGCGCCTCGATGGCGTGCGCGGCGTTGACGATGATGTTCAGGAACACCTGGTTGATCTCGCCATACTGGCATTTTACGGGTGGCAAAAGACCGAACTCGGTGCTGACGTCGGCCACCTCCTTGTAGACGTTTCTGCACACCGTCAGGGTGGTCTCGATAGCATTGTTGATGTCGACGTTGGTGTGTTCGCCGTTGTCCGGATGCGCGAATTCGCGCATGGCCCGGATGATCTTGGTGACCCGGCGTATGCCCTCGAGGGCACGTTCCGCGGAGTCGTTGGCATCGGTCACCAGCTGCCCGATGTCCATCTGCGTCAGCGCGTCGCCGATGCGCTCGATGGTTTGTGCCGAATCCTCGCTGCATTTCGCGGTCTGCGACAAATGCGCAA
This sequence comes from uncultured Steroidobacteraceae bacterium, assembly GCA_964658215.1. GTDB lineage: Bacteria > Pseudomonadota > Gammaproteobacteria > Steroidobacterales > Steroidobacteraceae > Bog-1198. The sequence continues at coordinate 30,558 of CAZZYJ010000005.1, read as the reverse complement.
GTTCGGGCCACAGCACGTCGAGCTCGCCGACGGCGGTTTTCAGGAAATACACGCTGTCGGACACGAATTGCATGGGCGTGTTGATTTCGTGGGCGATTCCCGCCGCCAGCGCCCCCACCGACTGCAGCCGCGCAGAGATGCGCTGCTCGTGTTCGAGGGTCTGGCGGTCCTGCTCCAGGCGCTTGTAGTCGCTGATGTCGGTGATGAAGCCCTCGATGTGGGCGACCGCGCCGGCGGGGTCGCGCACGACGCGGGTCTGGGCCAGCGCCGGAAAAGTCGTACCGTCGCGCCGCCGCATGCGCACCTCGCCCGGCCGCGCGAGCGAATCGTTCATCGCCGTGGCCACGCGCCGGTCCCGCTCGGCGGGATTGACGTAATTCGCCCTGACGTTGACGGCCATCGCCTCTTCGCGCGTGGCGTAGCCATAGATCTGCAGACCGGCCGCGTTGATGTCGATGAGGCTGCCGTCGACCCGTGAAACCAGGATGGCCACCGGCACCGAATCGAACAGGCCGCGGTAGCGGCCCTCGTTCTGCGTGTTGATGTCGGTGCGCCGGGTCAGCTCTTCGAGTTGGTGGGTCAGGCGGGCACGTTCGGCGCGGCTGCGTTGCGTGATGTGCCGCACCCAGAACAGGACGCCGGCGGTGGCGGTCGCACACGAGGCGATATAGGCAAACAGGCTCATGCGCGCATCTCGCGCCTGCGCACGCCGCCTGCGTCGTTCATCCAGCGCTCGGCCTGCGCGGCGGACATGCTCGGCGCGAAGTGGTGTCCCTGGTACAGGTCGCACGTCGTGAGGCTGAGCAGTTCGTATTGTTCGCGTGTCTCGATGCCCTCGGCGATGGACTGCATTCCCAGATAGCTGACGAGATCGATCAGCGATTTCAGGAAGCCGAAGTCGCGCGCGTTCACCACGGTGCGCTCGACGAAGGAGCGGTCGATCTTGACGCCCTTCAGCGGCAGCTCGCGCAAATAGCTCAACGACGAGTACCCGGTTCCGAAATCGTCGAGCCACGCGCCGATGTCGAGTTCGGTGAGCTTCTGCAGCGTGCGTGCGGCGCCGCGCAGGTCCTGGATGAGGGTGGATTCGGTGAGTTCCACCGACAGGCAGCTGCCGTCGAGTTCGAATTCGGCCAGGAGTTCGCCGATGTCGGCTTCCAGGTTCGATTTGAGGAACGCTTCCGCCGACAGGTTGAAATGCACGGAGAGGTTCTTGTAGCCGGCCCGCTGCCATAGCGAGGCCTGACGGACGGACTCGCGCATCACCCAGGTGTTGAGCCGGTGCGAAAGTCCGGCCTGGACGGCGATGGGCACGAATCTGTTCGGACCGATCCTGCCTTCGGTGGGGTGGTTCCAACGGATGAGCCCCTCGAAGCCGGCGACGATGTTGGTCACGGGCGTGATGATGGGTTCGTACTCGAGGACGAACTGATTTTCCTCAAAAGCCCGGATGAGATCCACCTCGAGCTGCAGACGGCTGACGGACTCCTTGGCCGTGGTGGAGTCGAACACGCAATAACGGGTGGCGGTGTCGCGCTGCGCGGCGCTCAATGCCGTGTTGGCCTGGTCGAGCAGGGCTTCGACGTATTGATAGCCGGACGAAGTCTCGGCGATGCCGACACTGGGATGCAGCATGAACGTGTGGCTGTCCATGGAGATGGGTGCCTCGATCTCGGCGACGATCTTGGCGGCGAGGTTGACGGACGCGCCGGGCTCGGCATTCGGCAGTACCACCGCGAGGTCAGCATCACCGATGCGATACAGAAGGTCCTTGGATGGCAGCACGAACTCGACTCGCTCGGCGGCGACCACCAGCACTCGAGAAGCGAACTCCGTACCGAAGGAATTCGCGATGTGCTGCAGATGATCGAAGCCGATCGACAGCAGTCCGAGCGGGGCGCCGGGCGACTGGCGCATGGCCTCCAGCCCGGTTTCGATCCGGCGCAGCAGCGAGAGGCGGTTGGCGAGGCCGGTCACGGTGTCGTACATGCTGACCACCTGCAGCCGCGACTCGAGCGCCGCGACGCTCTCGATGGCCTTGCCGTACAGGGCGTTGAGCTGCTTGCGACGCTGCTCCGCAGCGGCAAGTTCATCGACGGCGTCGCGAAACCGATTGCCCCGGCGCAGTTCGTGGCCGAGCGAGGCGAGCACCACCAGGAGCAGGAGCAGGAAACCCGCCCAGGCGCGCATCGGCAGGTGCCAGCCCGCCCGCGGCGCGGCGCGCAGCTGCAAGCCTGCCGGTGCGAAGGCGAGCGCACCAACCACGGGAGCCTCGAATACGCCGTCGTCGGACTGGTAAAAAACGCTGCCGCTCACGGCGTCGATCAATTGGATGCGAAATCCCTGCTCCAGGAACCGCGCCGTCGAAGCCGCCGGCAAGAGTTCGCCGATCAGGATGGATTCGCCACGCCATTGCGGCGCCGCACCCGCGATCTTTTCGCGAATCACGAGCGCGACGGCGTTGTCGCCCGATTCGGTGCCGTAAGGCCCGAGCAGGAGCGCCGCAGGACCGACGCCGGCGCGGCCCGCGAGATCGCGCAACAGTGTCTGCACCGCGATCTGGGGCGCACGCCCGTCCAGGGAGGAATACGCCGAGCCAACCATCCGCCACGGGTGCCAGGGAGAAACGATGCGCGCCGGCCGACGACCCCCCTGGCTCATGTCCGTCCCGGGCCGGGCCACCTCGGGCTCGGTGCGTAGCGCCTGCATGCCTCCTTCGAATTGCGCATTGACACCATCGCCCAAAGCATGCAAGAGGACGAGCGCATCCGCCGTCCCGCGCTGTACCTGAAGCTCATAGCGATAGCGGCTGACGAGCACGGTCAGCGTCAACACGACCCCGGCGCCGACGATGAAGGACCCATACCGTCTCGGCTCGAAGGTCACGGCGAGATCGGCCTGATGAAACCTACCCGTAGCGTATCGCGGGCCGCACCCGCGAGGTTCAGGGTGTCCGCGCCGAGGGTCAGCGTGCCGAGCGGCAGCGGGATGCCGGCGCCGAGATACACCTGCGCCAGACGACGCACGACGGCGGTCTCGCCGAGGGTGGCCGGGTCATAGCCCGTGCGACCGACGATGACGCCGGCGAAGAGATGTTGGGTGCCGTACCAATTGACGGCAATCTGGCCATAGCGGTCCGCCACGGTGCCGGTGACGGCATAGCCTCCGGACACGGCCACCCCCCAGAGGGGGGCCGGCCGATATTCGACCGCGGAGTTCAGAACATGTCCGTGGATGATGTTGAAATCGAGGTATTGATCGGCGAGCCGCACGGACCAGGCCGAATCGATTTTCAAGTCCACCGCAACACGTGCCTTGTATAGATTATTCGACGTCGAGCCGCTGGTCGCTTCGCCGAACGACGCGCCGCCCGTGAACGTGAAGTGAGCGGTTTCGATGCGATAGGCATCGATGTCCCCCACCACCAGCGCGCCTGCCGGAGCTTGCGTTCCCGCCACCACCAGTCCCGAGGGCAGCCGCAGCTCGCCGACTCCCAGCACCACGCCGCCCTGCGCCGTGGCATGCTGAAACGCGAGCGAACCCCCATAGGCGAAACCATCGCCGGGATAGCGCGTGCCGTACAGTTCGCCGAGCGCGTTGTCGGCGCCGAGCGCGAGCGGTCCGCCGAACACGACCAGCAGCCCGGCCGCCGAGTGTTTAAGAGGCCGCGAGGGCATCGACGGTTTCGCGCTCATGCAGATGGACGAAGCAGAATTCACCGATGCTTTCCACGACGCGCTCGCGGCGTATGGACGCGAGGTACTGACGTCCGTCCCGGTCGAGCACGCGCCGCGCCGACTCCAGAGGTGCGATGTCCCACCAACGAGCCTTCGTCCCCGAATCGAACAAATCTTGAGCCTCGGCCGCTTCGGCGGCGGACCCGAACAGGTCGGTGGCCCGGCGGTTGAAGAAAACGACATTGCCGCGCGAGTTGATGACGAACAGCGGCTGGTCGAGGGCGTCCAGCGCACCGCGCCAGCCGATGTCGTTGCAATGCTCCACACTCATGCGCACGACGGGCGATTTCCCGGCCTGCATGACGCCGGCTCGCACGCGCAGGATGACTTCGCGCCCCTCCACCGTCGCGCCCTGGATCTCCTCCCCACCCATCGTCATCAGGCGTTTGATGACCACCGGATAGGCGAACGCGATCGCATCCAGCAGAAACTGGCCCTCCGCCGCCACCGAGCCGGCGAATTCGCGTTCAAATTGAGCGCTGGCTTGAAGGATGCGGCCCGTGCCGGCCGTGACCAGCACCTCGCACGCCGGCGCGTTCGTCACCAACGAGGCATTGACCTGACGGGTATGATCGACCTCATCCTGCAAAGTGTGCACGCGGTCGATCAGCCGCCAGGAAAGCGCGATGATGGCGCGGGAGGTTGCGCTCAGCGCCACGGCGAAGACGGCCAACGACGCCGTCAGCATGAGATTGTAGGTTGGTGAAGTGCTGACGTCGGTAAACGCCACGCGGCTGTGGGGAATCCAGTCCGGGAGCCAGCGGGCGGAAGCCAGGCCGAGGCCGTAGCGCTCCTCGATGAAGGAATTGGTATCCGGTGAAAGGAGCACGCCGGAGAGCAGGACAGCCAGCAGGGCGAACAGCGCCATCTGCTGCTGCCAGAAATTCAGTACCAATGCGCCCGTGAACAACGGCAGCATGATGAAGAGGGGGAACAGCGGCTGTTGAATGCCGCCGAATAGGTGCCAGGCGACGCCCATGCCGACGATGCCGAGCGACTGTGAAATCAGGGCTGCTCGCTGCAGATGCCGCGTCGACGCGGTCGACGCGGTGTGCGTGCCGGACAAATATTGCAGCAATGCCAGCGCCGCGAGTGTCCAGATCACCGGTGCGGCGTCGACCTGGCCCAGACCCAGATACCAGAAGACCACCACGGACATCACGGCCAGCACGATGGCGAGCATCCACGTGTTGTCGAACAGGTCCTTGCGTTGGCGCAGTTCGTCCAATCCCCCTGGCCCCGCAAGCGTCCCGCTCATGGCATCACACCGGCGAACCTGTAGATCGCCGTGGGCGGCAGATCGACGCCGTTGCCCATGACGATGTTGCCCTCGAGTTGCGGAGTGGCCTTGAGAGCGCCGCCGGCCTGAACGAGATCGAGGACGCGGACACCGGCCGCATGATTGTCGATGACTTGATTGTGCTGCAACCGCGGTGAGCCACCGATCACGGTGATGGCGTCGCCGGTGCTCCTGGTGATGATATTTTCGCGGATGGACGCAACGGCAGAGTTCACGCTGGAGACCGCAATGACGCCGGATCCATTGGCTTGCAGCGTGTTGCGGTCGATGGTTGCCTCGCTGTCGCGCACCATGATCGCCGTCAACCGGTTGTCGATCAGCGTGTTGTGGGTGACGAAGACCGCTTTTCCGGCGGCCACCGAAATGGCGGTACCGCCCGAGTTGCGGATCTCGTTGTCCTGCACGCGTGCCGATCCGCCCAATATCAGAATCGCGGTCTGGGTGTTTGCCATGAAGCGGCTCTTCTGGATGGACACGGGCCGGTTCGCCAGCACCACACCGTTCGCGTTTTTCTCGAACACCGAGTCGATGATGCGCACGCTCTCGGTGGCCGGTGCGACGGCGTTCGTTTGCGCCCCCACGAACCAGAAACCCGCGCGGGCCGCGCCCCGGAATATGCTGCTCGCAATGATCACGTCCCGTACGCCGAGCTCGGCAGTGATGCCGGTGTCGTCCCGCTCGAAGAGCGACGTGCGTATGGCACAGCCCCTGGCCGCGACGCCGAGGACCACCCCCACTTTCGAGTCGAGCACGGTCACGCCATCCAGGGTCACGGCCGGGGCGTTGATCACGATGCCGAACTCGTGCGAGTTGGCGATGGTCAAACCGCGCAGCGCCGATGCGGCGCCGCTGATCTGCAGGGCGGCGCCCTTGACGAGACGCCCGGCGTCGATGACGCCGGCGTCGGGATCGGCATCGATGGAGATGCCGTGGGGATTGATCAACGCGGGCAGTGCGGTCTCGATGGCGATTCGCCTCGCCCTGATGAGTATGTGGGCATGCGCGGTGAGTCGGTCCGCCGCCAGGATGGCGTCCCGCAAGGACCCCGGACCTGCGTCCGCCGGGTTGGTGACCTCGAAATCGGCAGTGGTGAGTTTCGAGGACACGGGGGAGCCCGTATGGTTGTGTCGGGCGTGCACGGAAACCGACAACAGACTGATCAGGATCAAGCCGCCCAACTTGACGGGCATCATGGCTGTCGGCCGCCTCTGCAAACCATCACTTTGTGCCAGGAGCGGCGCGTCAGCATGCCCGCCAAGAGCAGATCGACTGGCAGCGATAGGACGGTGGCCACCAGCAACGCACCCACCGCGAAGGGTTTTGGCCAGCGTCTGAACCGTGGCACCACCCACAGCTTCAAGGGCGACGGGTCGATACCCCGCAATTCCTGCAAGTAGAGCCCCGCGGCGACGATGTTCTCCCGGTAACTCGCGAATGAACGCGCGTGAAAGGTGGCGGTGTCGCAGCGGTCCGTGCGCCGGTGGGGGGCGGCCTCGACCATGATCAGCCGCCCGCCCGGACGCAGGTGTCGGCCGAGTCGCGCGATGGTTTGCGACAGCTCTTTGTCATCAAGCACGTGCTGCAGGACGGTCACGCCCAGGATCACGTCGAAGCGATCGGTCAATTCGAGCGTTGTGACGTCGGACTGGATGAACCGGCACCGGTCGGCCACGCCGGTCTGCGTCGTCCGCCGCTGCGCCTCCGCCAGCATGGCCGGGCTGAAATCGACCGCCGTCACCTGGCAGCCGCGTGCCGCGAGCAGCTGCGTCCAGCGGCCCACCCCACATCCGTAGTCCAGCACCCGGGCTCCGTGCGGAATGGATTTCAGCAGCCCACGCAACGCGGTCCGCTGCGTGACGTCGATGGCCCAGTTGTAGAAGTCCGGCATTGCATAGCTGCAAACAGCCTTGAGCCCGGCACCGTCGGCCGCGAACCGACGCGCACGCGCCTCCCAGAACTGAATGGTTTCCATATCGTCAACTCCTCGTTATCGCCACAGGCGCGGCAGGCATGGCGTGCAGACGTGGCGCCGCATCGTAGTGATCGGCGTACAGGCGCCGGCCAAACAGCCGCAACGTGAACAGATTCGCCACGCCCACCGTAAAAGGCAGATATTGCAGCAGGGCATAAAACGCATAGAAGGGAATGGTCAGAAAATGACGCCCCCGCTCGCCGGGCGGTAGCGCCGCGACGCAGGCGATGCTTAACACCACGACGGTCTTCACGTACCACAGGGCGAAGAGCAATGGCTCGTCCCAGGAACCGTCCGGAATGATATTCGTCATCAACAGGTCGTCGACGCCGTTCAGGAAGCTGCCCGCGAGGATGGCCACGGACACGAGTTTGAGGGGCAGGATGACGAAGCCGTTGAGGCACAGGTAGAACAGGTACTGGTAGGCACCGAGCGGACTGCGCCGGGCAATCACGATGAACAGGGCGGCCCGCTCCAGACAGACCTTGGCGCCGCCAAACGACCAACCCACGCGTTGCGAAAAGAGTCCCTGAAAGGTGCGTTTCGGTGTGGTCACGAAGACCAGCCGGTCGTCGTAGTACACGCGTTCGCCCCCGGCGAGCAACAGCAGCGAGTTCTCCAGATCCTCGGCGTACACGGACAGGGTGTGGCGTGAGAGTACATCCTGAAGCGCCGAGCGCCGGTAGACGGAGACGCCGGAATTGGTGCTGAAATTGCCGAGGCTCTTGCGCCCGAGACCACAGGACATTTCGTACTCGAACGCCTGGCATTCCTCGAGCCAGCCATGATGGTGGGCGCAGATGCGTGGCGACAGTGCGGCTGCGCCGCTGCGCTGCAGGTCGCTGATCACCCGCTCGAGCGTTTCGCGCTGCAGGGCGATGATGCCGGTCAATTTGACGTCCGGATCGACCACCAGCACGGTCTCGATCTCAGCGGGTAGCAGCTTGATCAGATGGAACAGTGCACCCGGTTTGTTTCTGTTCGTGCCGCCCGCGATGCAGTTCCAACCGAGCCGGCGCAGCCTCAACAAGGTGTCGTCGCTCGAGGCGTCGTCGATCAACCAGACGAACTGCTTGAAGGGCTCCATCGCCTCGATGAAACGATCTATGTCGTCGGCGGCATCGTGCACCGAGCCGATGATGGCATAGGGCCGCAGAGCCATGGATCTCTCGGCCTTGGAGATCTCCGGCAGGCCGAGATCGACCGAGGGGCCTGCACCCAGCGACTTGAGCTGGCTGGTGATCCAGATGCGGGCGACCAGATCCACCATGTCGAACATCAGGATCAGGTTGGCGATGAAATACAGCGAAACCCGCGAGGCGGAGCTCAAGATGCCCGCGGCGCCGGCGATCCACCAGCCGCCGATGCCGAGCAGCACGACGGTGGCGGTCGCCAGGACACGGTCTAGATCACTGCGCATGATTCGTCGTGCACGGCCGTCGACGCCGATCCCTTGATGTGCAGCGCCACGCTGGTCTCGTCGGGCATGTATTCGCCTAGGGCCCGCAGCACCGGAATGGCGTGGCGGATCCACAGCAGCGACCGTGTCCGCGAAGGCAGGTGACGGTTGCCGCTGGTGTCGATTTCCGCCCTGAAGTTGCGCTCGATGGTGAGAATCGCCGTGCGCGTGGTCGCATCGAGAGGCAGGATCTTCGAGGGCTGCAACCAGGAGATGGCGGTGCCGGGAATTTGCCGGCGTTCGTACACCGTCTGCACACGAAGTTCCGGGTCGTTGGACATCGCCGCGCCCGAGAACGGTATGACATAGGGATAGATGCCTATCTCACAACCCGCGAGGATCCACCGATAGGCCTGGCGTACCGTCTCGGCGAGATCGGTCAGGCGGGCACGCGGCGAGGTCAGGATCAGGTCCAGAAACGGCGTGATCTTCAGTCGCAACGCCTCCTCGAGCACGGGCTCGATGTGCCGGTGTATGTGCTTCTTGTTGAACTCCGCCAGCACGTCGTGCGAAAAATTCTCGATGCCGAAGCCCAGCACCCGAAAGCCGGCACCCCGCATCGCGTGCAGGCGCTCGGGGGTCATCGCGTCGATGCGGTTCGTGCTGATGAACTGCAGGTACGGCGGCAGACTGCCCCGACGCTTGGCCTCGATGATGCCGTCGCACAACGGAATGACCCGCTTGTCGTTGGTGAAGACGAAGATGTCGTCCTGGAAGATGATGGTGCGCACGGTGGGATGCGCCAGCACGATGCGCTCCATCATGGCGATGCAGTCCTCCACGCCGAGACGGGCAATGGTCGCGATGCTGCCCTGCGCGTGATGCAGAAAATTCGTCGAGGAGCAGAACGTGCAGCCCATCGGACAGTAATTGAGCGTGATCAGCCGCACCGAACGGATTTCCGCGAGCGTGGCCTCACGCTGCGCCTTGTAGGGCAGGGCGCTCACCCCGTACGACGTCTCGAGCCTGCGCCAATAGTCCTCGTACGGCATGCGCTCGTAGGGGATGGAGAAGATGGCATGCTTCAGTTCGGCGTTGTTCAAGGCGTTGCCAGGGAAGGCGTGCAACTGTCCATCGCGGCGCACCACCACCGTCCCCGGAATCCCTTCCAACCCGGCGCCTTCCCGCAAACGCGCGCAAATGGCCAGCAACGGACTTTCGCCCTCGCCGGACACGATCATGTCGAACGGCCCATGGCTGAAGAGCATTTGCGGGTTGAAGGTGGCTTCCATGCCGCCCGCGACGATCAACGCCTCGGGGCATTTCGCCCGGGCGGCATGGGCGAGCCCGAGATCGAACTGCAGCGTCATGCCCGTGGTCGACACACCGATGACATCCCAGGCGCCGGGGGTCACCAGCGCCGCGAAATCGCTTTGAATGTCCTGCGGCCGCAGATTCGGATCGAAGACCTGCACGTCGATGCCGTGCGCGGCGAGAAAACCCTGCAGACGCCAGACGCCGAGCGGCGGCGCCAGAAAGGTAAATTCGCCGCAATTGGGATCGTACGGCCCGATGAGCAGAACACGTGGCGCAGCCGTGGCGCCTCGTCTGATCAGTCGCAGCCGCTTCGCTTCGACATCCATGAGGTTTCCTAGCGTCCGAGGGGGTACGGAGTAGGCTCGATTATTGACAATTCAGGAGGGTGAAAGACGAGACGCGTAGCAGAATGGCGACGCTGCGACGCAACAGCGATGACGGGTGAGGATTATCGTCGACGTGGTGCTCAAGAAACCGGGGCTTTGAACTCCGGTGCGGATGCCATCACGCGCACGCGCTTTTGCAGCAGACCGGAATCGAAATTACGCTTGCGTTCGAGGAAGGCGTCGGTGACCTCGAAGCCTTTCGGCACAAGCAGCGTGCCCACGGAGGTACGTAGATCATCCAGGATGATCATGCCGCTTTGCAGCAAGCTGACGGTCACCTCGCTGATCGCCTGATTGGCGGCTCCCTGCCCGATCAAGGCGGTCAACGCCTCGACGTATCGGGGGGAATGCGCGGGCGTTTGGGACTGCAGTTTTTGCAGTGCGGTGTCGACGGGATGTCCGGCGACGATGAGCGCGTCGTAGGCGAGCACGAGGCGCAGGAGATCCGCACCGAGCTTGACCTGGCCGTCGGGCGCGTGGGGCTTGGGCTCGTCCTGACTTTCCTGCAGTATCTGCATCACGCGTTCGATGCGCGGAATACGCCCGAGCAACGCCTGCGCTACCCGCGGCGCGCCCGCCGTCAGCGCCTCTTCCGCGGGCGTCAGGCGCTTGCCGTAATACAGCTTTTCGACGAGTTCGGTGGGCAGGGAGATGTACCCGATCTGGGACAACATCGCCGCCGCTTCGAGCTGCCAGAAATCACCCGCTCCCACCGCGGCCGCCAGGTCGTTCACCATCCGCTTCACCCGGTTGGTGCGGCCGAACGCCACCGGATTGGTCATCGCCAGCACGTCGATGAGCGCATTGATGCAGCCCACCAGGGTTTCCTGCATGAGCACTTTTTCGGCGTTGAAGAGATGATGCTGGCTCACCCCCGCCTCGACGGCCGCGCGCAGTTCGTCCGGTGCGCACGGCTTGGTCAGGAAGCGAAAGATCTGACCCTCGTTGACCGCGGTGGCGGCGCTGTCGCGGCTGGGCTCGCCGGTGAGCAGGATGCGGGTGGTCTGCGGGTACAGCTGCAGCACCCGCTTCAGCAACGCCGCGCCGTCCATGCCCGGCATGCGCATGTCGGACACGATGACGGCGGGCGGCCCCTCCTCCTCCAACAATTTGAGCGCGGCGACCGGGCCATCGGCCGTCGTCACCTTGAAGTGACGGCGCAGATGCAGCACCAGGCCCTGCAATATCTGCGGCTCGTCGTCGACGCACAATACCCGGGGAAGCTCGGTCATAGACCCTGGAGTCTAGCGCCTTATCGGACGCCATCCAATTTGTGCATGTGCGCTTTAAAAGGCATAGCTCAGGCCGGCCGTGGCCGTGTAGTGGGGGAACAACTGGTAACCATCCAGGTTGCTGTAGACGGGGACCTGCACGACGCCGTAGGCGTGCAGCTTCTGCATTACCTGCAGCGTGATGCCCGGACTGAGATAGGCGACCGTGCCCACGGTGTCGGCGGTGTCGGCCAACGCGCCGCGGTCGGGACTGCGATGAATCACGTTGAGCTGCAGCTGCGGTATCCATTGTGGATGAGCCTCGTAACGCACGCCGACACCGAAGGTCTGCGAGTTGCCGGGGATGAAATCGTCGCCCGGCTGATTCTGTTCGTGGGCGACCGCGGATTGGAATTGAGCATTCGCGAAAAAGTCGAAATCCTGGCTCACCGCCAGATAGTAATAGGCGCCCACGATCACGTCGGTGCTGCCGGTCCCCGCCTGTAAGCTCGCATCGAGCGGGCTTCCTGCGTTGGGACCGTCATAAAACCCCACCGCGGTTCCATGGCGTCCGGTGGGCAGCTTCACCCCCAGCTGAACCCCCAGATTATGGGTTGCCAAAATTCCCTGATAGTTGCCGATGAGCTTGACGTCGCCGAGACTCGACACCCGCGCGCCGCTGATCTGATCGGCGGCGGTTTCTGCGGACGTGTAGGGCTGCACCTGCGTGCCATAAGTGGTGTGATCGCGCACCACGTAGGGAACGAGCAGATTGACGTTCCAATCGGCCGTGGGCCGGTAATCGATCCCCAGTGTGATGTAGCGGTTGATGGTGTCTTTTTCGATTTCGCCGCCGCCGAGCGCCGGGTTCGACGGATTATTGACCACCGCGGCCGGCGTAGTTTTATGAGTGCCGATGCGCAGCTGATCCTGGTCGATGTAGGTGTATTCGAGATTGACGCGCCAGCCGGGCTCGGCCGAGTACCCCATGGCCGCATCCGAATTGACGGTGCAGCCACAGGTGGCGCAGGCCCAGGCCTGAATGGGGGCGCACAGGCACAACGCCGCCGCGCTCCAGCGATCGATGGAAAAAATCATGCAAAGCTCCCGCAGCCCGTAAAGAACGGCCGCTCAACGAAAATTTGAAAGGGCTAGCATGCCGCCGCGTAGACGACGCGACGATTGCCGGCGGTGACATTCAATTCAGACGAGGGAAGGAGGTCCGCGAGGTGGGTGGGCGCGCTCGAACCGAACGACCGCCGGCCGGAACTGTAAGACCGGGAAGCCGCGGAATGCACCGGGCGCCGGCGCTTGAAACGCGACGAAGTGCGCAACGGGCCCGGCGGCAGGCGCGCTGCCGAAGGGGCAGCTCTGAAACAGAGCATGGCCGCCGCCCGGGTGATGGTGGGGGTGCCCGGCCATGGACATGGGCATCGGCGCCGCAGCAGGGCACAGTTCCAACAGGAACGGTGTCCCACCCGCGGGCATGAACCCGACGGGGATGTAGGCCTGGAACAGCAGAATGGCCAGCAGGAAGCGGGTCAACGAACGTCCTCGCCGGGTGCTGCGATCGAGCTTGCGCATGGGCCTCAGCTGACCACGCGTGTCACATCGTCCATTTCAATGCCGCGGTATCAAATGCCGGTGGCTGTGCGTGGTCCCGTCGTGAGTATGCGGGGTGCCAAGCTCGACATTGATGAGATTCAGGAGGCCATGACGGACTCCCGTCTCGGCGATGATCTCCTGCGCGAATTCCCTCACGCGCTTGACGGATCCCTTCAGCATCACCGTCTCGATGCATTCCTCATGATCGAGGTGGGCATGCATCGTGGAAACCGTGAGGTCATGATGTGCATGCTGGATGCTTGTCAGCCGCTCCGCCAATTCGCGCTCGTGGTGATTGTAGACGTAGGACAAGTTGGCGACACAAGACCCCTTGAGATCTCGTTTCTCCGCGCTGTTCTGCAGATGGGTGCGCAGGATGTCACGCACGGCTTCACTGCGGGTGGCGTAACCGCGCTCTTTGATCAACGCATCGAAGGAAGTCGCGAGCTTTTCATCGAGAGAAATGGTGAAGCGATTCATGAAGGCTCCGGGGGCCGGTGGAACCCCATGATACGGATGCAGCCCCTGTTCCACCATTCAAAAGAAGTACTGGAAGTGGGCCCGTGCCGTGATGGGGACCCCGGGGTGCACCTCGTAACCAGCCTGCGGCGTCGCCTCGTTCTTGAGACGCGACACGTAGTAGTACTCGATGTCGTTCCATTTGACGTCGGTGAGATTGAACACATCCAGCGCCGCGAGCCACTGACCCGGCTTTCGAAAACCGATCTGAAGATCCAGCGTCGTGTACTGCGGCGAGCGGGCGCTGTTGTCCTCGACCAGCGGCGCCTCGCCAAAATGCCGGGCGCGCAAAGCGCCGAACCAGCCGGACTCACGCTGAGCGGTGAGGCTCGCGTCAATGACGTTGGTCGGACTGTTGGGTATGTACCGGCCGACGATGGCAGGCGCAGGATTGCACGGCTGACTCACAGCGGCATCGGCGCACCCGAGATCATCGGCCGGCGCATTTTTATCGAAGCGCGCCCGGGTGAAAGCGCCATGCAGCTGTGCCGACAGCCACGAGTTGATCTGGTAGACGTTCCCCAGTTCGACGCCGGACCGGGTGGTGGACCCGCTGGGCGACGTCACGCCGGCATCGCCGCTGAACACCAATTCGGACTTCAGCTTGAGTTCGAACACATCGAAGGTCGTGGTCAGATGAGGCACGAGCGTCGTGGCGAGACCCAACTCTGCGGACGTGGCGCGCGTCAACGGCGTCACCGCCGGGGTATTCGGATCTTCGCCGCTGCGGGTGGTGCCGCGCGCATCGTTGCTGTGGTAGCCGTCGGCGACGTTGATGAAATACGTGGTGCTCGCCCACGGGCCCAGCACGATGCCCAGTTTGGGATTGAAGATCGAGGCGCGCTCGTTGCCGGTGTTGCATCCCAGTGGATCGCTGTCGATGTTGCAACTGCCGTCGGCATTGAGCATCTTGTCTTTGACGTCGAAGTCGAACTGGTCCTCCCGCAGGCCGATGGTCGTGAGTACGGTATCGGTCCAGTGGATGCTGTTCTCGGCGTACACCGCGCCGTTCGACTCCAAAACACTGGCGTCCTGCGTGGTGCCGAGGACGTGGCGCTCGACGGTACGAAAGATTCCCACGTCGCGGATGTCGTCGATACGCGCTTGAATGCCGACGACGTTCGACATGGGAAAGCCGGCGACGGTGGGAAACCACGACTTCGACGCCTTGAATCCATAGACGACGCGATCGTCACGCTGCAGCATCTGGTCGCCACTGACGGGATCTTTCAAGTAATAGGTAAACGTGGAGTACAGGTCCAATTTGTAGCGGATGACGTACGCGGACAGCTGCACCTGATCCGCAGCGGTGGTCTTCACGCGGCTGAAACCCAGGCTCGAGCGGGCGGAATCACCGCCATCGGTCGAGTTCAAACTGCCGAAACGATCGACTTGTCCGTCGTCGATGGCACGCTGTGCCACTTGATCGGTGGAGGTCCACCTGCCGGAATACGCCATTCCCGTCAGCGTCCAGTAGTCGTTGGCCGTACCGCGGTGATAGCGCAGAACGCCGTTCAAACGATTGTAGTCGTCCGGGACGTCGGACGGGCCGTCGTTGTGATACACCTCGGCCGCGCCCAGCAGCGTTCCGCCGCCCAGCGATGTCGAGGCGGTCACGAGTCCGCGACGATAGCCGTACTGCCCGAAGCCCGCCGTCACCGCGCTGGGCACCTCGTTCACCAGGCCGATACGCACGGTCCCGGCCGTGGCGAAGTCTCCTTCGTCCGAGTAATACGGTCCTTTCTTATAGTGCAGATCGGCCGCAAATTCGGGAATCAAGAAGTTCAAATCCGTATAGCCCTGGCCGTGGGCGTGCGTCGGCATGTTGATGGGCACGTCGTCGACTTCGGTCGCGAGGTCCGTGCCGTGATCGAGGTTGAACGCACGCAGGAAATACTGATTGGCCTTACCTTCGCCCGAGTGCTGCGTCACGATGAGACCCGGGACATTTTCCAGCAGCGCCCCGGGTCTGAGCAAGGGCTGCGCCGCCAGCTGTTGCTGCCCCACGTCGCCGGCGGAGGCGGCGGTCATCTTGCTGACGCCGGTGGCCACCACCGTGATCTGGTCCAGGGAAGATCCGCCATCGTCGTCGACGTCGACGTCGGCAGTTGCGACGTTTGCACCGCCCAGCGCAACGGTGGCGAGGAAGGCAGCTCCCCAAGCCCGTCGGGCCGACGCTGAGTGTATTAGCCCTTCACGCAGCGTCCGCCGGCCACCCATTCTCAACCCCCGTGTCATGAATTCTCAGCGCGGCCGGTGCTTCAGTCCTGCGTGCGTGGTCGTAAGCGATTTTGAATATTTCTCTTACGAATGGAGGTTAGCTCGGCATCGTATGAAAATCTATAAAATCGTATTACGGTGTGAGTTCGGCCGGCGGGCCGGAACGGATGCAGTCTGCGAGGACATCATCCGCCGAAACGATGCGGGAGCAGCGCCCGGGCTGTTTCGCCCGGGCGAGCCGTTTTTATCTCTGAGTGCCGTTCATGTGCGACATGGCCACGGCCAGCGCCGCCACCCCGAGCGTCTTGACGATCGCAGGATGTTGCGCATAGAAGCCGCCCACCTTGTCGACGATGGAGCTGTCCTGCTGTTCGGCGTGAGTGGCGATGGCCGTCACCTGGTCCGGCGTGACCTGGGAAGCTTGCGCAGGCGTGATGGGCCCGGGCGTGCGACCGGCACCGAACAGGCCACCGAGTGCACCGCCGGCAATACTGGACAGGGCGCCGGGGCCTACCGCCTGAACGAGTTGCGACAACAATCCGGCCTGCTGTTCGGGGTTGGATTTTCCGAACATGCTGCCCACCGTCTGGCCGAAGGAAGGCGTGGCATCGGAACGCATGGCCGCCGCGATTCCGCTGCCGAGGTCATGGGGCGCGGCGTGCTGCGCAACCTCGTCGAAGTGCCCGGCGACGTCCCCCTGCGTGCCCGTGGCGCCGCCCGCATATTGCTTCAAAATATCCAGTAAACCCATGAATGCTCCTCGTTGGTGCGATGTATTTCTAGACGCCGCAGGTTAGTCGCTACGGCCGTAAGGGGGCGTAGGCGGGCCGGCCATAGTCCCGTGAGACTCCGCTCTAACCGTGGCCGGCCCCCCTGATGGGGCTGCCGCACAACCGCGGGGTGGCGCGCAGGCGTATGCTCGTGCCCGGCGCGTTGCGCAACCAGGAATAGGTTCAAGCATCGTATGGCTTCCCTTCACATAGGTATCGTCGGCGCGACCGGACTCGTAGGTCGGGCAATGCGGGAGATCCTCGACGAGCGCGGTTTCGCTGCAGCTGACCTGCGGTTCTTCGCCTCGTCACGCTCGGCGGGCGGTCGTTTGCCCTGGCGCGGCACGGAGATCACAATCGAAGACGCCGCTACCGCGGACTATGCGGGACTCGACATCGTCCTGTTTTCCGCCGGGGCGTCGATTTCCCGCGTTCTCGCACCGAGTGTCGCCGCGACAGGCGCCATCGTGATCGATAATTCATCGGCGTGGCGCATGGATCCAGCGGTGCCGCTGGTCGTCAGCGAGGTGAACCCCCATGCGCTCGAATCCATCCCGAAGGGGATCGTCGCGAATCCGAACTGCACGACCATGGCGGCCATGCCCGTTTTGAAGCCGCTGCATGCAGAGGCTCAGTTGACGCGGCTGATCGCCTCCACCTACCAGGCCGTGTCCGGCGCTGGCGTTGCGGGGATCGCCGAACTCGAGGCCCAGGTAAACAGCGTCGCCGCCCATTCCGCGGTTTCGGCCAGGGGCGGGGAGGCACTGGCGCTGCCGACACCGACGACGTTTTCCGCGCCAATCGCCTTCAACGTCCTGCCCTACGCCGGTGCGTATTCGGGCGACGAAGGCTGGACCGACGAAGAACTCAAGTTCCAGAACGAGACCCGCAAGATTCTCGAAATCCCTGAACTTCCGGTATCTGGAACCTGCGTGCGTGTCCCGGTCTACACGGGCCACTCCCTGTCGATCAATGCGGAATTTGCGAGGCCGATCTCGGTGGAGCGTGCCCGGGCATTGCTGCGCTCGGCCCCCGGGGTCGTGGTGGTCGACGTGCCGACACCCCTCATGGCGACGGGCAGGGATGCGAGCTATGTCGGACGGATACGTCGAGACCCGACCGTGCCGAACGGCCTGGTGCTCTTCATCTCGAACGACAACCTACGCAAGGGTGCCGCCCTCAACGCGGTGCAGATTGCCGAATTGCTGGCGCAGCGCATCGGTTAGGGTTTCGGTCGACCTAATCGCGGCAGCTCCTCTCATCGAGATTGTTTATGGCCACCTCAAGGATTTCAAATCTCACAGTGGGGCAGGGGCGTCTCGCCGGGGTCGATATTCTCCGCGGTATCGCTCTATTTCTTGTGTTGATGAACCACGTCAACATGCGATTGGTCATCGCAAAACTTCCGTACACTGAGGGCCTCCCCGATCAACTCGTCGATGTTTTGGTGTGGAATGGGCAGTACGGGGTGCAAATGTTCTTTGTCATTTCGGGCTTTCTCATCACCTCCACTTCGCTTCGACGCTGGGAGTCGCTTTCACAGGTCGCCATCCGGGATTTTTATACGCTGCGCTTCGCACGCATCGCGCCGCTTTTGTTGTTGCTGCTTGGCGTTCTGAGCGTATTGCATACGTTTGGTTTTAGAGATTATCTCGTACCGGCGAAAACGGGAGGTCTCGGGCGCGCCCTCGTTGCCGCCTTTACGTTTCACGTCAACCTGCTGGAGGCAGACAGAGGGTACCTACCGGGGAGTTGGGACATCCTCTGGTCGCTGTCAGTCGAAGAGATGTTCTACCTCTTTTTTCCGCTTCTTTGCCGCGCATTCGGGCAGGGCAAAAAATTGGTCGCGCTGCTGCTGGTGTTCGTGATCTTAGGGCCGTTCGGGCGTACTGCATTTGCCCACGGCAACGAGATCTGGCAGGAGTATTCCTACTTGGGAGGTATGGACGCCATCGCGCTCGGTTGCCTGACGGCCATGGCGCTCAACCCAATGACGATTTCACGGGCCAAAGTTTGCGCGATGGGTGGCCTCGGCATTTCGTCCCTAATTTTCGTCCTGGGCTTTGGCGCCCAAGCGAAAGCATTGGGACTCGTCCGCAGCGGCTTGGATATGACTCTTTGTGCGGGGGCCACGTGTTTGCTGGTGGCCGCTGCCGCCCAAACGCGATGGAGAGGTCCGCGTGTAGTCTCGCCCGTCGCGCGGTTCGGGCAACATAGCTACGAGGTGTATCTCACACACATGTTCGTGGTCTTCATGCTATTCAACCTCTTCGTTGCGATGGGCAGCCCGGTGCGCGGGGTTCCCGCTTTGTTCCTCGGCGTCATTCTCGTGACAGGCGTTTTGGGCAACCTGGTCGCGCGTTTTTATTCAGAGCCGATGAACCGCTTAATTCGTGGTGCGCACCGAAACGTAGCGCGCCCATCCTCGTAACATGCGCCTCATCGTGGTTTCGACGGTCCTTTGTATGGTTACGGCCGCGTGTTCCGGCGCTGCCCCGTCTGCGCTGCCCGACGCAGCCGAGCCTTCGATTTTACCTTCCTATCAATTGGAAAAGACGGAGGTGCGGGCGATTACATCCAAGGTATTGCATCGAGATTACGAAGTCTTCGTCAGTTTTCCGCTCTCGTATCAAGACCGCCTCACTGCCAAATTTCCCGTTGTTTTCGTGACGGACGCGAATTATGCGTTTCCCCTCGTGCGCAGCATCGCGCGGCGGGTGGGTGACCACGGCAATGGTTTGGAAGATTTCCTGCTGATCGGGCTTTCTTACGCCAGGGGTGATACACCCGAATACAGTCGTCGACGCGATTACACACCGACAACTCACGGAGACCGAGACGCGGCGTCCGACATGCCGGGCAGGCCGCCTCTTTACGGCGAGGCGGAGCTGTACCGCCAGTTCATCGCCACGGAAGTATTCCCGCTCGTGGAGCGTAACTATCGTGTCGACATGCACCGGAAAATTTACGCCGGTCACTCGTACGGAGGGTTGCTGGGCGCTTACATCTTGCTCACCACTCCGGAGATGTTCCAAAACTACATCATCAGTAGTCCATCGATTTGGTTCGATCACAAAGCCATTTTGTCACGGGAAAGCGATTATGCGGCGAAGCGCAACGACATGCCGGCCAAGGTGTATCTGGTCGTCGGCGGATATGAAACGGTCAACCCGGCGTCGCACGACAAACGCTACAACCACACAGAAGATCTCGTGCAGAACATGCACGCATTCGAAAATCAGTTGAAGGCGCGGCGGTACCCGAGCTTGCAGGTCACGTCAGCGGTTATTACGGACGAAGATCATCTTACTGTTTTTCCGTCCGCCATCACGCGAGGCCTGCTGTGGGCTCTGCCGCCGGTTCATTGACGCCCAAGGGCTACGCATAGTCTTCGGCGGCACGTCAGTCCACGGCCGCTACACATCCAAATTCGACACGTGCAGCGCGTTCTTCTCGATGAATTCGCGACGGGGTTCGACGGCGTCGCCCATGAGGGTGGTGAAGATGTCGTCGGCCGCGACGGCGTCTTCGATGCGGACCTGCATCAGGCGGCGGGTTTCGGGATTGATGGTGGTGTCCCAGAGCTGGCTGGCGTTCATCTCGCCCAGCCCCTTGTAGCGTTGGATGCTCTGGCCCTTCTTGGCCTGTTCGAACAGCCAGTTCATGGCGACCTTGAAACTGGCGACGTCCTGGCGGTCGTCGGCGCGTTTGACGAACGCGCCGGGGCCCATGAGGTCGCTCAGGGTTTGTCCCAGCTCGGCGATGCGCAGGTACTCGGCGGAGTCGAAGAACTCGCGCGGTATGTGCTTCTCCGAGCTGAGGCCGTGTTCGAAGCGCTGCAGGTCGATGCGGTGGCCGCCGGCGGGCAGCGTTTCGACGCTGACGCGGTAGCGCCGTGAGACGTCGTCGAGAGTGTTCAGGCGCTGTTCTAGGCCGCGGCACCAGTCGCGCAGGGCGTCCACCTGGTCGAACGCATCGGGTTTGAGCGTGGGTACGTACAGCAGCTGCTCCAGGAACCGGTCGTCGTAGCGGCGCGCCCAGCGCTGCACGATGGCCTGTACCTCGACGTACTTTCGGGCCAGGGATTCGAGACCGAGTCCCGACAGCGGGGGCGAGTCGGCGCTGACGTGCAGCGCGGCGCCGTCGATG
Source organism: uncultured Steroidobacteraceae bacterium (assembly GCA_964658215.1). GTDB lineage: Bacteria > Pseudomonadota > Gammaproteobacteria > Steroidobacterales > Steroidobacteraceae > Bog-1198. Next base: position 9,973 of record CAZZYJ010000005.1, on the reverse strand, counting down.
GCGGTGTTCAGCAGCAGGGCACTCAGCTCGAGATCGTCCTTGACGTAGGTTTCCTGCTTGCCCTTCTTGACCTTGTACAGCGGCGGCTGGGCGATGTAGATGTGGCCGCGCTCGATGAGGACGGGCATTTGGCGGTAGAAGAACGTGAGCAGCAGGGTGCGAATGTGCGAACCGTCCACGTCGGCGTCCGTCATGATGATGATGCGGTGGTAGCGCAGCTTGTCGACGTTGAAGTCGTCGCGGCCAATGCCGCAGCCGAGCGCGGTGATCAGCGTGCCCACCTCGGCCGACGCCAGCATCTTGTCGAAACGGGCTTTCTCGACGTTCAGGATCTTGCCCTTGAGGGGCAGGATGGCCTGGGTCCGGCGGTCACGGCCCTGCTTGGCGGAGCCCCCGGCCGAATCACCCTCGACCAGGAACATCTCGGACAGGGCGGGATCCTTTTCCTGGCAGTCGGCGAGCTTCCCGGGCAGCCCGGCGATGTCGAGCGCGCCCTTGCGGCGGGTCATCTCGCGGGCCTTGCGGGCTGCCTCGCGGGCGTAGGCGGCCTCGAGTATTTTGTTGACGATGGCCCGGGCCTCCTGGGGATGTTCCAGCAGGAACTCTTCCAGGCGCTGGGCGACGGCCGATTCGACCACGCCCTTGACCTCGGACGACACGAGCTTGTCCTTCGTCTGGGAGGAGAACTTGGGATCCGGCAGCTTGACGGACAGAATGGCGGTCAGGCCCTCGCGTGAGTCGTCGCCCGTGGTCGCGATCTTTTCCTTCTTCGCCGCGAGTTCCTTCTCGATGTAATTATTGAGGGTGCGGGTGAGCGCCGCCCGATAACCCGCCAGATGGGTGCCGCCGTCCTTCTGCGGGATGTTGTTCGTGTAGCAGTACATGCTCTCCTGATAGGAGTCGTTCCACTGCATCGCGACTTCCACCTGGGTGCTCGAGTCGCGGGTCTGGAACCACAGCACGCTGTCGTGAACGGCCGTCTTGCTGCGGTTCAAATGCGTCACGAAGGCCTTGAGACCTCCCTCGTGTTGAAACACCTCCGATTTCTCGTCGCGTTCATCGACCAGCTCGATGCGCACGCCGGAGTTCAGAAAAGACAGTTCCCGCAGCCGTTTGGCCAGGGTGTCGTAATTGAACGAAATGTTCGTGAAGGTCTGTGAGCTGGGTTTGAAACGCAGCGTGGTGCCGCGTTCGTCGGTGTCGCTGATGGCCGCGAGCGGCGCCTGGGGCACCCCCATGCGGTATTCCTGACGGTGTAGTTTGCCGTCGCGCCGGATGTTCAACTCGAGGAAGTCCGACAACGCGTTCACCACCGAGATGCCGACGCCATGCAGACCGCCGGAGACCTTGTACGACGTGTCGTCGAACTTTCCCCCGGAATGCAACACCGTCATGATGACCTCGGCGGCCGAGACGCCCTCTTCGCTGTGTATATCGACCGGAATCCCGCGGCCATTGTCGGATACGGTCACCGACTCGTCGGCGTGGATGGTCACCACCACCCGGTCGCAATAACCCGCCAAGGCCTCGTCGATGGCGTTGTCCACGACCTCGAAAACCATGTGATGCAGACCGCTGCCGTCGTCGGTGTCGCCGATATACATGCCGGGACGCTTGCGGACGGCATCCAGGCCCTTCAACACTTTGATTTTACTGGAATCGTAGATTTCGTTCTGAGTCATGGAAGATCCTGCCTGGCGACCCGCGATGATAGCAGTTTCCGACTCCGGAAACGAGGCGGACCCAGCAAAAAAGTCAAGCTAGAACAGCAGCTTATAAATGACCGTGGCCAATTACGGTCCGCCGGTGGAGGCTATGGCGGATCGGAGCGATCGACGCGGGGTGCTCGGTGCAGAGCGAGGAGGCCGCCCGATGTTCCACGTGGAACATCGGGCGGCGGCGCGTGAGCGCTACGCCTCCGTCACCGTTCCCTCATGCACCGCGTAGACCCGGCCAGGCTCCCCGAATACCGACGACAGGGGCGACAGGGTGGTGACGATGAGCTGGAATGGCTGGGTGCCCACTTCTTCGATGAGCGCGAGCAGATTGTCGCCGTCCAATTCAGCGGCGGGGTCGTCCAGCAACAAGGTGGGCGCCGGCGCGGAATCGACCGGCAGCAGCCGTAGCTGCGCCAGCAACAGCGCCGCGGCCAGCAGCTTTTGCTGGCCACGGGAAACACGGTCTTTGACCGACTGCCCATCCAGACGAATCACCAATTCGCCGCGCTGGGGTCCCACCTGCGTGGCGCCGGATTCGCGCTCCTGGGCGGCCGTCGAGGCCAGCGCCTCGCTGAACGAGCGGTCCCCGCCCCACCCCGTTCGGTAGGTCAATGCCAAATCTCGCTGGAACAGGCGATTTACCAACGCCGTCGCCTCCCGCGCCAACACGGCGAGGTAGCGTACCCGCGCCTCCGTGAGCAGCTCCCCGTAGCGAATCAGATCCGTGTTCCAGGCGCCCACCGACGCGGGCGCCGCCCTGCTCGCCAGCGCTGCATTGCGTTGCCTGAGCACTTGTTGATATCGCTGCCAGTGCGCGACGAAGGTAGGTTCCACGTGGAACACTCCCCAGTCCAGGAACCGGCGGCGGCGGCCGGGGCCCTCCTCGATGAGCCGGTGCACCTCTGGATCGATGATCTGAACAGGGAAGGACAGCGCGAGTTCGGCGAGAGAGGAGGGCTGCTCGCCGCCGATCCGGGCTTTGAGGCCACCCGGCGAGCCTTCCACTCCCAATCCAAGGCGCCGGTCGGGTAGTTGAACCTCGCCGTAGGTCACGAATTTCGAACCGCCACGGGCGATCAAATTCTCGATGCGGCGGGTGCGAAAGGAGCGACCGCGCCCGAGGATGTATACCGCCTCCAACAGGCTGGTCTTGCCCGAGGCATTGCGCCCCTTGATCAGCGTGAAACGGGAATCGAACGCCAACTCGGCAGACTGCAGACATCGAAAACTCGACACCTGCACTCGCCGTATCGGCACCGCCTCACAGCCTCATGGGCATGACGACGTACCGTGCGCTGCCATTGCCGGGCGACCGGATGAGACAGCTGCTGTTACTGTCCGTGAGGCCGAGTTCGACTTCCTGCCCGTCGATCGCCGCCAGCGCATCGAGCAGATAGTTGACGTTGAAGCCCACCTCGAGATCGGCACCCTCGTAGCTCACCTCGATCTCCTCCTCGGCCTCCTCCTGCTCCGGATTGTGTGCTTGCACGGTGAGGACGTTCTTTTTCACCGTGATGCGGATGCCGCGGTACTTCTCGTTCGACAGAATCGCCGTCCGTTGCAGCGCCTGGCGCAGCACGTCGCGGTCGGCACGGATCGCCGTCGCCGGCGCGGCCGGGATCACTCGCGAGTATTCGGGAAAGCGCCCGTCGATCAGTTTGGAGGTGAAACGGATGTCGCCGATCTGGGCACGAACGTGATTCGTGCCGATGGCCACCTCCGCGGCCCCCTCTTCGGTGAGTACGCGCTGCAGTTCCAGGACGCCCTTGCGGGGCACGATCACCTGCTGTGCGGTGGTTGCCCTTTCCGTCAGCGCCGCCTCACACAGGGCGAGACGATGGCCGTCGGTGGCCACCGCACGAAGCGACTGCCCATCGATTTCCAGCAACATGCCGTTGAGGTAGTACCTGACGTCCTGTTGTGCCATCGAAAAATGCGTCTTCTCCAGCAATCGCAGTAGCGCCGAACGGGGCAACTGAACGGACTGCTGGGCATTGATGTCCTCGATGACGGGGAAATCGGTTGCCGGCAGCGTGGACAGACTGAACCGGCTGCGGCCGGCCTTGACGATTACCTTCTCGCCGTCGACCGCCAGCGCCACGGCAACCTTCTCTGGCAGTGCGCGCAGGATGTCCAACAGCTTGCGGCCGGGAACCGTGATGTCCCCGGCTTCTTGCACGAGGACGTCGGTTCCCGCCACCAGTTCCACCTCGAGGTCGGTGGCGGTGATGGACAGGCGGCCATCGCGAACGCCGAGCAGCACGTTCGCCAGCACGGGCATGGTCTGGCGACGTTCCACGACCCCCATCACGGCCTGCAGAGGCCCCAACAATTTTTCCCGTTCTGCCGTCAATTTCATGGCGCACCCTGCTGCATTCTTAAATCTTAAATTCTCTGTATAGAGATTATTACTATGATTATGAGGGCTCGCGCATTTCTGTATAACGCCTCAATAACCTTAAATTTCAATCACCTATAATCGTGTAAAGCCTGCTCGACCCCTGTCTGTCTGCCGTTGGCAACCTGTCGCGGACCTGTGGATAACCTTATCCACAGTTTCATCCACAGCTTGTCCTCCGCTACCCAGCCAGGGTTCTCAACAGGTTTAAATAGTCTTCGCCGATGCGTCTCTCCGTCTCGCGCAACGCCTTGACCCGTCGGCAGGCATGCAGCACCGTCGTGTGATCGCGACCGCCGAAGGCGTCGCCGATTTCCGGCAGGCTGTGATTGGTCAATTCCTTCGCGAGCGCCATGGCCACCTGCCGTGGTCGGGCGATGGACCGGCTGCGCCGCTTCGACAACAGATCGGCAATGCGGATTTTGTAGTATTCCGCCACGGTCTTCTGGATATTTTCCACCGTCACCAGTCTTTCCTGCAACGCGAGGAGGTCGCGCAGGGCTTCCTTCGCGAACTCGAGCGTGATGGGCCGGCCGGTGAAATGCGACGTGGCGACCACCCGGCGCAGCGCCCCCTCAAGTTCGCGCACGTTGGAGCGGATGCGTTTGGCGACGAAGAAGGCCACCTCTTCCGGAAGGTCGACGTTCGACATGGCCGCCTTGCTCATGAGGATGGCAACGCAGGTCTCGAGCTCCGGCGGTTCGATGGCGACGGTCAACCCCCAGCCGAAACGGGATTTCAAGCGCTCCTCCAGGCCGTCGACTTCCTTGGGATAGCGGTCGCAGGTGAGGATGACCTGTTGCTGGCTCTCCAACAAAGCGTTGAACGTGTGGAAAAACTCTTCCTGGGAGCGTTCCTTGCCGGCGAAGAACTGGATGTCGTCGATCATAAGCGCATCGAGCGAGCGATACGCCGTCTTGAAATCGTTGATGGTGTTGTGCTGCAGGGCCTTCACCATGTCGCCCACGAAGCGCTCGCTATGTACGTAGGCCAGCCGCGCCTCGGAATTGTTTTCCTTGATCTTGTTGGCGACGGCATGCATCAGGTGGGTCTTGCCGAGACCGACGCCGCCGTAGATGAACAGCGGGTTGTAAGCCTTGCCGGGGTTGCCCGCGACCTGGATGGCGGCGGCCTTGGCGAGCTGGTTGCTCTTGCCCTCGACGAAACTGTCGAAGGTGAAATCATTGTTGATACGGCTGCCGAGCACCGTGGGCGCGGTCCGGCGCGCGCGGGCGGCGACCTGGGCGGCGGCCTGCGCCGCTGCATCGGCGCCATTGCCGCCGCCGTTCACCGCCACCCCGGCGGACACGAGGCCGGCCCGCGTGCCGACGTCGAGCACGAGCTCTGGTGCGGCTCCCTGCGCGAACTCCGTCATGAGCTCCTTGATGCGCGGCAGCGAGTTCTCGCCCAGCCACTCGATCACATAGCGGTTCGGCGCCAGCAGCCGCAGTTCGCCTTCGCGCTCGATCGCCTGCAGCGGTCGGACCCAGGTATTGAACTGCTGTATCGGAAGTTCGCTCTCGAGCACTCGCAGACAGCGGTTCCATAGCGACTCCGACAAGAGCGCTCTCCTAAGAATTCGGGGGTGGGGCGGTTGAGACGAAAGGGCACGGAGTCTAGCTCCAACGGAGGGGTGCGTCTATTGACACGTCCGGGCTTGCTCAGTACCCTTGCCGCCTTTCGCAAATCCAACGCGTCTGCCCGCCTTGCCCCTTAAGTTTCTTGAAGTTGCGCTATGAAACGTACGTTTAATCCAAGTAATCTGCATCGTGCCCGCACCCACGGCTTCCGTGCCCGCATGGCCACCAAGAGCGGTCGCCGTCTGCTAGCCCGACGCCGCGCGAAGGGGCGTAAGCGCCTCTGTCCGTAAGATAGCCCGCAAGGCTCTGCAGCGATTCGTAAGCTTTCCTTCGAGCCGTGCAAGCGCTTGCACCAGCCGGCCGAATTTCGCGAAGTCAGGCAGCGCGGCAAGAAGTTCGCCGACGCCTATTTCAGTCTGTCGGTGCTGGCCAATCATGAAAGCTATCCGCGTTTGGGTTTGGCGATCGCGACGCGCACCTTCGGCACGGCCGTCGCGCGCAACCGCATCAAACGTCTCACGCGGGAATCCTTTCGCTTGAATCAACATGCGCTGCCGGCGGTGGACGTCACCGTGTCGGCGCGTGACGCGGCGCGTCGGGCGGGCCCGGTGGAGCTGCGCCTGAGCCTGGAAAGACACTGGAAGAGCATCCTCAAGCGATGTTAGGACCGCGTCATCTCTTGATGGGCGCGATCCGCGCATACCAGCTGGTGTTGAGCCCGATGCTGGGGCCTCGTTGCCGTTTCTATCCGAGCTGTTCGTGCTATGCACGGACGGCCATCGAACGCCACGGCGCGCTGCGCGGCTCCTGGCTCGGGGTTAGCCGCCTCCTGCGCTGTCATCCTTTCGCGCGCGGGGGTTACGACCCCGTGCCGGACAAGAGAAATTTCAATGCCTAATATCCGGGTCATGTTGTGGGTGGCGTTTGCCGCCATTCTCTATTTGAATTACGAGGCGTGGAATCACGATTATGCGCTGCCGACGCCCATCCTCGGCGCGGGCACGGTGGGCGCGCCCGCGCGGACCCTGGGCGATTCCGTGCCGCAATCCGCTGCGGCCGGCGCCGCCGGTGCGGGTTCAGGCGCCGTGCCTGCGGGCGACGTGGCGGGACGCGCGCCGCCCACCACGGCAGGCACGCAGGGCGCCGTGGCGCTGGGGAATGCCGTGCCGGGCGCGCCTGGTGCCGGCGCGGTGGCGGGTGCGTCCCCGAGCACGGGCACCCCGCTGCACGTCGTCACCGACGTGCTCGACGTCATCATCGACCTGAAGGGCGGCGAACTCGAACGCGCGGACATCCGCGAGTATCCGCTGCACAAGGACGTTCCGAACGCGCCGGTGCGCCTGTTGAACCGCGACAGCGACGCGACTTTGTACGTGCTGCAGTCCGGGCTCATCGGGGCGGCGGGCGAAGCGGCCCCGACGCATCTTGCCACGTGGACTGCCGAGCAGACTTCCTATCAGCTCGCGCCGGGAGCGGAGCAGCTGCTCGTGCCCATGACCTGGAGCGACGGGCAGGGCCTGTCGGTCACCAAGACCTTCGTCTTCACGCGCGGCGACTATGCCATCGCGCTCAAATACGACGTGCGAAACGCCGGCCCGCGCCCGCGCAACCTCGCCTCGTATGCGCAGTTCCTGCGGCACTGGGAACACGCGTCGCGTTCCTACTTCGACGTCGAGACCTACTCGTTCAAGGGGCCTGCCATCTGGGACGGCTCGAAGTCCATCGATCTGAAGGTCGAAAACGAGACCGAGTCGAAGTTCTCGGAGATGGTGACGAACGGCTGGCTGGCCTCGCTGCAGCATCATTTCGTGTCCGCCATCGTGCCGGCCGCCAACCAGGCGGACCGGTACCAGCTGCAGGTCCAGGATCACGAGTATCTGCTGAGCAGCACGGGGCCCATGACGCCGGTGGCCGCGGGCGCCAACGCCGTGTTCGAGACCAAGCTGTTCATCGGCCCGAAGCTGCAGGTGCAGCTGGCGGCGACGGGGCCGCAGCTGCAGCGCACGGTCGACTATGGAAAACTCACGGTGCTGTCGCAGCCCCTGTTCGCCACCCTGAAATGGGTGCACGGCCTGATCGGCAACTGGGGCTGGTCCATCATCCTGGTCACGGCGATGATCAAACTCCTGTTCTACCCGTTGAGCCAGGCCAGCGGCCGCTCCATGGCGAAGATGCGTGCGGTGGCGCCGCGCATGAAACAAATCCAGGAGAGCTACAAGGACGATCGCGAGAAACTCGGCCGCGCGATGATGGATCTGTACAAGAAGGAAAAGATCAACCCGCTGGCGGGCTGTCTGCCCATGGTGGTGCAGATTCCTTTCTTCATCTCGTTCTACTGGGTGTTGCTGGAAAGTGTCGAGATGCGCCAGGCACCCTTCATGCTGTGGATCAACGATCTGTCCTCGCGCGATCCGTTCTTCGTGCTGCCGCTGCTGATGGGCAGCGCCATGTTCGCCCAGTTCAAGTTGAACCCGGCGCCACCGGATCCGATGCAGGCGCGGATCATGCAGTTCATGCCCCTGGTCATGACGGGCATGATGGCGTGGTTTCCGTCGGGCCTGGTCCTGTATTGGTTGACCAATACGGTGCTGTCCATCGTGCAACAGTGGCGGGTCAACAAGGTCGTCGCAACCGAGGCCGGCCGGCCGCGTTCTTAAGTACACTCGGGCGGTGAACGCGCCGCATCGAATGCCCGATACCATCGCCGCCATCTCGAGCCCCCCGGGCCGCGGCGCGGTGGGGGTGATCCGGGTGTCGGGGATGCACGTGCCGCGGGTGGCGGCGGCCATTCTGGGCCGGCTGCCCGTGCCGCGACAGGCGCTGCTGGCGCGGTTTCTCGACGCCGCCGGCCAGAGCCTGGACCAGGGCCTGGCGCTGTACTTTCCGGCGCCGGCGTCCTTCACCGGCGAACCCGTGCTGGAGCTGCAGGGCCATGGTGGGGCCCTGGTGATGGACCTGGTGATGCAGCGACTCCTGGAACTCGGCTGTCGCCTGGCACGGCCCGGCGAGTTCAGCGAGCGTGCCTTCCTGAACGGCAAGATGGACATGGCCCAGGCCGAGGCCGTGGCGGATCTCATCGATGCCGGAACCGCGGCCGCGGCGCGTGCGGCGGTGCGTTCCCTGCAGGGCGAGTTTTCGGCGCGCATCCACGACTTGCGGGAGCGGCTCACCGCTCTGCGGATCTACGTGGAAGCGGCCATCGATTTCCCCGACGAGGAGTTGGATTTTTTGTCGGACGCCGCGCTGACCGCGCGGCTGGCGGAGGTGTCTGCCGGCTTCCGCAGCCTGCTTGCGTCCGCGCGGCAGGGCGCGCTGCTGCGCGAGGGATTCACCGTGGTCATCGCCGGCAAGCCGAACGCGGGGAAATCCAGTCTGCTCAACCGGCTCGCGGGCGACGACATCGCCATCGTGACCGACCTGCCGGGCACCACGCGCGACGTGCTGCGGCAGCATCTCCACCTGGACGGGCTACCGCTTCACCTGGTCGACACGGCGGGGTTGCGCACCGCGACGGACGTGGTGGAGGCCGAGGGCATTCGCCGCGCACGCGCCGAGATGCAGCGGGCCGACCGGATTCTTTACCTGGTGGATGCCGGTGACGGTGAAGAGGCAGCGGTCCCGGGAGCCGCGGAGCTGGGTCTGCCTTCGGGCATTCCGGTGACGTTCGTGATCAACAAGATCGACCTGCTCGAGGGGCGGGCGCGCGCCGAGGCGCGGTTCGAAGAAGGGAATTCGGCGGCAGACGGTCGGGTGTACCTGAGCGCGCTCACCGGCGAGGGGCTCGAGCGCCTGCGCGCCCATCTCAAAGTTTGTGCCGGCTACCACGAGCCGACCGCAGGGACGATTTCAGCGCGTCGCCGTCATCTCGATGCGCTCGACCGGGCCCGCGTGCTGTTCGAAAGCGCCGGCGCCGTGCTGCGTGAAACCCGGGCGTACGAACTATTTGCCGAAGATCTGCGGCTGGCGCAGCTCGCGTTGAGCGAAATCACCGGCGAATTCACCAGCGAAGACCTCCTGGGAGAGATCTTCGGCAGCTTCTGTATCGGCAAGTGACGAGCGGGATTTCCGGTGAGTCCGGGACTTTCGGCCAACCGCTCAGGCGTTTTGATTGCGGCGTTTGCCGTCCGGCAGGTGCTCGACGTCGATGGCGCGGGCCAGGCGGGCGGAGATCGCGAAGGCGGCCAGCACGAAGAAGGTCACGGTGCAGGTGCCGACCGGAAATCGCCAGAACAGCCACAGCATGGTGACGGACGACAACGTCAGCACACCGACGAATG
>CAZZYJ010000004.1:29766-35015 GCA_964658215.1 uncultured Steroidobacteraceae bacterium | reverse complement strand
CCGAAGGCTGCGGGTGACGCCGGCTCCATGCGAGTGGCCACCGGCAAGGTTGATGCGCTCATCAACCTGGTGGGCGAGCTGGTGATCACCCAATCCATGCTCGGACGCTTCGCCGATGGGGTCGAGGACCGGGACCTGGCGACGCTGCGGCGCGCCTTGGGACAGCTTGCCCGCAATACCCGCGAGCTTCAGGAGAGCGTGCTCAAGATCCGCATGCTGCCGATCAGCTTCTCCTTCAACCGGTTCCCGCGTCTGGTGCACGAGTTGTCGCGCAAGCTCGGGAAGAAGGTGGATCTGCAGTTGAAAGGCGAGAACACCGAACTCGACAAGATCGTCCTGGAAAAAATCGGCGATCCACTGGTGCACCTGGTACGCAACTCGCTGGATCATGGCCTCGAGACGCCGCAGGTGCGCCGGGCGGCGGGCAAGCCGGAATGCGGTACGCTGGGCCTGAATGCGTATCACGAGGGGGGCAGTGTGATCGTCGAGGTGACGGACGACGGCGCCGGCCTGGACGGTGAACGGATCCTCGCCAAGGCTCGCGAACGTGGCTTGATCGCCCCAGACGCCGTTCTCACCACCGATCAGGTCCACAACCTCATCTTCCTGCCCGGATTCTCGACAGCCGAAACCGTGAGTGATGTTTCGGGGCGCGGCGTCGGCATGGACGTCGTCCGGCGCAACATCGTAGATCTGGGCGGGCAGGTACAGCTGTCGAGCAAGCGCGGCGCTGGCAGCCTGATCCGCATCCGGCTACCCCTGACTCTGGCCATACTCGAGGGCCAGATGCTGCGGGTTGGCCGCGAAACGTATTTCATCTCGCTGGTGTCGATCATCGAAACCGCGCAGCCCCGCGCCGGGCAGGTGTTCAACCTCACGGGCAAGGCGGAGCTCTTCCAACACCGGGGGGCCTACCTACCGGTCATTCGCCTCCATGATCTGTTCAAGATCGAACCCGACCACCGCGAAATCGCCTCCTCGCTGCTCGTCGTGGTCGAATCGGACGGGCGTCGGGTTGCCATCCTCGTGGATGAGCTGCTCGCACAACAGCAGGTCGTGATCAAGAGCCTGGAGACTCATTTCAAACAGGTGCCGGGTATCGCGGGAGCGACAATCCATGGGGACGGCACGGTGGCGCTCATCCTGGACGTACCGGGTTTGATCGGCAAGTTTCTCGAGACGGCGGCTCCCGCCACGGAGCGAGCGGCATGATGTCGGCGCCCGTGTCTCGCCGCCAATATGTGAGCTTCTCGCTCGGCGGCGAACTGTATGCCGCGGATATCCAACGGGTTCAGGAAATCAAAGGCTTCGATCCGGCGACGCGGGTGCCGTACGCGCCGGATTATCTGCTGGGCGTTGCCAATCTGCGTGGCGCGATCGTGCCGATCATCGACCTGCGCACCCGCTTCGCCCTCGCGAACGTGCCCTACGACAAGACGACCGTGATCCTCATCGTACGCGTCCGCGGCCAGGACGGCGACCGTACCGCCGGCGTCGTCGTCGATGCCGTCAACGAGGTACACGACATCGACAGCGACACGGTACAGCCGCCGCCCCAGTTGCCGGCATTCGCCGAGGAGACGTTCATCGATGGCATCACGCACGTCGGGGGGCGTACCTTGATGCTGCTCGATATCGAGCGTCTGGTGAATGCCAGCGTGGCGGCTGCCTGATGCATACGGCGGGGCAGGAAGCGTGCCGAATCCATCTGGAATCGCGCCTGGAAATCCGCGATGTCGCTGCAGTGTATGCGTTGTTCCTGGCAGCCTTCGACCGGACCGGCGAGATCATCGTCGACGTCGCATCGTTGGAAGCCATCGATACCGCGGGCATGCAGCTGCTGCTGGCGCTGCGCCGCGAGGCCGCCAACCGCGGCGTCGTGGTCCAATTTGCGGGCCATTCCTCCGCTCTGTCGGAATCTCTGGCCGCGGTGGGTTTGACCGAACACGTGCTGCGGGACAGCGCATGAATGCAACCGAGGTAGGTATCGACGCCGTCGTCCGCGAGTTCGGCCGGCTGCTCCTGTCCCTCGGCAGCGAACTTGGGCACGCCACCCGGGAGGCCGAGCGTCAATGCATGCCCTTGGGCCAAATGTTCGACCGCGTCGCCGACGCCAACCGTCAAATAGCCGCCTGCGTCCGTGATACGTCATCCGCGGCTCCCGTGCTCGCTCACTGCGCGGAGATTTCGCAGGCCTTGAGCGCCACGGTGGTCACCCTGCAGTACGGGGACCGGCTGGCGCAGCGCATCGGGCACGTCCGCTCGGGATTGGAGCATCTGTACTCGCTGCTGCAGAATTATCCTTCGAGATCGTACGAGGAATCGATGGCCTTGTTACAGGACGTCGACGTGATGCATACCCTGCAGCAGGAGCGGCTCTTGCCACCGGAGTCCGCGCAATGCGGCACAGCGGAGTTGTTTTGACCATGGGGTCCCCGGCGCAACGCGTGCGCGAGTTCCAGTTCGAGTCCGCGGATTTCGACGCGTTGCGAAAGCTCATCAAGGAGACGACCGGCATTCACCTGGCGGACTCCAAGATGGAGCTGGTCTACGGACGCATCTCGCGTCGACTGCGGCACCTGGGCCTGACCAGTTTTGCGCAATACCGGCGCGTGCTCGAGCGCGAGAACGATGCGGAATTGATCGAATTCTGCAACGCCATGACGACCAATCTCACCTCGTTCTTTCGTGAGGCCCATCACTTCGATTACCTGCGCGAAGCGGTGCTCCGCCCCATGTGTCAATCCGCCGGCTCGGCGCGGCGCGTTCGTATCTGGTCAGCGGCGTGCTCGTCGGGGGAAGAGCCGTACTCGATCGCCATGACCGTCTGCGAGGCGATCCCTGATTGGCAGCGCTGGGACATCAAGATTCTGGCCACCGATGTGGATTCGAATGTCCTCGCGACGGCGAAACGGGGCGCGTATCCGGCCGAGCGCCTGAAGAGCATGCCTGCATCCCGTGTCAAACGCTTCTTCAGGCTCGATCCGGACGGCACCTACACGGTCGCACCGGAGCTTCGCGCCCTCATCACGTTCAAGCAGCTCAATCTGATGCACGAGCTGCCGATGACCGGCCCGCTCGACGTCGTCTTTTGTCGCAACGTCGTCATCTACTTCGACAAGTCCACCCAGCGCCTGCTGTTCGAGCGGATTGCGAAGTTGCAACGCACGAACGACGTGCTGTTTCTCGGACATTCGGAGAGCCTGTTCAAGGTGACGGAGCGCTACGGCTTGATCGGCAAGACGATATACCGCCGCGGCTGAATGCGGCGACGGGACAGATCACCAGGGTGAGGATGGCATGAAAATACTGATAGTCGACGATTCGACGGCGATGCGGATGATCGTGCGCAGGACTTTGCGGCAGGCGGGGTTCGAAGGCCATGACATCGCCGAGGCGGACGATGGCGCGAAGGCACTGGCGGCAATCACGGCCGCACCCCCCGATCTGGTGCTGTCGGACTGGAACATGCCGAACATGACGGGCATCGATCTGCTGGAGCATCTGGCGACGGCCGGCAGCAAGGTGAAATTCGGGTTCATCACCACCGAAGCCACCTCGGACATGCGCCAGCGGGCCGCCAGCGCGGGTGCAAAATTCCTCATCTCGAAGCCGTTCACCGCGGAATCGTTCAAAGAGGCCCTGGGTCCTCATATCAAATGACCGCCGCCCCGTTGCCTGCAGCGGCGCAGGTGCAGGAACTGCTCGGGGTTTTGTTCGATGCCTTCAAGGTCAAACCCGGGGCGAAGTTCGACGTGTCGGCGGGCGCCATGGCGTACGTGGGACTCTATGTCGGCGACGACGGCGCCCCGGCCGCCCTGTGCCTGTGCGACATGGCGTTCGCCGCCGGAGCCGGCGCCGCGCTCTCGATGCTGCCGCCGAATTCCGTCAAGGAGGCGTTGCAGGCCCGTAACCTCTCCGCCGTGATGGCGGACAACCTTCGGGAGGTCATGAACATCTGCGCCCGGCTGGTGCTGCGCGAAGGCTCGCCGCATCTGCGGCTGCAGGAGGTAAGTTCGCTCGGCGCGTTGCCGCCGTCCGCGGCCGCCCTGATGGCCGCCGGCAGAGCGCGCGCCGACTTCGACGTCGAACTCGGCAAATATGGCGGGGGAAAGCTCGCAGTGTTCGCGTAAGGAACCCCTGGCTCAGGCCGGCTCACCGTATGCGGTCTAATGTCGGCGGATTTACGACCCTTGCTCTTTAGCCCCCCATGCCCGATTGTCGGTAGTAAGATAGCCGCGGCTTGATCCTAAATAGTTTAAAGAAAGGAAACGCACATGGCCGGAGCGCGCAAAAAAACGCCCAAGAACGCACTGAACGCGGTCGCACTACTCAAAGCTGATCACAAGCAGGTCAAGGATTGGTTCGAGCAATTCGAAAAGTCACGGTCTGCTAAGAAGAAGAAGGAACTCGCGACGAACATCTGCAATGCACTGACCGTGCACACCAAGATCGAGGAAGAGATCTTCTATCCCGCGTTTTTGGCGGCAACGAAAGATAAGGACACGCACCACGAAGCGATCATCGAGCATGACGGCGCGAAAAAGCTGATAGGCGAGATCCAAGCGTCCGATCCTGTGGACGACTACTACGATTCGAAGGTTCACGTTCTCTCCGAGATGATCAAACATCACGTCAAGGAAGAGGAGCAGAAAGACGGCATGTTTGACGAGGCGAAGCAGGCGCGGAAAATGGATTTGGATGCCCTCGGCGAACAACTGTTCGAACGAAAAAACGCCTTGATGGCTGAACTCGAGGGATAGCCTCCAGTCGTCGGCAGCCCCATGGATCGGGGCCGAGGCCGATGCGGTGGTGAGCCGACCTCGCCGGCGGCGGCGCCCCTCGATCAGCCGGCCGGACATTTCTCCATCAGCACGGCACCCGTCGTGCCGAGTATCTGCCGGCGCACGGCGACGGGCAGGGCCCGCATCAGCAGCCCCGGGGCCGACCAGGGCGGACAGGGCCGGCGCAGTCGTTCGACTTGCTCCGCGCTGGTGATGAGGGTGTGGGGCGCCAGCCAGCCCTGCGGAAGAACGCGAACCAGTCCTCGACCTGGAAGCGCATGGGCGCGTGTTCCAATGTTTTCTGCCACCGTCTGGGCGTCGCGCTGCGCGGCCCGGCGTTGTCGAAATCCTGGATCCAGAACCGCAGCGACGGAATGGAGTGCAGATCCTCGGCGAGTTCGAACGCCTGCGTGTTGGAGAAGTACGGAATGATGCCCTCGCTCAGGACGAGCGCCCGCCGCGACG
>CAZZYJ010000004.1:0-29756 GCA_964658215.1 uncultured Steroidobacteraceae bacterium | reverse complement strand
GTGGCGCCCACGGACGCGAGCCAGTCGCGCCGCCGGGCGCCGTCCGACAAGTCCATGCCGACCCGGGTCACCGGGCAAACCGGTAGCATGCCCGCCAGCTGGGCCTGCTTGGATTCCATCAGCTCGGGAAAATCTGCCTCCAGCCATTGCAACCCGCCCGGCAGCCCCATGCGGTAGGGGCGGGTGTCGAGGCCGGCGCCGAGATTCACCACGGTGTCGATGTCGTGCGCATTGATGACGTCGAGCAGCCGGTCGATGGCCGCCGTGCGCATCACCATTCCCCAGGCCGTCATGGCGGCGTGCGGTATGGAGCCGGCGATCCTCCGGCCGCGCTCGCCCGACAGGAACTGTGCCAGGGGGTCCTGAAAGGCGCGGTCGCGCCGGCGCGTCTCGGCCGCGCGTATCTGCGCCATCCACAGCGCCGTGTCCGCCACGTGCAGGATTCTTGCGCTGAGCGCCGGCATCGCCATCCCCCGGAACGGACCGGATACGGTCCCTGAGTTCATGATAGCGTTCCCACTTTGTGTGGCAAAGTGGCAGGATCTTCGGCTGCGCCGGAAATCGCCGGCTGTCCGGCAGGTGGCATCCGCCCGGGATGGGCTCAGGGAGCGTCGAGCGCGCTCACCCGGCGGCCTGCAACGCCCCGGCGGACACGGCGCGGTGGGCGCCCACGATCTGATCCGACAACGCCCACAGGGCCTGCGCCAGGCCCGTATCGTCGAGGTGCGGACTGCCGCGTGCCACCCGGCAGTCGGACCAGTACTCACCGGAGATGCCGGAAGCACGCGGGCTCGCGGCGAGGAAACTCTGCGTGGCGGCGCCCTGCTGGGTGCTCTTGAGAAAAGCCCGGGTGGTCGCCCGCAGGAGCCGTTTCGGCATGCCCAGGTAGCGGTGCAGGCGGGTGTTGCGCGTGTCGCCCGGATGCAGCGAATTGACGACGATGCCACGTGCCGACCAGCGCCGCGACAGCTCCTTGGCGTACACGGCGAGGGCGAGTTTCGACTGCGCGTAGAAGGCGGCGGCGTGATATCCATGACGTCCGTCCAGGTTGTCGAAGGCGATCCCCGGCGGCGGCGCGTGCTTGATCCCGGCATCGCTGCTCACGATCACGATGCGCCCGGTACCTTCGCGCACCAGGTCGGCGAGCTCGTTCATCAGGGAGAAATGGCCGAGGTAATTGACCAGGAACTGAAGTTCCACGCCATAGCGGGTTTGCAGCGTCGGCAGGAACGCGACCGCGGCATTGGCGATGACGGCATCGAGCGGCACGTTCAGGCTGCCGACGATGCGGGCCGCGCGGGCCACCGAACCCAGGTCCGCCAGATCGCAGGGCACCGGAGTGCAGGACTTGCCCACCCGCGCACAGGCCTCGGCCGCCGCCGCCGAGGTCTTGGCGAGACCGATCACCTGCGCGCCGTTCGCGGCGAGCGCATTCATGGTCTCGAAGCCGAGTCCAGAATTGCAGCCGGTGACCACGATGTGCCGGCCGGTGAGGTCGACGCCGGCCAACACCTCGTCGGCCGTGGATCGGGAACCGAAGGGAATCGAAGGGTTCATGTCGTTACTCCGTGAGGGGGGCCTGACCGTTCACCGGCGCGCAGAACATGCGCGCGGCGACCGCCATTCCCGCCGAAAATTCCTGCCGGGATTTGCAGCACTGCTTCAGACCCCGGGCGGTGGCGTGCAGCGTCCGCGCGAGCTCGGCGGGGGCGAGGCCGGCGCCGGTGCAGTACTCGCGCAGCGCCGAGCCATCGATGGCGTCGGTGAGCGCCTGCTCGAACTGCTGCTCATAGAATGCGAGCGTCGCGCCGGCGAGCGTGGTGCTCGCGCACATCAAATCGGCGGCGTCGGCGCCGAGGGTGCCCACATGGCGTCCCGCCCATTCCTCGCAGGCCGCGCTGAGGCGCAGCTCCAGGCGATCCGGCCCGGCCAGCGCGTTGCGGGCGGCGCCCAGCTGATGCGACAACCGGTGTTCGACCGCCTTGCGAAAGAGCGCCTCTTTGTCCGCGAACTGCAGATACAGCCCCTGGCGGGAAACGCCCGCGGCGCGGGCCACCTCGTCCATGGACGTCTTGCGGAAGCCGAAGCGGGCGAACACCCCGCAGGCTGCATCGAGCAGGGCATCGCGCTTCGCTTCCATGAGTCAAATTTGACAGATTGAGCCTATTTTGTCAATTATGGCAAGCGTCCTCGCCGGCGTACCGTCCGACGGGCAGTTATCCTGTAACACCTACAGGGGGCCGGTGAGGCCGGTGCCATGATGCCGACCAGCGAAGGACGTTCCTTCTGCGTAACCAGGAGATCGATCATGGGAATCAACAAGGATCAAGTCGAGGGGCGGGTCAAGGAAGCGGGCGGCAAGGTACAGGAAGCGACCGGCAAGGCGTTCGGCAGCACCACGCAGCAGGCGAAGGGTCTGGCCAATCAAGCCGCGGGCGCCACTCAGTCGAAGTTCGGCGACGCCAAGGAAACCGTCAAGGACACCGTGAAGGATGCGCAGGCGACCCACAAGCCGTAGGGATTGACCGACGTGCGGGACGGCAGCCGCCGTCCCCTCGTTTTCAGCCCGTCGGTGGGCCGAGCTTCAGCACCAGTTCCGATTCGTCTCCCAGCCAGTCGGCATGCTTGGCGGTGGTATCGAAGTGACCGGTGGTCTTGAAGAACTCGTATTTACCCTGCGCCGCGAACGTCTTGCTCTTCGCGGCAAGTGCCGCCACCTCGTCGGCGCCCATGGGTTTGAAGGAACGCACCGCTTCGAACGACTGCTCGAGAATCTTTTCACTGTCGATGCCGGTGATCACGACGGACACGGGAAGGTTCATCGCATAGTGCAGGCACTCGATCGGGGTGACGGGGGCACCGCTCTTCAGGAAGACGCCGTCTCCCATGGTCTTCATGGCGAGGATGCCGATGTTCTGCCTGACGAGCTCGGGCACCACGAGGTGCGAGAAGCTGCGAAAGTGCGCGTCCATGACGTTGAGCGGCATCTGCACGGTGTCGAACACGAACCCATGTTGTTTCGCGACCTCGAGCATGTACAGGTGCACGCGTGGGTCCTTGTGGCCGGTGAAGCCGATGTAGCGCACCTTGCCGGCGCGTTTGGCCGCGATCAGGGCTTCGAGGGCGCCGCCCTCGACGAATATGCGATCGGGATCGTCGAAGCGCAGGATCTCGTGGAACTGCACGAGGTCGATGTGATCGGTCTTCAGGCGGGTCAGCGATTCTTCGAGCTGGGACTTGGCCGATTCCTGGGTGCGGCCGTCCAGCTTGGTCATCAGGAACGCTTTCTGGCGGTAGCCGCCTTGTGCGAGCGCGGTTCCCATCCACTTTTCGCTGTTGCCGTGGCCGTAGTCCCAGGAGTTGTCCAGGAAGTTGATGCCCCGGTCGAGCGCCGCATGGATGAGCTTGACGGCGGAGTCCTCGGTGAGCGGCTTGCGGCTGAGATGCGCCCCGCCCATGCCGATCAAGGACACCCGCTCGCCGGTGTGGCCGAGGGTGCGATAGAGCATGTCGCCGCGGCGTTCGCCCGCGTCACTGACCCGCAGCAGCTGGCGAGCGTCGAACGACGCCGGCATGCCGTCGGGCGGCGTGCCCGGCGATTGCGCCGGCACCTGGCCCGACGCCGATTCGATGCCGGCGGCGGCGGTCATGCTCATGCCGGCGATGCCGGACATAATGAAATTTCGACGTTCCATAATTTCCTCACGGGTTCGGGTGAATGAAGTCGGCGTGCTGCGGACGGACGGTCGCTGCGCTGCGCAGGGCGCGCAAGGCGGCGCATGCGGCGCCGTAGCCGTTGTCGATGTTGACCGTGACGATGCCGGGGGCGCAGCTTGCGAGGATGGCGTTCAGCGCGGTCTGGCCGCCCGCGGCCACGCCGTAACCCACCGACGTGGGGACCGCGATGATGAGGGCGGCAACGAGCCCGCCGAGCACGGTCGGCAGGGCGGCGTCCATGCCCGCCACCGCGATGATGATGGGAAAATCGCTCAGGGCATCGAGCTGGCTGGTGAGCCGCCACAAGCCGGCCACGCCCACGTCGATGAACGTCCGGCTGGCGACGCCGGCGAACGTCAGGGTGCGCTCTGCTTCGCGCACCACCGCCGTGTCCGAGGTGCCGGCGGCGACCACCGCCACGCGCGGGCCTGGACGCGATGCGTGCGCGGGCGACGGCTGGGCCGCACCGAAAAACGCGGTCTGCGACACCCTGCAGTAGTCGAGCGCACCGCCCCAGCGTGCGGCGAGTGCGGCATGCTTGTCGGGGGAGAGCCGCGTGATCAGAAACGCGGCGGCCCGCGCCCTGGCGACCTCGAGCAGGGCATCGAGCTGTTCGATGGATTTCCCGGCGGCGAAAATCGCCTCGTCCAAGCCGGTGCGTCGGCGCCGGTCGAAGTCCAGCCGCGTCTCCTCGGCGGCACGCCCCGGCATCAGGCGGTCTGCCTGAGGAAAGCGCTGCCGTTTCGGTACGGCTGAAAGCGTACGGGCAGGGCGTCCGGCTTGCCGCTGTCGGCGCCGATCCGCTCGGCGAGGGACCGGCGGTCCGTCTCGCTGAGCGCGGCGAGTGCGTCGGGGTCGAGCTCGACGACCACGGCGGCGGCACGCACGCGGCAGCGTACGGTCGCCGCTGCCACCGTCGCGCCGACCAGCTGCTCGACACGATGAATGAACGCCAGCGTGACGGCTTCGATGCGTATCCCGGTCTCGATCCGGCTCGACAGACACGGCGAGGAGGGCAGTTCCGCCACGTCGGCCAGTCCCAGCTGCCGTGCCAATACCCGCACCGTGCGCTTGTCGATCGCCGCCTCGATGTAGGGATGGCGCACGGCATGGTCGCGGGCGGCATCGAGCCCGGGGCGATATTCGCCCAAGTCGTCGAGATTCGCCCCCGACAGGATCTGCCGTGACGTCCGCGCGCGGATGGTGCCGTACAACGAGGTCTTGCAGTAGAAACAGCGGTTGACGGGATTCGCACGGTAGTTCACGTCGTCGAACTCTCCCGCCTCGATCACGATGAGCTCCCAGCCGTACTGCGCGGCGAGCGCGCGCACCCGTGCCGTGGCCTCCGCAGGTACCGCCGGCGAGGCCGCATGCATGAGCTGCACGTCGGGGACCACGCGCACGGCGAAGGCCGCCAGCGTCACGCTGTCGACGCCACCGCTCACCGCGATCACCGGCCGGTTGATGGCGCACAGCACGCCCTCGAGACGCTCATGCGACATGCGCCGCCTCGTCTTGGTCCGTCAATGCCACGGCCTCGGCCCGTGCGCGCAACGACGCGCGCCGTGCGTGTTCGTCGTGGGCCAGAACATCGTCGGCTTCGGCTTTGGCAGTGAGCCCGCCCGGACGCGCCACGATCTTGACCCGCAACGACTGCCCGTCCACGTCGACGCTCCGTAGCTGGCGTGCCAGTCCGACGGCCTCGACCGTGCGGTGACGCAGCCCGATGGTGGTGGTCTCGCGAAAGCACGTCTCGATCACCGCGTCGAGCGCGCCCTGGCGTGCCAGCACCTGGACGCGGACCATCATGCGACCTTTCTTGCCGAAGGTCGGAGTCTGGGTCACGTCGAGGACCCCGGGATGTGCCCGGATCCGCTCGAGCCCCGCGGCAAGGTCCTCACCCGACTGATCGTCGATTTCGTACTCGAGCACATGCAGGTAACGATGGCCGCCGTCGGACTCCGCGACCGGGGCGAAACAGAGCACGCGCACGTGGTTGCTCAGGCCGGGCAGCCGCCGCGTGCCGAAACCGGTGCCGCTCGACAGCAGGACGCGCACCCCGCACGGCGGGGCGACGTGCGCCGTGGGCGGACACAGCCAGCGCAGGATCGCAGCGCCGGTCGGCGTGATGCGCTCGCCGGGGACCCCATCGTCCAGGGTAGGCATGCCGAGGAGCAGCCGGACCGTCGCCGCCGCGGGCACCGCAAGAATGCCGTGCGCGGTTTGCACCCGGCCTGAGCCCAACGGGGCGGGCGATGCGGTCCAGCGTGTGGCGTCCACGGCGTCGATGAGCGCAGCCGCACCGACGATGTCCGCGATCGAGTCCCATGCGCCGACCTCGTGGAAGGTGACCGCGTCGGCGTCGACGCCGTGCACGAAGCCCTCGGCCTCCGCGAGCGATTGGAACAGACCGATGGCCACGTCGCGCACCCCGCACGGCAGGCGTGCCGCCTGCAGCCGGTCCCGAATGGAGGCCCAGGTGACATGCAGATGTGGCGGATTTCCCCGTGACTCGGCGGACAGGGGCGCGAACGCGGGCCCGGTGCGAACGCGCGAGACCTGGAATCGACGGCCGTTGAGAAGGCCGTCGCCCTGCGGGACGAGCGTGCACGACACGTGCTCGCCCGGCACGACCGCCTCGCCCTGTACGGCGGCGATCGCACTCGAGACGCGGCCTTCATGCTCGGGGAAGGCGTCCAAAAGAGCGGCAATGAACATGTCGCCCGCCAAACCGCCGACCAGATCCAGATGTAGCTGCAACGTTCACTCCCGCTTGATTCGAGCAGCCGAGGCTACGTCATGTAAACCCGTTAGGCAGTGGGCTTGCCCGCGACCCGCTGTAGGACGGCGCCGAAGTCGTCGAGTTCGCGTTGCGCGAGAATCCGCCAGCCACCCTTGGGGAGGTCGCCCAACTGCAGCGGGCCGATCGCGACGCGGATCAGACGCAGCACGTGAATGTCGAACGCCGCCAGCAACCGTCGGATGTGACGATTGCGTCCTTCGCCGAGCACGACGACGAGCCACGCGTTGCGGGCACCGCGGCGCAGACACGTTACGGACTCGACGTCGAGAAACCCCACCTCGGTGTCGACGCCGCGCGCGAGTTGCTCCAGCAACGCGGCGTCGGGCACCCGGTCTATCTGCACGTGATACGTCTTACTAGGCCCCGATGCGGGGTCGGTGAGCGATGCTGCCCACAGCGGATCGTTGCAGAACAGCAGCAAGCCTTCGCTCGCCTTGTCCAGGCGTCCGACCGGCGCGAGCCAGGGGAGGGCGGAACCGGCGAAGCAGCGATACACCGTGGCACGGCCCTGCTCGTCCTGCGTGGTGGTGAGCAGGCCGCGTGGTTTGTTGAGCGCGACCACCACCCTGTCGGCGACGCACAGGGGAACGAAAACCCGCGCTGCGGCGTCGCCGGTATGCACGGGAACGTCCGCCTCGGCGGCCGCGATTTCGATACGGTCGCGCCCCTGCTGCACGGGATACTCCGGATCGCGGACGATGCGTCCGTTGATGCGGACGCGACCTTCGCGGATCCAGCGGGCGGCCTGGGTGCGCGACGCCATGCCCAGCTTGGAGATCACGCGGGCCGCGCCGTGGCGGGGAGGAGCGGTGGGGATGGGGTGGGAAATGCAGCCTCCTGTCGAGGTCATAGTAAGCTTGGAGGGACGATGCAGGGCGTGGGCGAATTGCCGGGATTGAGAGACAGCGTTAAAAGCGATTGTCCTACAAGGTGGCGCGCCGATTGCGGTCATCGTCGCTGAGGCAATACTTGGGGAGATTTCATGCGACTTACCGGTAAATCCTGGCGGCTCGCGCCGCTGCTCATGCTGTTCGTGGCGGCGACCGCATATGCGGACAAGTATAGTGACACGGTCGCCGTGTTCAAAAACGCCGGCGAAAGCGGCCGTTATTTCGCGGACGCCTATGCCTACGCCGTGTTTCCTACCGTGGGCGAGGGCGGCTTCGTGGTGGGCGCCGCGCTCGGCAAGGGACGCGTCTACGTGCATGGTAAATGGAGTGGCGATTCGACCATGACCCAGGTCAGCGCCGGGTTCCAGGCAGGCGGCAAGGCTTACAGTCAGATTATTTTCTTCCAGGACCAGCGGGCGCTTGACGAATTCGAATCCGGTTCTTTCGAGTTCGCCGCCGGGGCGAGCGCCGTGGCTGTGACGGCCGGGGCCTCCGCGAGCGCGGGCACGACGGGAGCATCGACGTCGGCGAGCGCGGGTAGAAAAGACGCGAGCACGTCCGGCGCGGGTTATCAGAAGGGAATGGCCGTCTTCTCGGTCGCCAAGGGCGGACTGATGTATGCGGCGACCGTGGCCGGGCAGAAGTTCACCTACACGCCGCGGGGGGATGGGTAACATCTTGGCGGGCGAGCCGGAAACAGCGACGGGGCAGGTGGAAGAGGCGGTGCTGGACGTCATCACGCATCTGCAAGGGGTGAGCGAACGCCGGAACGTTTCGCTGGCGCGCTCGCTGCATGACGATCTGGGGGGGCATCTGGTTTCGGCGGTCATGGACGTGGGATGGATGGAGCACCATGGGGATCTTCCCTCCGAACTCAAACAGCGCCTGAGCCGCGTGCGCCATGCACTCGCCGCCGCCATCGATTTAAAGCGTAACCTGATCGAAGAGCTGCGGCCCTCGCTACTCGACAACTTCGGGTTGTTCGCAGCGTACCGTTGGCACATCAAGCATGCGTGCCAGAGAGCGGCCGTCACCTGCACCGAGGATTACCCGCCGACCGAGCCGAATTTCACGCCCGAGGCCACCACCGGCCTGTTTCGCATCGTGCAGGAAATGGTGGAGTTGATGGTCGCGGAAGCCGACGTCACCGCCCTGGCGGTGAGCGTGGTCTTGGACGGGCCGTCGTTGATGCTGCACGTTCAACACCAACATCGCGACATAGAGTCGATCGACATGCTCGAAAACGCCCCCCAGGCCATGCGTGCCATGCAAAACCGTATCGGAATACTGCGTGGGCGCATGACGGTGGACCGCCAGCCGAAGGCCACCTCCCTCAACGTGCGATTTCCGCTCGAGACTCTGTCGGCGGGTTAACGGGGCGAACTGCCCAGGGTCGGACCCGCCGCAACCCGATCCGCCAGATTCAGCACGGGCGAATTGACCGAGGGTGACCACCCTGCCGCAGACGAAGCCGGTTGCCGCGTGAGCAAGTCCACGACGTGCTGCGGCGTACGCAGACTGGTCCAGCCACACGCGGGGACGCCCACGACACGCAGGGACGTGGTGTCGCGCTCGAGTACGTCCCGCGAGAAGTCCAACGGCTGCAGTTGCCGGTAGACGGTATCCAGCCCGAGACCATCCAGGGTGGAGCTGGCTTTGCGTCCGATGGCCACGCGCAGTCGGGCCACGGTGTCTCCCGGCAGCGGGCGATACAAATCGAGCAGGGCGCGAACGGATCCGGCCAGTATGAACATGTTCCACAACGCGCCGGCTTTGATCAGACCGGCGGCACGACCGGCATCCGGCGCCTCGAAAAAGCTCAACACCCGCGCAGGTTTAGCGCGGACGCGGGAGGCAGGAATGATGTACCCCAGATGGACGTCTGCGGCCTCCGGCTCCGTACCGAGGAGATAAACCCACTCATCGCTCAGCGCGGCGAGTTCGGCGATATACCGCAACGAGCGCGCCAGCAACGCCTCGTCGCTGACGACGTGCCCGGCCGGCAGCAGGAGCACGGTGGCATGCGGGTCCCATGCGTGGAGGGTCAGCAAGGCGAGCAGTACGCTGTGAGCGGTGCCCCGGTTCTGCGGCTGGACCAGCACGTTGTCGCGCGGCAGTGCGCTCACCGAGCGTCCCCACCACCACCGTTGTTGTGCCGCCACGACCACACAGGTTTGCAATTGAGGTGAAACCACGCCTGCGCGCGACAACGCCTGTTCGAGAAAACTCGGGCCGCCGCGCAGCGAGCAGAATTGCTTGGGCACGACCACGCCGTTGGCCGTGGTCGACAAGGCATTCAATCCCGTTCCATCCCCTCCGGCCAGGACCACCGTCCACGTCCCGCGTACCCAGATGCCGCTCGCGGACATGACGTATCTCAGTAGGTTGCCGAGCGCTCCGAGGGAGGGGTGCCGCGCTGGAAGTCGGCGGCGATGTGACCGGGCAACATCTTGAGCAGTCCGTGAAGTATCAGCGGCAGCAGGATGAAATCGTCCACCACTCCCAAAAGCGGGATGGCGAAGTTGAAGGGTTCCACCGCGTAGATGCCGAGTACCACGGCCACCGGGATGAGCCATGCCGGCCGGTCGGGATGACGCACCGAGAACCACAGCAGCCGCAGGTCCTGCCCCGTCAAACGCCAGAGACGCCAGAATCTGTGCATGCTGCTTCGCTCCGTGTAATGTTGAACGATAAGGGCGCGGAGCGCTGCGCATGATCCGTTGCGCGCCGCGTCTCGTCCTAAGACTCGACTGACACGCGGCGCGCAGCGCTCCCCCGTAGGCGACGCCAACCTCGGCGCAACACGCGGTTCCACCACAGGAGCACGCCGGTTGCGAACAGCAGGGCGGGAAGCATCCCGAGCGCCACCCACGCTGCCTTGACCAGCGGTCCGAAAGTTCTACCGAAATGCAGTCGCACCAGCCAGGCGATGGCAGCATCCAGGTCGAGCGAGGCGCCGGTGTCGATGCCGCCGGGCCGGAAGCGATCGACCGCCGCCGTGAATACGTCGGGGAATGCGAAATAGACGCCGGTGACCGCCCAGACGAGCAGCAGCAGCAGCAGCCAGAAGCCGATTGCGCTGTGCACGTCCCAGGCGAAGCGGCGCCAGTGCACGCCACGACGCAGGGTCATGCTGCGTCTCCAGCGCGCCGTTCCGGGCCACCAGATCACGGCGCCTGTGGCGCAGATCAGGAGAACTCCCAGCGCACCCAGCCCATTGAAACGCCGGCCGCGGGGGCCCTCCAGCAGCTCGTCGTGGAAATCCACCACCCACGTCAGGAACGCAGGTTCGCCCGTCACGGTGTCGCCGAGATCCTGGCCGGTGTACGGATCGAAGAGGCGCTCCAAACGGCGCTGTCCCGCGATCAGCACGACTTCCACCGCGGCGTCGGCTGCGCGCGGCGGGCGCACCTGCACCTCGTCGATGGGCAGTATGGGGTGCGCAGCCCTGGCCGCCGTCGCGATGGCCGCCTCTGACAGGCGTCGGCCCGCGGGCGACACGATGACGCTACGCGGACAGAACAGCTTGTCGAGTTCCACGCGATACACGATGGCACTTCCCGACAGACAGATGCACACGACGTAGCCGCCGAGACCGACCCCCGCCCACAAATGGATCTGCAGGAGCACGCGGCGTAACAGCGTGGACTGCGGCTGACGGAGGAACTTGAAGGACATGTCGGTTGCCGATCGGTCAGGACATTCATGGGCTGGCCGCCGGGCAGATTAGCATCCGCACCCCTTCCGGTCCCGTATATAGTCGACGGCCCAGTTTGCAGCGAGGTTCTTCACGTGGCCAAAGGGTATTGGATCAGTTTCTATCATGAGGTGAAGGATCCGGACAAGGTCGCCGCGTATGCCAAGCTCGCGGGGCCCGCCATTCGTGCCGGCGGCGGTCAGTTCCTCGCGCGCTCCACCGCCGAACGTGTCTACGAGGCCGGCGTCAAGCAGCGCACCACCATCATCGAGTTCGAATCGGTCGAACGCGCCATCGCCACGCACGAGAGCGCCGACTACAAGGCGGCCCTGGCCGCCCTCGACGGCGGCGCCGTGCGCGACATCCGTATCGTTTCAGGAGTTTAAAACACCATGCAGTCCGTCAAAGCCTATGCCGCCACCAGCGCCACCAGCCCGCTGGCACCCTTCAACGTGGAGCGACGCGACGTCAGCGAGCACGACGTTCACATCGAGATCCTGTACTGCGGCGTGTGTCATTCCGATCTGCACCAGGCGCACAACGACTGGAGCAACTCGTTGTATCCGATGGTTCCGGGCCACGAAATCGTCGGCCGGGTGGTCGAGGTGGGCGGCGCCGTGAAAAAGCTGAAGGTCGGCGATCTGGCCGGCGTCGGGTGCATGGTGGACTCCTGCCGTCAGTGCTCGGCCTGCGAGGAAGGTCTCGAGCAGTTCTGCGATCAGGGCCCGACGCTGACCTACAACGGCAAGGAACGCGGCAGCGAGCGGCTCACCTTCGGCGGCTATTCCGAGCGGATCGTGGTCGACGACCGTTTCGTGGTGAAGGTGCCGAGGAACCTCGACCTCAAGGCCGTGGCGCCGCTGTTGTGCGCCGGAATCACCACCTACTCGCCGCTGCGACATTGGAAGGTGGGTCCGGGACAGAAAGTCGGCGTGATCGGCCTCGGCGGCCTCGGTCACATGGGCATCAAGTTCGCCAAGGCCCTGGGCGCCCACGTGGTGATGATAACGACCTCCGCCACGAAGGGCGAAGATGCGAAACGGCTCGGCGCGGACGACGTGCTGGTGTCGAAGGACGCCGACGCCATGGCGAGGCATGCCAAGAGCTTCGATTTCCTGTTGAATACGGTGCCCGTCGAACACGACGTCAATCCTTACGCGGCGCTGCTCAAGCGCGACTGCACGATGGTGATGGTCGGCGTGATCACCGCCCTCGAGCCGCCGCTGCAGGGCTACAGTTTGATCAGCGGCCGTCGCAGCATCGCGGGATCGCTGATCGGCGGAATGCCCGAGACCCAGGAAATGCTCGACTTCTGCGCGCAGCACGACATCGTCAGCGACGTCGAGATGGTGGACATTCAGAACATCAACGAGACCTACGAGCGTCTGGCGAAGAGCGACGTGCGGTACCGGTTCGTCATCGACATGGGATCGCTCAAGCGCGGCTGATCGGGGTTCGTCCGTGGAACGGCACGGCGGGGAGAGGCGCTCCCCGCGCACGATGGCTTGAGATAACGGCCCCAAAGGCCGTTATGATGGCCGTCATGTCCCAAAGCGGTCCTCGATGAGTTTCAAAACCTGGTGGCTGTTCGTCGTGGTGACCTTCTTCGTGTCGGCGACACCCGGCCCCAACATGTTGCTGGTCATGGCGCACAGCGCCCGATGTGGGTTTTCCAAGGCGTTTGCCACCATGGCCGGTTGCATGACGGCGCTGCTCGCCATGATGAGTCTCTCGGCGCTCGGGCTGGGCGCGCTGTTACAGGCCGTGCCGTCCGTGTTCACGGGGTTGCGGTGGGCGGGCGCGGCTTATCTTGCGTATCTCGGTGTCAAGACCTGGCGGGCACCCGTGCCGGCTCGCGCCGCCGCGACCGTTGAGCCGGCGCCCGCAAGCGAGTCGCGCCGTCTATATCGGCAGGGTGTATTGGTTGCCGCGAGCAACCCCAAGGCGATCTTGTTCGCGGCCGCCTTTCTCCCCCAGTTCATCCGTCCCGACGCCGCGAAACTGCCGCAGTTCCTGCTTCTGCTCGCCACCTTCGCCGTCATCGAGGTCAGCTGGTATGTGCTGTACGCCGGCAGCGGTCACCGGCTGGCGTCCTATTTGGCACGCGCCAGCGTTTTGAAAACGTTCAATCGGGTCACGGGTACGGTGTTCCTCGTGTTCGCCGGTTTCATGGCGCTGGCGCACTGAAGTCCGCCAGCGTGCCGAGATGGCTGTACCATGAGGCCATGACTATTTACGACCAATCCGCCAAGTCTGTGGAAGGCACGAACGTGTCGATGGACGTTTATCGTGGGCGCGCTCTGTTGATCGTGAATGAGGCGAGCAAATGCGGCTTCACGCCGCAATACGGCGGTCTCGAAGCGCTGTACCGGAAACATCACGACCGTGGCTTCGAGGTGCTCGCGTTTCCGTGCGATCAGTTCGGGCACCAGGAACCGGGCGATGAGCAGGAAATCAAATCTTTTTGCTCACTGACCTATCATGTGACGTTTCCACTGTTCGCAAAAATCAAGGTCAACGGTCCCGACGCTCATCCCTTGTACGTGTACTTGAAGAGCGCTCTTCCCGGCATCCTCGGACTCGAAGGCATCAAGTGGAATTTCACCAAGTTCTTGGTGGGCAGGGATGGCACCCCGATCAAACGGTTTGCCCCGGTCGACAAGCCGGAGAGCCTGGACGCGGAGGTACAGGCGGCCCTGACCGGCCCGGCCGTTTAGTCAAAGCGTTGCCATCTGTTACGAGTCAGCTGATGCGTCCGATCCCCATGCGCGCGAGCTCCGCCTGCCGATCGAGGAACTGATGTTTCAATGCGGCGCCCACGTGCAAGGCCAGCAAGCCGACGAAAATCCAACCGCCAATCGAGTGAACATTCACGAGCGTCTCGTGGGCTGCGGTTTGGACCTGCGGGTCGAGCAATGCGACCGACCGGATGGTGGGCACTTTGAACACTCCCCAGAACGCGAGATTTGCCCCCGACTGCAACAGACCTCCCAGCAGCGGCAGCGTGCCGGCCCGGATGGGATGAGCGGAAATGAGGGCCCAACCCGTCAGGGGCATGGCAAACATCAAGAAGTAGATCGTTGCATGCGCGGCGTGTGCCAACCCGCGTTCCCAGGCTGCCATGCCCAGTGGGAAGGGCGGCGCGGGATGCAGGAGACGCCAAAGCGCGCGGACCACGGTCAGGACCAGCACCGTGAGGCCGGACGAGGCATGCAAGGCGACCACGATGCCTTTCCACTTGGGGTCAAATCCTTCCATGAAGAACCCGAACGCCAAATTGAAGAGAATGAGTGTCGCGATGACCCAGTGCAGGGCAATCGCGACCGACGTATACCTTCGCGCGGCTGGATCGGTAGCATTCATCAAATCTTCTCCCACCAGATTGACGTATCAAATCATAAACAGGACGTCGGTGGGAAAACTCTCTGTACCCCCCACGGGATAGTCCCACACCCTGTCGGGAGGGTGCCTGATCTCCCGCGCCACGTGGCTCGGGTACAATCTCGATCCTTTTTCAACCGAGCATTTCCATGGAACCGATGAAACCAATGCAGCCGATGGCGCCGATGGAGCCCATGAAGTGGAAAGACATGCCGCGCTGGTGGCCTCAAGACTTGGGCGAGCCCGATTCGGCGGGAAGTCAAAACGACGTTGACTACGCGTATTTCGGCGATGCACGTCGGCTTCTGCTACGCCGAGGCGAGCATTTGACGACTTACGACACGGGGGACCACCGCATCCACGGCGTCTCGCAGGTGAGCGACGCCGCCCACGCTACTTTCACCAGCGACCGCGGCGAAGTGAGGCTCGAGGATTTGAACGAGGTGTGAGAGGCGGCATCATTGCGTTTACCGCGCGCAATCCTGAGTTACTACAGGCAGACGGTCGGATAGGCGGACAGTCGCGCGTAGCGTCCAGGCGCTACCTTCGATGCGGTGTTTTAACATCCGTGGAGTAGCTCATGAAACCTGCAATCGTTTTCCCCCAGTAGGCACTCGCCGTGTGGACCCTTTGCATGCCGTTGGTCGTCGGGGTCGTCGAATGGTTCATCTCCCGCCACCAGCGCAGCGAATTGACACGACCCGCCGGTCGGCCTGGTTTTAGCGACTAGATGCCTGATTGACCCCACGCCCCGACCGATCTATTAGTTTTCGGCTCACGCGGGGTCATTCGGCGCCATCCGGCGCGTCGACGTGCACGTCGTCGTCCTGTGTCCAGGCAGGCGCCGTGATGGCGTAAAAGTCGAGCGGGCCGCCACCGCCAGCCCGAATCGAGCGCACGTGGCTCGGCGGTATCAACACATAGGAACCGGCATGGACCCGCTGCCACCGCGTACCCGTCCATACCGCGCCCGTACCCCGCACCACGAAGAATGACTCTTCGCCGCGTCTGTTGTGACTCCACGCGCTCGCTCTACCTGGTTCGAGGTGAAAGAGTGCGACGCTCACCCGATCCGAGTGCATATCCCCCATCGCAGCACGCCCCGACAATTCCTTCAAGGTGACCCCCGGGGAGATCATCGTCGAGGGTATCAGGCGCGGCTGGTGGACCGCCGGGTCCTGAGCGTGGAGCATCAGTGGAAGCGCGGCCAAACCCAGCAATGAGTGGAGTGATTTCATAGACCAACCTGGAACGACATACCGGTTCCCAGTTTAAGCGGAACGCTTCGGTGACGATCATGTTCCGGGCGAAACCAGACGGATTCTGTCGATCGCTCGATCGGATTCGCAGCCGAAGCGGAATGTCAGTGCAGCGGGCTTTGTTGCGGGCGGCGCGCCATCGGCAACGGCGTGTCTCCGACGGCTAGGTGTCGCTGGTGATCACCTGCTCCTCGCGCGCGTATTGTGAAGGCGGCCGCCCGACGTGCCGCGTGAAGGCGACGCTGAAGGTGCTGGCGGAGCGGTAGCCAACGCGCTGTGCAACGTCGGCGACGCGGCCTTCATTACGGCGCAGCAGGTCCTTGGCGAGCGCCATGCGCCAGGTAAGCAGATATTCCATGGGCGCCACGCCGACCGCGCGGTTGAAGCGTTCAAAGAAGGTCGAGCGCGACAGCGCGGCCTCTTTTGCGAGTTCAGCAACCGTCCACGCGCGTGTGGGGTGTTCGTGCATGACGCGGATCGCGGCCGCGAGGCGGCAATCGGACAGCCCGCGAACCAGGCCAGGTGACGCAGTGGTTTGCGCCGTGGACCGCAGCGCCTCGATGAGCAGTACTTCCAGCAGTCGTGAGAGCACGATCTCGCGCGCCGGCCGCTGCTCGCGTGATTCGTCCCGTACGAGGTGCACGAGGGTGGCCAGCCGCTCGACGCCGCGTACATGCACGAGTTGCGGTAGTAACGAGACCAGCAAGGATGCATCGGGTGAACCGAAGCTGCAGTGGCCGACCATGATTCGCGAATCGACAGGCCTGTCCGGTTTCCCGATTCTAAATTCATTGTTGCCGAGCGCGATCGGCTCTAGCGCCTGAACGCCCGGCGGTGGCGGCACGAGGCTGGACATCGCGACGCCGTAGGCCTCGGGAATCAGCACGAAGTCCCCCGAGACGAGTTCGATGGGCCCGTGCCCGTCGATCGCCATGCGGCAAGCGCCTTCGAGAATGACGCAATAGAGCGGCTGACCGGCATCCGAGCGGCTAACGCGCCAAGGGCTGGCGCCCAGAACCAGTTTGGAAAACCGGGCGCTCGGCTGCAGCAGCGTCACGACTTCGGCCAACGGATCGATCATTGCCGGACTCCTGCAAATGAAATTTGGACTACTGATTGTAGTGAGTACGATCGCGGCGGTCTATCGTACAGGCATGCGCAAATCGACTCACATAGGACTTCTCATCGTCGTGAATATCACGTCGAGCGTCACGCTGAAAGTGCTGCCTCTGATCGCCGCCACTGTGGGTCTCGTCAAGTATGTCTTCGCGCGACTCGGCACGGATTTAACATGTCTCTTACGCGCACGAGCGCATTAAGCTTAAGGAGCTTGCTATGCCGGACAAACCCGTTGCTCTCGTAACCGGGGCCAATCAAGGAATCGGCCATCAGATCGCAAAAGATCTCGCGGCAAGCGGCTTGACTGTGTTGGTAGGGTCGCGCCGTCTCGAACGCGGCGAGGCTGCGGCCAGAGAAATCGGGCTGGGTGCGTTCGCGCTCCAACTCGACGTGACGGATCAGGCGTCGATCACTGCTGCGGCGGAGCGCATCCGAAACGAGTTCGGCCGCCTTGACGTGCTCATCCAGAACGCGGCCATCTCGAATACGAAGAAGCAGCCCGGTCAGTCCGTCGAGGAGTACGCAAAAACGACGCGCCCGAGCAACGCGGCGCTCGATGAACTGCGCGCGGTGTGGGACACCAACGTGTTTGGCGTGCTCGCTGTGTATCAGGCGATGCTACCACTTTTGCGCATGACGCCGGGCTCCCGCATCGTTAACGTGTCGAGTGGCGTTGGCTCGTTGACGACGAACTTGGACCCAGCCTTCCCCTACCGCGCGATCTTCGGTCCAGTCTATCCGGCGTCCAAGACAGCGCTGAATGCTTTGACGGTCGCCATGGCCATCGAACTTGAGCCAGAGGGTATCAAGGTCAATGCCGTCTCTCCGGGTTTCACCAGGACGAACCTCAACGGATATGCGGGCACCGAGACCGTGGAGGAAGGCGCTCGCGAGGCGGTGCGCGTTGCGCTGCTGGGTCCGGACGGCCCCACCGGGACGTTCACGCGCTGGAAAGGCGAAACGATCCCATGGTGATCAGTCGAATGCGCGCGATCGATGAAGCTCCCGTTCTTCGGTGGCAGGTTCCGTGAAGGCCAGCCGCTGCGCTCGGTCAACAGTTCACGACGCGGCATGGCTCGTCCTTTTTGAAGTAAGCTTTGAATAGACCAACACTGCCACGGGAAAAGACCCTTTTCCGGGGTGTTCGGCGCCGGGGGTTCAATTGGGACAGTCCGCTGCGCTCTATCGCCGGGTATCGACCGCCGACCAGACCTGCGCCCGCCACGAGCGCGACCTCAAGGCCTTCGCCAGGAAAGCCGGCTACAAAATCGTTGGAGTTTGGAAGCAAACCGGCTCCGGCGCCAAGGATGACCGAGCCGAGCGCAAGAAGATCCTCGCGCCCGCCCAGGCCCGAGAGATCGACGTGGTCCTCGTCACTGAGCTGACCCGCTGGGGTCGCTCCATGCTCGATCTATTCCACACTCTCCAGGATCTGCAGTCGTGGGACGTCTCGCTCGTAGCCCAGACCGGTCTGCAGTTCGATCTGCGCAGCGCCCAAGGCAAGCTCATCGCCTCATTGATGGCGACACTCGCCGAGTTCGAGCGGGATCTGCTGCGCGAGCGAGTGCGCTCTGGCAACCGTGCGGCATGACGCGCCTCAACGAGCAGGCAGCAATGTTGCACAAGAGCCCAATCCGTCTTTTTGTCACATTGAGTTTACTCCTGGCGTCGCTAAGACTGCCGGCCACTGAAGTAGACACCGGGGCTACGGTGGCAAAAGGGTCTCCCTGCACACACTGTCTCCGCATCCGCGTTGGGCTTCCCCGTGTCATTCGCGGTCCGGCTGCCAATATGGCCGACAATCGCTTTACGGAGATTCAGCTACCCAATGGGCGCTTTCGAGGTTTCGACGCGCACAACGACACAAGAATCATTGATGGAAGCGAGCCGTGGGATATGGGAGGCACCGAACAATCGGTGATGGGTCCGGGCGGACCTGGGTCGTATGATGCGTGCGGACAATGGTTGAACCACGCCGAGGTTGCCGACACGACTACGTTGGGCTTCATCCACGATGAAACGGCGTGCAACTACTCGGTGGGCCAAACACATAAATCCATGTCTTTTGCAGTCTCACCCGATTACGGTCTGCATTGGAAAAATCTAGGTCAAATCATAACCGGTACCGATTCTCCGACGGCGCGCAAGAATACGGGAGAAGGTGATTGCACAACGGTTGACGGTAAGGACGGTTATTACTATGCGTATTGCTTCCGGACGAGGGACGGTGCACTGATCGTGGCGCGCGCGCCGGTGTCCGATCCCGGCCCGGGCAATTGGCAGAAATTCTTTCAAGGCGACTGGGCGCAACCGGGGCTGGGAGGCGATGCGACGCGGCTCATGAATGGTTCGGGCGCCAGCGCGGCCCGCTGGACGACGACGGGCGAACTGGTGCTGACAACCTGGGTGAAAGGTGGACTGGGCTTGGCCCTGACCAAAGACCACACAACGCTCACCCAATTGCCCGAACCCCTGCTAGCTGTCGATCCGGGAAACTGGAAGCGTCCGGCACCGTCGGAGCTCATCTTCTATCCGGTTCTCCTCGACGCGAAAACAGGCAGCAACCAACTCTCGAACTCGTGGATGCTGGTCTACGTTTACTACCAGCCCAATGACGAAGGCGCTCAGAAGTACCTCGTATTTCGAGAAATTGCAGTATCGGCTTCAGACGCTCCCAGCAGTACTCCACTAGTCGGTGTTCTGCTTGCTCGTTGGTACAATCCGGCTCTGCATGATCATTGGTCAACGACCGCTGCTGTGCCGGGTAACTACAGCACTTACAAACTGGAAGCCACGACTGGATATCTGATGTCAGTCGCTCCTGATGCGAAACCTTCGGTGGAACTAGAAGACTGTCTTAGTATGAAACCGGGGCATCCCGATCATCTCATTGCCGAAAAAGGGTTCTGTACTGCCCACGAATACCAGCGCTTACGCACGGCGGGTTGGGTGTACAGCGCTCCGCAAAATGGGACCAATGCTGTTTACCGCTGCTACAGCGAGACGGAGCATTCGCATTTTGCTTCCAATCAACCAGATTGCGAGAAGCTGGGCACCATGGAGCGCCTGCTGGGATACGCCTTGAGCCAGTAGTGGTGTCTTGCCCTTCAGCTCACCGTGACCTATGAGCTGCT
Source organism: uncultured Steroidobacteraceae bacterium (assembly GCA_964658215.1). GTDB lineage: Bacteria > Pseudomonadota > Gammaproteobacteria > Steroidobacterales > Steroidobacteraceae > Bog-1198. The sequence continues at coordinate 9,756 of CAZZYJ010000004.1, read as the reverse complement.
CGACGGAGCTATTGGCCAGGCCCTTCGCCGTCACCGTCGATGCGCTCACCCGGGCGGGCACCAGTGCCGCCGTGCCCGGCATTTAACTCGACGGATGATACCCGGCGTGCTGCCGGCGTCGAAGTTCCCATGAGGATCTGCGAGGCGCAGTGGTAGATTTAACGAGCTCCCGATGCCGTGATTTCGCCATTGAGAACTCGTATGCATTGCAGCGAGATGCCCAGTTCCTGCTCGTATCGACGCACGAGGCGGGCCTCGGTTTCAGTGACCAATGACACGGCCGTGCCCTTGGCGCCGGCGCGGGCAGTTCGGCCGACCCTGTGCAAATAGGCCTTGCTCATCGTCGGGACGTCGAGATTGAAGATATGGGTTACGCCGGGTAGGTTTAGTCCGCGGGCCGCGAGGTCGGATGCAATCATGATGCGGATGGTGCCATTACGGAGTCCATCCATCGCGCGCTTTCGATCCAGCTTGGATAGTTCGGAATTCAAATCCGCTACAGCCAGTTTGTGGTGGGTCAACTTCGAGGCGACTTCCTCCGCGACATCGTTGCGATGCACGAATACGATCGAGCGCGGCACATCGAGCGCATGCAGCAACTTGCGCAACATGTCGGGCTTGTCCCGGCCCTCACACACCAGATACAGGTGCTCTATGTTCGCGTTGACGGCCGCCACACCGGCGCGCAGCATCGCGATATTCGGAGCCAGCGTTTCCAAGACTTGACGGGTCTGCTGCTCGATCGTGGCGGATGCGAAAATCAACTGTCGACCCGGCGCCGCTGCACTGAGGATTTTCTCGATCCAATGCAGACTCTCGTCATTCAGCAGTCGATCCGCTTCGTCGATGACGACCGCGCGAATGTGCGCCGTCTTGAGCTTGCCCCGCTCGATCAGTTCCACAATGCGTCCGGGCGAGCCCACCACGACGTGCGGCCTCGCCTTCAGCTTGTCGATCTGGCGGTCCGTCGCCGTGCCGCCGATCAGCAATACCGAACGGATGGCCCATGCCGCGTTCAGGGCAAGTTCACAGGATTGACGATGAATTTGAATGGCCAATTCGTGGGTCGGCGCCACGATCACGACCTGGGTCGCCGCCTGCGCAGGATCGATGCGCGAAAAGAGAGGTAGCAGATAGGCGAGGGTCTTACCCGTGCCCGTCTCCGCACGGAGATACCCGTCCTTCCCGGCAGCAAGCAGCGGAATCGCTACGATTTGGATGGGGCTGGGGTCCGATATATGTTGTTTCGCGAGCGCAGCTATGAGCTCCGGCGACACCGATAAATCGCTAAAATTCATGAACGAACTCGCTGCGGTAGCCAGCAGCACGTCATCGCGCGGGAGGGGGTGCCGGCCGGGCGGGAATTCTAACACTGTTGCCGGTTTGCTCGGCGTGGGCAACAAGAGGCGAATCTTGACCGCCCACGCCTTTATCGGCGTGGGCACATTCTTGACTATGTGGCTCTTGTAGCCACGTTTATTTCATGATATCCGCAGGTGTGCGACCTCAAGATCGGCTCAGCGAATACCGGCGTTGCCGCGCGTGCGTCGCTCGCGTCGGCATAGCGCGGCGCAGTTGCTCGATGAGGAGCGCGACACACGGTGAATCTCTATGGGGTCGCAGAAGTCAACCTTCACATTCGTCGCGGCGGTGAACAAACGGTGTTTGGCCATCTCGTGTCCTCGATCCCAAGTCAAAGAGCGGCGCAACGAGACCGGAGGTCGGCGGATCTGTTTGGTGAGCGCGGCAATCACCGTCGCGCTCTCTTTGTTGGACACTTTGACAAGGGCGGTGGATCGGGAATGGCGCTCGACGAGCGTTACGATATGACTATTCTTCGAGCCGCTGATCAAGTCTCCCTCCCAGCGCGCCGGCACCGCTCGATTGTCGGCTTCTGCGCTGCTGCAGGAGGAGATTGCGAATTGATCCGTAATCACGCCCGAAAGCCCGCGCTATCTCACGCACGTGGTAACCGGCCTTCCATCGACTCCACAAATCGGCTCTTTCTGTAACACTCAATTCCGCCGGTCCGCGTCTTCCCGTCTTCGCGTATACACCACCTTTCAAATATCGATTAGAGTGGGTGGTGTTGCAACGACCCGTTGAGCCCACCATGCAAAAACTTAGTTTGAATATCGCTGCAGTGTTCACGGTGCTCGCACTCTTGCATTTTTATTGATCCTTGGGAGGAAGGCTATTCTTATCCGCCACGATTCCTTCCATTGACGGTACCCCCGCATTCGTTCCCGGGCGGGCGATGATGGCGGCGGTGGGTGGTGGACTGCTGCTTTGCAGTCAACAATCGCAACCCGCACGACGCGTCGACATTTCACTGAGAAGCAGACCATGGGAGAACTCCGGATGACTCGAACGACACCGCTGGTGCTGGGAATCGCGATGGTGGTGCAGCTGGGCAGCGCGCAGGCTCAGGCACCGTCACTGACCGCGGATCGCGTGGCGTTTCGCGCGCTGTACCAGGAGATGGTCGAAACCGACACCAGTATCACCACCGGCAGCTGTACGGCCGTGGCGGATAAGGTCGCCGCTCATTTGCGACAGGCCGGCTATGCCGATGACGCGATTACCCGGTTCTCGGTGCCGGAACGCCCGAAGGAGGGCGGCCTCGTGGCAGTCCTGCCCGGCACGTCGAGAACGTTGAAGCCGCTTCTGCTCCTGGGGCACCTCGATGTGGTGGCCGCGAAGCGCGAGGACTGGACCCGGGATCCTTACCGGATGGTCGAGGAGAACGGCTATTTTTTCGGCCGTGGCGCGGCCGACATGAAAGCCCTGGATGCCATCTGGGTCGACATGCTGGGCCGGTTCAAAGCCTCGGGCTATCACCCGAAGCGGACGATCAAACTGGCCCTGACGTGCGGTGAAGAAGGGGGGTCGCCATTCAACGGGGCGCAGTGGCTGGCGAAAAATCGCCCCGATCTGATCGCCGCGGAGTTTGCGCTGAACGAGGGGGGCGGCGGACGTACCGATGGTCATGGGAAGTTATTGACGGCCAGCATGCATGTCGGCGAAAAGTCAGCGCAAAACTACCGCATCGAGACCACCAATCCGGGTGGCCATAGTTCGGCACCGGTGCGCGACAACGCCATCTACGAGCTCGCCGATGCGCTCGTCAAGGTGCGGGAGTTCGAATTTCCGCTGCAGCTGACCGACACGACGCGTGCCTATTTCGCGAAGGCCGGCGCCGCCCGCGACGATGATATCGGGCGGGCCATGGTGGCCATCTCGAAGAATGCGGGCGATAAGTCGGCCGAAGCGACGCTGAACCAGGACAAGGGGTTCCACTCCATGTTGCGCACCACCTGCGTTGCGACTCTGCTCGATGGAGGCCACGCGGACAATGCGTTGCCGCAGCGCGCGGGTGCCAACATCAATTGTCGGATCTTCCCGGGCAACACGGTGGAGTCGACGGGCGCGGCCCTGGTCGCTGCGATCGGCGATTCCCGGGTAACGGTGACGCCGGCCCAGGAGCGTGGTCCTTTGGCGGTGCCGCCGCCGCTCGATCCCAAGGTGCTGCGGCCGGCCGAGAAGCTGGTGGCCAAATATTACCCTGGCGTGCCGCTGGTACCCAGCATGTCGACGGGCGCCACAGACGGTATTTTTCTGGAGGCGATTGGCATACCCACCTATGGACCGCCCGGGCTTTTTGGCGATCCGGACGGCAATGGGACTCATGGGTTGAACGAACGCGAGGCGGTGCGGGCCGTGTATACCGGACGCGACCTGCTGACCGAGCTGGTCCGAGCCTATGCGGATGGCACATGACGTCCGGGTGGTTGCCAACATGACCGATTCGAACAGCTACGTTCCTCCGCAGATCTGGACATGGGACCCGCAGAACGGCGGTGCGTTCGCGCACATCAACCGGCCCGTCGCCGGAGCGACGCACGATCGAACATTGCCCGTGGGGCGGCATCCGCTGCAGCTCTATTCACTGGCAACTCCCAATGGCGTGAAGGTGACCGTGATGCTGGAGGAGCTGCTGGCGCTCGGCCGCGCGGGGGCGGAATACGATGCGTGGCTCATCAATATCCGTGAGGGCGACCAGTTCGGCTCCGGCTTCGTGAACGTCAATCCGAATTCGAAGATTCCGGCCCTACTGGATCGCAGCGGGGCCACCCCCATCCGAGTGTTCGAATCCGGTGCGATATTGATCTACCTGGCCGAAAAATTCGACGCTTTTCTCCCCACCGAGCGGGCCGCCCGCGCTGAGTGTCTGTCGTGGCTGATGTGGCAGATGGGGTCCGCACCCTATGTGGGCGGCGGCTTCGGCCATTTCTATGCCTACGCACCTTTCAAGTCCGAATATGCCATCAATCGCTTCGCGATGGAGGTCAAGCGGCAATTGGATGTGCTCGACCGGCGACTCGGCGAAAGCGAGTTCATCGCAGGGCCCGAGTACACGATCGCGGACATCGCCACATACCCGTGGTACGGCAGCCTCGCCGCCGGAGAAGCCTATGGGGCAGGAGAATTCCTGCAGGTGGCCGAGTACAAGAACGTGCAGCGATGGACGGCCGAGATCGGTGCGCGATCGGCGGTGAAGCGGGGACGACGGGTGAACCGGATCGTGGGCGACGCGACCGAGCAATTGCGCGAACGACACGAGGCGGGCGACTTGGATGCCCGGTAGCCGGAGTAGACCGACCTGGCAGGCGCAGCGCGCCTGCGGTCTTCCGACCCGTCAAAATGCCTGATCGAAGGCAACCCAGATTGCTGACCAATAGCGCGGCAGTCCCGATTGATCCGTGCGCAACGGGCCGTGAAGAGCAACGGGAACCAACGGGTAGCAGATCTGTTGGAACAAGCCGGCATTCATCAATTGATGCAACGGCTAAACCTGCCATTCAGGCCCCGGGGTGTTGTGGTGAATAACTGGTGGAAACGTCTAGAAACGCAACAAATCCAAACACGCCGTCGCTTCGCATAATGTATATTATGTTAAATTAATGATCGTTACGAGATTTGTGTTCTGGACTTCATCGACGATACCGAGCGAGGGGCATACCGATCTCGGCGTGCTGCCCGGCGGCGGCTGTGGTACTACCGCCCCGCCACTGCGACCGCTACCCCATGATTTCCCGCGCCGCCGGTACGCCTCATTTGATTGGGGCCGGTGGAGCCGCCGAGTTCGCGTCTTTTCGACGGCTCGGCACAGGTTGCTGCGCCGGTCGACCCCGCATCATGCCCACGAGCCCCGCCGTCAGTGTCAGCACGGCTGCGATGGCGAGACCGATGCGCGGCGCCGCATCGACGGAGATGAATGTGAAGAGCAAGGTCATGATGACCGCACCCGCAATTTGCCCCACCAGACGGGCGGTGGCTTGCATGCCTCCCGCCGCGCCGCTTCGCTCACGGGGGGCCGACAGAAACATGATGCGATTATTTGGCACCTGAAAAAACGCACACCCCAGACCACACAGGATGTTGAACGCCACCAGTGGCCGCAGGTCGCCTTGCAGCGGCCATAGCGAGGCCGCCGCCAGACCCAGCGTAAGACACACGCTTCCCCCCGCACAGAGCCAGGCCGTCGACACCCGGTTCACGAGGCGCCCCGCAACCGGGGCGGCAACGGCCACGGCCAGCGGCCACGGCGTGAGGTAGAAGCCCGTCATCAGCGCACTTTGCCCGAGGCCGTGCTGCAGGTAGAACGGCAGTGAGACCAGTCCCATCATCTGCCCTGCGAAGCAAAAAACGGAAGCCACTACGGAAATCCGGAAGGAGCCATCGCGCAGCAGGTCGAGCGGAATCAAGGGCGCCACGCGCGGCAGCTCGCGCCGCACCAGCGCCGCCATGCCGACGCCGGCGGCAGCGAGCAGGCCCACGGCCAGCGCAGGTCTGGTCGGCAAAATTTCGGCACCCACGACCAGGGCGGCAAAGCCGCCGTTGTTCAACGCCACACTTAAAGTATCGAGTTTGCGGCCGTTACCGGCGACGTGAGGCAGCGCGCGGCAGGCGAGCATCACGGCAAGGCCCAACGGAACGTTGATGGCGAACAGCCAGTGCCAGCCCGCAACCGACAGGATCAGCGCGCCGATCGTCGGGCCGGCGGCATACGACAGAGCGACGGTGATCGCGTTCCAGCCGATCGCGGCCCCCAGCTGCCGCTGCGGAACGATGAACCGCAGCAGCGCGACGCTGAGCGCCATGACGGCCGCGCCGCCGAGACCCTGGATGAAACAGGACGCGATCAGCCAGGTCAGGGATGGCGACATGGCGCACAGCGTGGACGCACCGGTGAACACCGCCACCCCGACCGTGAAGACGCGCCGATAGCCGCGGCTTTCGCCGAGCGCGGCGCACGGCAGGAGCGCCATCATCAGACCCATTTGGTACGCCGTGATGATCCGCACCGACTGGGCGGCCGTCTCATGCAACGCGCGGGCGATCGAAGGCAGCGCGACGTTGAGAATGGCCGCGTCGAGCACCACGAGCACCATCGCGGCCAAGACGGCGGCAATCGCCGCGATGCGCCGAGGTCCGGACAAGCCCCAGCCTGCATCATCGGCGGCGGATTGGGCGGCCGAGGCCGAATCAAGAGCGGGAGCGGCCATGTTTACGCGATCGGGAGGGCAGGTTGGGCGGTTGCGATCGCCGCGGACCACGCGGTCCCGGCTGCTATCGGTCCTCGCCAGCCCATCAATTTGCGCGGCTCGTTGAAGGCCAACGCGCCGACCAGCCGGCCGGAACGGCCCGTCACCGCGACGAAGCGACGTTCCTCGAGAGAACCATGCACCACGTGCACGTCGTCGCCTGGCTTGATCCGCCCGACCATCTGGATCTTCGTCTCGTATTGATCGGACCATACGTAGGGGACGGGGGCGAACGGCAGCGTATAGTCCCTACCGTGCAGCAGCCGGCGCGCCGCGGCGGCACCTTGGTCGAGCGCATTGGTCCAGTGCTCGATGCGCATGGTTTCGTCGAAAAGCGGATTGGGCCACCGGGCGACATCGCCGGCGGCCACGACACCGGGTGCGGCCGTGGCCAGCGTCGCATCGCACACGATTCCGTTGTCGATCGTGAGCCCGGAGGACGCCAACCAGCCAGTCTCGGGAATCACGCCGATCCCTACCACGACCAAGTCGGCGGGCACCCGCTCCCCCCCGGCGAGGCGAACCGCTTCCACGCGCCGTTCACCCTCGAAGCCGACGACCATGACACCGCATCGCAAGTCGACGCCATGGTCTACGTGCAGACGAATACACGCCGAGGCCAAGCCGGGCGGCAGGATGTGAGCCAGTGGAGCGGCAAGCGCTTCGACGATCGTCACGTCGAGGCCCCTGCCGCGGCACGCGGCAGCGACTTCCGCGCCGATGAAACCCCCTCCCACCACGCAGACCCGCGGTGCACCTTCGAGCTGCGTCCGGATGGCTATGGCGTCGTCCAGCGTCCGCAAGACGTGGACGCCCTCGAGGTTCGCGCCGCCGGGAAGCCGCCTGGGAGTGGCCCCGGTCGCGATCACGAGGCCGTCGAATCCAATCGACTCACCGTCCTCCAAGATGACGGCGCGTGCCAGCAGGTCCAGACTCGCTGCTCGTCGCCCCAGCTTCCACTCGAGGTCCAGGGCGTCGTAGTCAGCGTCCTTGCGTAGAGACGCCTGTTCGGGCGTCCACTTACCGTTGAGGATCTGCTTGGAGAGAGGCGGCCGGTCGTAGGGCCTGCGGGCTTCCTGCCCCACCATGATCAGCCGCCCCTCGTAGCCACTGCGGCGCAACGTCTCGGCAGCGCTCAGTCCAGCGAGCGACGCGCCGACGATCACGTAGCTAGTCACGACTGCTCAGGTCCACGAGGACGTGGTCGTTCTCCGTTTTGACGGGATAGGTTCGCACGCCGACCGTCGCCGGCAAACACAGTGCCGCGCCCGTCTTGAGATCGAACCTCGCGAGATGCAAGGGGCACTCGACGTGGGTGCCCTGGATATACCCTTCCGCCAATGAATAGGTTTCGTGCGTGCACGTGTCGTCGATGGCATAGAACGAACCTTCGACATGGAACACCGCGACGGGAGGATCCACTTTCAATGTCGTGGCTTCTCCCGGCGGCAGATCGGCGATTGCGCAGACCTGGGTCCAAACGGTGCTCGTGGTGGTCGGCATTGCCGGGGTTCCTGCTAGTTGTGGGCGACGAAGTCGTCGACCAGGCGGTTGAACTCGGCGGCGTGCTCGAGCTGGGCCCAGTGGCCGCAGCGGTTGATGAGCACCATGCGCGAGTTGGGGATCATCGCAAGGAAGCGCAGACTGGCCTCGAAATGAACGGTACGGTCATCCCGCCCGTGGATGAGCAGGGTCGGTACTTTCAGAGTCGACAACCTCGCCATGGTCTCTTCGGGAATTTTCATCGGCGGCCCGGCGCGCATCAGATCGAGCCAGTTCTGGTTGTGCTCGGGAAACTTGAGGGCGAGTTCCGACCGCTGCCGGGCCAGCTCATCGGACGCAAGCGACGGGTCATGGCACATGATCTGCACCAGCCGCTTCATGTTTTGCGGTGAGGGGTCCCGGTAAGCCTCGATGAGGATGCGGATCCCCTCCGACGGGCCGGCCGCCTGCAGCAAGCTCACGCCATCCGGGTTGCCCAGTCCCATGGTGATCAGGTGCGAAACCCGCTCAGGATACTCGCCGGTGAAGCGCAACGAGGCACCGCCGCCCATCGAATTTCCGACGTACGCGGCTTTCTCGATCCCCATCGAGTCGGCCAGCTGCTTCAGCGCTTCGACACCGTCCCGTCCGGTCTTGGCCGTCTGCGGACTCGATTCGCCCCAACCGGGCATGGTCACCAAGATGCAGCGGAATTTGCGCGACAATGCCCCGACGTTCGGTGAGTAATTGCTCCACCCGGTCGCACCCGGTCCGCCGCCATGGATCATGAATATCGGATGGCCTTTGCCCGCTTCATTGATCTGAATGCGGTAGTCTTTCGTGTCGACGAACCGGGTGGTACTTTCAGCGGTGACATCAGCCGTGATATCGACGACGGCAGACATGATCAGCTCGCACCGTTGGAGGAGTCTTTTGTCGGGCCGGACGGCATGGGCCAGTCGGTGCCGGCGGTCATGAATTCCGTCCAGCGGTTGTAAAACATTCGCTGCGGCATCTCACCCCAGAGGTTTTGCAGCACCTGCCCGGGAAATTGCGGGTCGCTGCCCTCGAACCCGAGGCCCATGGTGTAGTTCAGGTTGAGCTTGTGTATCTGCGGTCCACGACCGGCCAGATTGCCGGCGATGAGACCCCAGTTCTCGCCGTCGTCCTGCTCGGCGAGACCGGCCGGGCCGAATTGCATCTGCGTGACCCAGCGCGTCGCCTGCTTGACCTCCTCGGGAGCCTGCTTGTCGACGAAGACGAATGACCAGCATTCCAGAGAGTTGGGCCCTTTCGGATGCCACACCCGCAGCGTGCGCACCGGATTCAGCCACGAGAAATTAGGGAAGACGTTGCAGTGTAGGTTGTTCATCTGCACCCGGTCTTTACCCAGTCGCGCTTCCATCTCCGGACGGATCGATGCCTCGTACCGATCGATGATGGCGTCGCCGCCGGTCATTTCGAAACCACCCATGCCAGGCTCGCTGCGAAAGCCCGAGCCGTGGCCGAGCGGCGACGTGAACTGACGTCCTGCCTGGGTCTTTCCCTGGATGACGGTCGTGGTGCGACCCTCCGCATCGTTGGCGGCGGGTGGTGCGCCGATTGGCGGTGAGCCCGCGGGCGGTGTGCCGGTGATCGGCGCGCCGGCGAGCGCTGCGCCGGGGGC
>CAZZYJ010000003.1:23094-38693 GCA_964658215.1 uncultured Steroidobacteraceae bacterium | reverse complement strand
CCGAGCAGGTCATCGTGCCTCAACAATCCCTCGAGCCTTCCCCAGCTGTGGATCACCTCGGCCGACGGCACCTCGTCGAGCACCAGGTTGATGTCGAGCGCCATCAGCACGGCATACGGCCGGTGCGAAATCCGCAGCCGGCGCAGATCCACGGGCAGACGCGGATGAGCAGCCTCGAGACGCGCGAGCGCCGCGCGGGGTTTGCCGCTCTTCACCAACAGATGCAGCCGCGCGAAGAACAGGCTTTCGGTGCGCTGCTCCCACTGGGTGCCGAAGCCGTCGAGGATCCGCTCCAGCGAGTGATAGCCGTGCCGGTAGCCGAAGAACATCCCGCCCGAGCGTTCGAACACCCGCGCCGCGTGCTCGCGCTGCTCGAGGTCGAGGAGCGAGAGGATGGCGACGGCGGGATCGGCGAACGTGCTGTACAGATGAACGAGTTCCTCGAGCACCGACTCGTGCAGCACGCCGCGCCGGCCGCGCAACGTCGACAGCGCGGCGCTCAAGCACGGCGGCGCCACGCTCACGCCGTCCTGCCGCGCTTTCAGGAAAGGATGCAGGCGGGCCTGCGCACCGAACAGATGCTCGACCGCACCGTCGCGCAGCGGCGCCGACAGCGCGGCGAACAAGGCCGTCACCACCGGCACGGGAAGGTCGGGCAGCACTTCGCGCACCAGAAACTCGGGCAGCATCTGCTCGAGCTCCGCCTGTCGTCCGCACAGCCAGGCGTCGAACAGCATGGGCCAGCCGCCGGTTGCGGCGAGGATCTGCGCACTCCCCTTCGACCGACAATCGCGCGCGTCGTAGAAGAGGTCGTGCTCGTCGAGGATCTCCACCGCGCCGTACATGCGCGAGGTCAGCAGGCTGCCGGCCACGGCATCGTCGTGGCGCGATGCCACCAGCAGCGGCGCCTCTGCGGGCGCGCCTGGCTCGGCGCGGCGGAGAAGTGTCGCCCGCAGCGCGGCCGCCGCCGGCTGATCGAGCAGCGTCCAGCGCTCGAAGCGCGACGCATGCGGGCCGGCCGCGAGCTCCTGCAGGAGGCGTGTCTTGCCCGAGCCGGGCAGCGCGCGCAGCCAGACGATGGGGACGCGGACCTGGCGCAGACGTTTGCACAGCCGCTCGAGGCGGCGCGCGCTCGGCACGCTGGCGTCGCGCGCGCGGCTCACGGTGACGCCGGGACCGCGGCCCACGGGCGCCAGCGCAGGCTGGAATAGCACACTGCGGAGACCAGCAGCGCATCGACGGCGGCGATGCCCGAGAGGCGCAGCAGCCCGTTTGCCGCCAGCACGGCGGCGCAGGCGCCCGCGGCCCATGCCAGCACGGCGGCGCCCTCCAGCAGGTTCACCGATGCGACCGCATCGCTCCGGTACGCCGCGGGCCGCACGACGAAAAAATCGATGACGATGATGCCCGCCACGGGCACGAACACGATGGACAGATAGAACAGAAACGCGAGGAAATGATCGAGCAGGTGCAGAAAGGCGGCCAACGTCCCCGCCACGCCGCCGAGCAGTGTCGTCGTCACGCGCCGCGTGCGCGGAACCGCGACGCCGAGGCTCAACGCCATGCTGTAGAGGTTCAAGGCGTTGAGCACCCAGCTGCCGCCGAGCACCACCGCGAACGCGCCGCCGCCCATCCCCATGAACAACATGAGCTCCAATATCTCGGTGCGCCCTGTCGCCAGCCCGGCGATGCCGCCGATCAGGGCCACCGCGACGCCGGTCACGAAATAGGTGAGGACGGCGGTCCACACCGCGCCGGACGGCCGTTCGATGAAGCGGCAGGTATCGGGCATGACCACCGCGCCGACGATGACCCCGCCCACCACTGCGGACACGATGTCGCCGAAAGACAGCCCCGCGGCCGGGGCGCGGGCAAGTATCTGCGCCGGCGAACCGTGTTTGAACGACTCGAACAGCAGCAGGACGCAGACCAGGGCGAGCACGGGCACCACGATCATGGACAGGCCGTTGATGGCCCGCAATCCGGCGAGCGTCGTCAGCGTCATCAGCACGCCAGCGGCGATTTCCGCCGGCCACAGCGGGCCGCCGTAGCCCCATAGCGCCGCCATCAGACGGGCCATGGCGTCCCCGAACAGATTGATGTTCACGCCGAACCAGCCGAGCAGGGACAGCGCGAAGGCGAGATTGAGGACGGTCGAACCGACCGTGCCGAAGGCGATGCGGGCCAGCATGTACGAGCTCAGGCGGGTGCGGCAGCCGAGCACGGCGGTGAGCACGCCGATGACGGTGAGAATCAGAGAGCCGACGATGATTCCCCAGAAGAACTGCCGGCGCGGCGCCGCCAGACCCAAGTCCAAGCCCATGATCAAGGTGGGCAGGCAGATGCTGAAGAGCACGTTGGTCACGGCGATCTTCCACCAGGGAATGGAACGCTCCGACGGCACCGGCGACGTCAGGAATTCATCGGAGTCCACGTCGGGGTCCTCTTTCGGCATCCGCCGTGTGGCGCTCGTACTCCGCCTCGTCGGCGAAATAGCGCAGTCCCGCCTTGGTCAGCGCCTCCCGCATGCCGTACATGTCGAGGCCGAGTTCACCGTTGGCCAGGCGCCTGCGCGACGCGGACTCGCGCGTCTCACGGGCCGCCGCCGCGGCGATGACGTGCGCGGCCCGCGCGCGCGGCACCACGACGACGCCGTCGTCGTCCGCGACGATCACATCGCCGGGATGCACCAGCGCACCCGCACACACGATGGGTACGTTCACCGAGCCCACGGTCGCCTTGACGCAGCCCTGCGCGTTGACCGCCCTGGACCACACCGGAAAGCCCATGGCCCGCAGGTCCGCGGTGTCGCGGCACGCGGCATCGATGACCAGTCCGATGCCGCCGCGTGCACGAAAGGACGTTGCCAACAAGTCACCGAACATGCCGTCCGCATTGTCCGAGGAGGTGCCGAGGACGACCACGTCGCCGGTCTGCAGCATCTCCGCCGCCACGTGCAGCATCCAGTTGTCCCCCGGCTGCGCGAGGACGGTGACCGCCGTTCCGCACGCTCTGGCGCCCGCGTAGACCGGGCGCATGTAGGGGGCCAGCAGCCCGGACCTGCCCAACGCCTCATGCACGGTGGCCACACCGAACGCGGCCAGGGCGGCGACCAGGGCCGGCTCCGTTCGCGTGACGTTTCTGATCGCGATTCCTGATTGCCCGCGCATGGTGTCACCTCGGAAATATGCTGCGGGGAGTAGTTTATAATCGATCGTGACGATGCGCTCGATGTCGTCCTTGCACCAGGGAGCCTATTACGTTGACCGAAGCGGCAGCGGCGATGCGGATCAACAAATTCCTGAGCGAGCGCGGCCTGTGCTCGCGACGCGAGGCGGACTCCTGGGTGACGGGCGGACGGGTGTGCATCAACGGGACGGTGGCCACCCTCGGCACCAAGGTGCAGCCGGGCGATGCGGTGCAGGTCGACGGCCGCGACGTGGGGCGACCTAGCGAACATGTGTACCTGATCCTGCACAAGCCGGTGGGTGTCGAATGCACCACCGACCCGAGGGTCCCGCACAACGTGGTCGATTTCGTGTCGCACCGGCAGCGCGTCTTCCCCATCGGCCGTCTGGACAAGGACTCCGAGGGTCTCCTGCTGCTGACGAACGACGGCGACATCGTCAACGATCTGCTGCGCGCGAATCACGGTCACGAGAAGGAGTATCTCGTCACGGTCGATCAGCCCGTCACCGACGTCTTTCTCGCCGCCATGGAGGCCGGCGTGCCCATCCTCGACAGGATCACCGCCCCCTGCCGGGCGCGGCGGGTGAGCAGGAACGTGTTTCGGATCGTGCTGACCCAAGGGCTCAACCGGCAGATCAGACGCATGTGCGAGGTGTTCGGCTACACCGTGCGCCGCCTCATCCGGGTACGCTTCGTCAACATCGTGCTCGAGGGGCTCGCGCCGGGGCGCTGGCGCAACCTGACCCGCGCCGAGCTGTCGGGACTGCTGCCCGCGCGCTTCGGTCAACCGCCGCGCGCCGCAAAAGACCGGACGCGAACGTCATGATCCCGGGCACCCCGGCGGCGCCCGTCGCGCCCCTCAAGTGGACGGCGCGGCTCGCCCGCTTGGGCGACCGTCTGCCCGCGCGCACCAAGGTCGTCGGCGGCCTCGCACAGGGGCTGATGTCCGCGGCTGCGGCCGTCATCGCCTACCTGCCCACCCGGCCGCTCGGATTGCAGGAAGGTTTCTGGGGCTCCATCACCGCGATCGCCGTCGTGCAGAGCGAACTTGCCGCGACGCAGAGCAATGCGCGCGATCAATTCGCCGGCGCCGCCATCGGCGGCACGATCAGCGCCCTCCTCGTCCTGTTGACCGGCCAGCATCTTGCGACCTATGTGCTCGCGGTGGTGATCTCGATGCTCGCGTGCTGGCTGTGCAACGTCAGCAGCGCCGCACGGCTGTCGGGCTCCACCGCCACCATCGTCCTGCTGGTGCCGCACGCGCGCGCGATCGAATGGATGATCCTGTCGCGCATCGCCGAAGTGGGCTGGGGCGTCGCGGTGGGCGTCGGCACGGTGTGGCTGGTGAACCGCGTCGAACGGCGTTTCGCGGCACGTCCGGCGGCGCGGGCCTAGCCAGCTAGAGCACGTCCGCCGCGCGCGGCGTCGCGGGCGCGGCGCAGTCGACCCGGATGCCGAGCCATGCCGCGGCGCCGAGCACGGCGAAGCCCGCGCCCAGCCCGAACGCGATGGACCATTGATGGCGTCCGGAGAGATAGGCGACCACGGGCAGGGTGATGATGCCGCCCAAGTTGCCGCCGGTGTTCATGATGGCGCACACCGCCATGGTGTCGCCGCGGCCGATGCTCATGCCGCCGGCCCAGTAGGCCCCCTCGGTCAACTCGACGCAGCCGAAGCAGGCGGCCAGCACCGCCACGGCAATATACGGATTATCGGCACCGACGGCATAGAGCAGCAGCAGCGCGCTGACCGGCAGCGCGATCAGCGGCACCAGCCGGTAGCCCCAGCATTCTCCGCAACGCCTGCACAGCGCGCCGGTCACATAGCCGCCGAGCCCCGCTCCCAAGGCGGCCGCGAGCGGCGGGGCGATGGCGAGCCAACCGCTCTCGAGCACGGAGAACCTGCGCTCCTGCACGAGATAGAGGAACACCCAGTTGGAGAGCAGGTAAAAGGTGTAGTTCAGGCTCATGTAGGAAAGCGCCAGCAGCAGCACGCTGCGGTCGGCGAGCAACCCTGCGAGCCGTTTGAAATTGATTGCCGAATCCACGGCGACGGCCCGTTCGTCACCGATCTCGGCGAGTTCCCGCGCCGAGATCCGCGGATGCTCGCGCGGCGTATTGCGGCCGTACCAGGCCCACAACACGATGAGACCGAGCGTGGGCAGACTGGACCAGAGCAGCGCCCGCCGCCAGCCCCAGCTCAACATGAGCCCGGCGATGAGCGGCGGCGTCAAGGCGGCGCCCAGGCTCAGACCCATGGTCTGCAGGCCCTGCACCAACGACCAGCGGCGCGGCGGGAACCAGGCCTCGAACACGCCCGCGGACACGGGGAATATCGCCCCTTGCGAGCAACCGAGCAACAGCTGCGCGCCGAACAAACCGGCGAACAGGGCGCCGCCGCTCAACACGCTCGGCGCCAACGGCATGAGCAGCGTGGCGAGGAACGCGGCGAGGCCGATGATGACGAAGGTGCGGCGGGCACCGACACGCTGACCGAACACGCCGCCCGGGATCTGGAACAAGGCATAGCCGATGACGAAGGCCTGTTCCAGTGCGCCGATCTGCAGCTGGCTGAGGTTCAGCGCGGGCATCATGCGCTCAGCCGCCACGGTGATGGTCTTCTGCTGCACGTAGGCGACGAAGCCGAAGCCGAACAGGAAGGAGAACATGCGCCAGCGGAGGGGAATCCGAAAACTCCTCAGGTTTTGTTCAGCCCGATCTGCAGGGCGTGGCCGAACGACGTGGCGGCCTTGTCCACCCCCACCAGCCCCTCGACATTGGCGCCCGACTGCAGCAACATCCCGGGCAGGAACACCGTCACCAGCTTGGAATACGACCAGCGTTTGCGCACCTCGAGGGCCACCTCCGCCGCGCCCGCCCGCTCCGGGCTCGGATAGGCGCTGACCAGGAACACCATGGAGACGCTGGCCTGCACCGCTTCGGGCGGCGGAGCACGCAGATCGTCGAGCGAGACGTGGCGTGCATCGATCTTCTGATCGCGCAGGATGCGCACCATCAACTCGGTGGCCAGATCGTCAGCGACCGAACCCAGCCCGAGGCACAACATGACCGACCCCGGCGGCACCGCCAGCGGGCCCTGCCAGCGGCCCAGTTGCTGTTCGCGCTGGCGCCGCAGCTGCTGCCCGGCATTGCTCGTGTCGAGGACGGAAACACGCGTTTGACGGCGCGGCGGCCGTCCGCGATTGCCGCCGAGGGAGGCGATCACGTTGATGATGGTGTTGCGCACCACGGTCTGTTGCTCGAGCGTGATGGCCCCGGTTTCGAAATCCAGGCGCGCCAGATGCAGCGCAGGCATGAGCACCACGTCGCAATACGTGGCGAACGACCTGCGCTTGAGGAATACGCGGGCACCGGCGATGATTTCCACGGAGTCGCCCGACAGCGCTCGCTGATAGAACCGCTGCGGCATGGTGAGCGCCTGGTTGTCGCCGAGCAGCACGTCGAGCAGGCTCAGGGCCTTGATGTGGCGGCCGGCCACCACCAGACACAGGGTGAGCGGCGTCGAGACGATGAGCCCGACCGGTCCCCACAGCCAGCTCCAGAAGATGGCTGCGATCACCACCGAGAGCGGCGAGAGCCCCGTGGTGTGCCCGTACAACTGCGGCTCGATGAGCTGGCCTGCCACCAGCTCGACGACGACGTACCAGCCGAACACCGCGGTGGCGAGCCCCCATCCGGGATCGACCGCGGCCGCCAGCACGGCGCAGAACAACGCGGCGATCCAGACGCCGACGTAGGGTACGAATCGCAACACTCCGGCAAGGGTGGCCCAGAGCATGGCATGCGGCAGCCCCATGAGGGTGAGTCCGATCCAGATGAACAGGCCCACGCCGGCGTTGACCGCGAACTGCGACACGAAGAATCGCGACAGGCGTTCGCCCGCATCGTTCAGGGCGAGCGTGGTGGCGCGGATGTCGGTGCCGCCGGCGATGCGGATGAAGCGGTCGCGCAACGCCTCGTGTTCGAGCAGCACGAAGAGCAGCACCACCAGCACGATGCCGGCGGTTTCGAGCGGCACCCACACGGAACTCAACACCTTTTGGATGACCTGCAGCGGGTTGGTGGGCGGATCGTGGATTTCCACCGGAATGGGCGTGGGCTCCGGAACCTCGGGCTGGCCCGCGGCCGGTGAGGCCTGTTTCGCCGTCTTCTCGGCACGTTGGTTGACGATGCGGCCGGCCTGACCGTACAGCAGCTGCAAACGTCCCACCGTCAGATCGTTCAAGAGGGCGATCTTTTGCTGGATGGTCTCCTCGTATTGCGGCAGGCTGCCCGCCATGCGCACGACCTGCATGCCGATCACGGCCGTCACCGCGGTAACCGACAACGCCAGCGCCAGCACGGCGGCCAGCACCGAAGAGGTCTGTCCGAAGCCGAGGCGGCGTAGACCGCGCACCAGCGGGGCGATCAACAAACTCAGGATGACGGCGAGGGTGATCGGTACCAGCACGCCGCGACCGAGGTACAACAGAGCCAGCACCGTCGCGGTTGCGACGATGCCGCTCGCCAGATCGCGCAGCGCGGGCACCGTGATCGGCGCCGAGCCAGGCCCGCGCGCGGCGGCGAATTCCGGCGTGTCGGATGACTCCGGGGTTGCGGCCGGGGGGGCTGGCGGCACTGCGAGCGCCGGCCCGGCCGCGAGCGGTTCCGGCGCAGGTTCCCCGGGCGCGCGCGGAGCCGCGCTCACTGCCCCGCCGGCAGGGTCGGGTCCGGCTTCTTGACCGGTTCCTTTTTGTGCAACGCGGTGTCCTCGATCAATACCTTGCGTACGTAGAGAAAGCGAATGACGTCGTATTCGAAAGGCGATCCCGTGGAGTAGTAGCGAAAGTCCACATTGGCACGGCGGTCGACTGCGTTCACCACGCCGGCCGCCCAGGATTGATTACCCCGGTACAGATCGGCGAGGTTGATCGCATAGGACGTACCGTAATCGCCCAGCAAGCCCACGCCGTCGCGCAACGTCGAGGGTCCCAACAGGGGAATGACGAGGTACGGTCCGGGGTGCATTCCCCACTGCGCGAGCGTGGTGCCGAAGCCCGTGGCCGGATTGGCGAGCTTGATGTGCCCCGCCACGTCGAACAGGCCGCCGATGCCGAGCGTCGTGTTCACCGCGAAGCGGCCGAGACTGCGCACGCCGCGATGGAAACGGCCCTGCAGCACGTAGTTGATCGTGCTGTCGATCTCCCCCAGATTCGAGAAGAAATTGTGGATCCCGGTGCGCACGGGTGATGGAAAGCGACCGTAGCCGTTCGCCACCGGCAGGAATATCGCCTCGTCGAAGCGGGTGTTGAACCGGTACGTGGCCCGGTTGAGCCGTTCGAACGGGTCGTAGGTCTGCATGGGCGGCGCATCCGACCTCGTCAACGGTTCCGGAGCTGGTTCCGCCGCTTTCTCCGGCTCCTTCGCAGTCGCGGCCTGCGTCGCCGTGTCCTGCGCTTTCTTGATGCGCGCCGCGTTGTCGGCGGCCGGCGTTTCCGCGGGCAGGCTGCGAAACCGCACGCTCGTCGATGCACAGCCGCCCAACATCACGAGAACCAGGACGCCGCTGCCCAGACGCCGCATCATCGCGCGCTCCCCTGCCAGCTGCCGTCGAGCATGGCGAGCATGTCCCCCACCTGCTGACGATCACCGATGTTGCCGAGGTGACCGCCATGGTCGTAGACCGCGATCTTGCCGCCCAGCGTGGTCTTGAGCCAGGCGAGTTCGCTCTTGTCCAGGATCAGATCGTTGCTGTTGGTCTGCACAAAGTAATCCGGGTCGTCGCGCAGCGCATCGTGAATGACGTCCAGCCGGTTTTCGGCGATCAGCGACTCGGTGGTGGAGCCCGGGCGGTGCTTGAGATAATACGGTGCGAACACCTTGGTGAAGTACTCGGCGAAAGGCTTGCCGCGCAGAACCTGCGCGGTATGCTCGAGCGAATCGCCGACCCGCGGCGGATGCAGCGGATCGACGACCACGCCCGTCCCGGCATACAGGTCGCCGGCGAAGAACATGTTCATCAGGGCGATACGAAACGTGAGCGCGATGGCCGCCTCGAACTCCGAATCCGTCCTCAGCACGGAGGCCGCCGCCGCCAGGGTGAAGTTTTCGTCGATCTGCACGCTGTCGGAACTGCGGTACAGGTTGGCGAGCTGTACGTAGAGGGTCTGGTACAGGCGCTCGACGCCGGCGTCCCCCGAACCGATGCTCTGGGCGAACAGCTCGTCCAGCCTGCCGATGGAGGCGAACAGGCTGACCGGCGGATTGATCATCACCGCGCGATGAATGTGCAGCTTGTGCTGGACGGCGTCGATGGACTTGACCAGCGCCGCATTCGCGCCGCCGAGGCTGTAGCCGAGCACGTCGATGTCCGTGATGCGGACCTTGCGCGGCAGATGCGCGATGATCTGCTGCATGGCCGCGTAGAGATCCGCGCCGTCCTGTTTCAGATCGCCCGCGACGCCGGTGCTCGAGGTGGAGACGATGAAGCGCGGGAACGTCGGCGACGGCAGTGTCAGCACGTGGTAACCCGCGCCATACAGGGCCGCCCGCAGCACCGCGAGGCTCGCCGTGTTGCCGTCGCTGCCCGTCCCGGAAATCAGGATGGCGAGCGGCGCGGGTTTGTCCTGCGCGGAAAACCAGACGCGCAGCCGTCGATCGAACCAGAACACGTCCGGCACCGGACGCCGCCACGGCATGGCCACGTCCATCTCGACGATGGGCACCCGGGCGGGCAACGCTGCCACGTCCTGCGGCGGCGTGCCGAAGACCGTGGCGTGCAGCGCCGCCGAATCGGCGAGGCCCGTGGCCGGTCCACGCGCCGCGGGCGGCGCCTTGATGGACGGCGAATCTTCGGTGGCAGACAATGCGACGGCGGGAAAGGCGCAGACGGCTGCAATCAAGTACATCACAGTCGTGGTAATTGGAAAAAGCTTCAATGGCATCCTTCGCGAACGGCAACGGCGCAACCCGATTTATAGCGTATCGGCATCCATCGCGCTGCTAATTCCCTGTGCATCCGCTCGCAGATTACGCGCAAGCTCGCCGGACAATGCCAGGCGCCGGATCAGCCAGGGCGTGACTTCGGCACCGAACGGGTCCGGCAGCGCGCCCGCTTCGAGGACTCCCGGCGGCACCGCCGGGCCGGCGTGCACGGCCCGGTCGAGTGGATCCATGCCGCGTAACGCCTGGTCGATCTCCCGTTCCGCGTATGCGAGCGGCGCGGCCAGGCGCCCGGCATCGAGATGCCCCCGCCGCATCAGGAGCATGCCCTTGACCGCGGTGAGCTGGGCGAGCAGTTGATAGCTGTGCGCGAGCAGCCGCCCCAGCGGCTCGAGCGGAGGACGCACCGCGCGCGGCTCGGCCAGGCAGCGTTGCGCGGCCTGCACGAGCGATGACAGGCTATCATAGGCTTCCCGCCGCGCCAGGCGCCACTCGAGCTCGGGCCGGTTGTCCACCGCCGTCAGCTGCGCCAGTGCCAGGCTCGACCGCGCGTGGCCGGCCTGCGCCTGCAGCGTACGCTCGATGAGCGCCGGAATCTGCGTCCGCTCCCAGGCGGGCAGCACATAGCTGAACGCCCAGGCGATGGCGACGCCGATGAAGGTGTCGAGGATGCGCTCCACCACTTCGAAGGCAGGACTGGTGGCGGCGTTGAGCAGATGCGCCTGCACCAGCGCGAGTACCGTCGCCGCGACCGCCGTCACGAGGTAGCGCTTGACGGCAAAGGCATGCGCCGCGCCCTGCGCCAGCGTCACGACGAGCGTGAGCACGGCCACCGGCGGGTTCACGGACAGCAGCGCGCCCGCCAGCACGCTGCCGACCAGGGTCCCGGCCACGCGCGCGTTGCGCCGCTCCAGCGTCTGCGCCAGGCTGCCGCGCAGCACCACCACGATGGTCAACAAGATCCAGTAGGCGTGCGTACCCCAGGGCATGCCCTGCGCGATCACGTAGGCACTGCCGATGGCGAGCGCCGCACGCAGCGCGTGACGCAGCGGCGGCGCATCCCAGTGCCACAGGCCCGCGAAGGGCTGCCACGACCAGGCGGTGGGGCTGATGAACATCTGCCAGTACGCACGCACCACGGCGAGATCGGGCTCACTCTCGCCCCGCGCCAGCGTCGTCAGCCGCACCCCCTCCTCGCTGATGTTGCCGACGCGGGCGGCAAGCCCACGCGCCAGCATGTCGGCCGACAGCGTCCGCAGCTGTCCCGGATCCGCCTGCCACGGCGGGGGTCGCCGGCCGCGCAACAGGCAGTCGGCAACGCCCTCCAGCGCGTCGGCATGGTGCAGCAAGGTGGCGCGGAGCCGGGCGAGCACCGCGGCCTGCGCGTCCTGCGCGGCAAGTTCGTCCACGTCCAGCTCGCAGGCAAGGACGTGATCACGCATCTCCAGGATGTACAGCAGCATCCCCGCCAGTTGCTGACGCCGCGCGGTGCGTGGCGACTCGAGCAGGATGTTGCGCGCCACCTGCAACTGATCGGCGAGTTCCGCCTGCCTGCGCAGCAGGACGCCCAGCGGGTCGGCCACGCCGTCGCGGCGCTCGTCGAGGACGGCGAAGCGTGCCGCGAGCGCGCGGATGAGCGCTACCATCGCCAGCAGGCTGTCCACGAGCATCTGCACGCGGTATGCCGCGTTGAGCAGCGAATTCGCGGCGATCGCGTAGCCCAGGTAGGCGACGGCGCCGAGGCTGAAATACGCGGTGCTGGCCAGGGCACCCACGTCGCCGCGGACCGGCACCGCCATCGAGAAGACGATGGCGAACATCGCCGACATCGACACCGGGATGCCCCGCCGCCCCCAGGCAGCGGCCAGAAACGCCAGGAATGTGGCCGGCACCAGCAACAGGCCGAGATCGACGCGGCTCGAGTGCAGCATGCGCACCGCGAAGAAAAGGGGAATGGCGACCAGCACCGCCGGCAGCAACTGCCAGAGTTTGCCGCGCCGCGCGGCGGGCGAATCCGGCGGCACGACCACGATGACGCCGACGGAGGCCAGCGCCGCCGCGTACGAGCCGAGCCCGAGCCGCACGCAGCCGGCGATCGCGAACAACCCCGCGGCCGCCACCACCCCGCTGGTCACGTAGTAGCTGAGCAGCACCCTCGTCGACGACGCGACGCGGCGGTCGGAGAAGCGCAGGTCTAACACGTACGTAGTCTAGCTGACCCGCTGCAACCTTCGTTCGCCGACCGGGGCCGCCGCCCGCAGACTCACTGCAGAGCGGACATCTCCTTCTCGAGATCGACGGCCGCCCGGTCGATACCCGCCGCCACCCGCTCGAGCACCGTCGCCACCGGCGCGACCTGGCCCTCCGCTTCACGCCATTTTTTCTGGTCCATGTACTCGCGCACGGCGGCGATGGGCTTGGCTCCGTAGCCGGTGTACGCCCCCGGCGCATAGACCGCGTTCTTGAACCAGGGTCGTTCCGGAAGACCCCGCGCATACAGAAACAATCGCGAAATCTGCACCAGCTCCTGGTTCAAGGCCGCGAGTGACCGTGCAGGCAGCGCGGGCGCGCCCTTCTCCTGGTAGGTCGCGAGCGCCCGTGAATAATGCTCGGCGCTCTTCTTGAGCGCGTCGACCGCATTCTTCAAAGGCGCAAGATTGATGTAGGGCGGCACCGTTTCCTCGGCAGGCGGTGCGAGCGGCCGGCGCACGTCCCGGGTGGCCTCGAAGACACCTTCCTTCAGTTCGAGATTGCGCTCCGTGTATTCGTCCTGCTTGTCCTTCAAGAGCTTTTCGAGTTCGGTGACGTACTTCCCGATCGCCTCCGCCTGCGGTGCATAGTCCACCGGCACCAGATCCGCGTCGGCGAGGCGCATCATCGCCGTCCCGGCCGTCTGCGACAGGGCGCGGCCGTAGGCGAAATCCTTGTCGACGAAGTGCGAATACCAGTAGAAGTCGTCGTAGATCGAGTGGTACTGCGTGCCGTCGTCCTCGTCGCTGAACGACAGATCCAGCGTGGAGATCCCCGCGAAATCCTGGAACGCCGTGTAGTCGGAGCCGTCGCCGAGGGCCTCGACGACGAGGTCGCTGCGTTTGCGCAGATCCGCGCGTTCGTCCGCATCCTTGGCCTTCGCGATGCCGTACAGATGGGCGCGCTCGAACACCGTCATCTGCGTCTCCGGGTCCCTGACGTCACGCGCCACCGCGCTCACGAACGTTTGCAGATCCTGCGTGCCGCCGGCCGCGAGATAGCCGCGCTCCGTGCCGTCCGAGTTGATGTACGCCACCGCATGGCGCTGCAGGTCGGCGAGGTGGGTCTCCACCCATTCGACGGAGCCCAGCAGTCCCGGCTCTTCGCCGTCCCAGGCGCAGTAGATCACGGTCCGCTGCGGGGTCCACCCCCGACGATGCAATTCGCCGAGCATGCGCGCCTCTTCGAGCATGACCGCCTGGCCGGAGATCGGATCGTCGGCCCCGTTCACCCATGCGTCGTGATGATTGCCGCGGATCACCCACTGCTCCGCCTGAGCGCCGCCGTGCAGCGTGGCGATCACGTCGTACACCGGCTTGATGTCCCAGTGGGAGGTCACCTGCAGATGCACGCGGGCCGGTCCGGGTCCCACGTGGTACGTGAGCGCCAGCGCACCGCGCCAGTCCTCCGGCGCCACCGGCCCTGTGAGCGCGGCCAGCAGCGGCGCTGCATCGGCGGCGGAAATGGGCAGCACCGGAATCTTGGTGAGCGTCTTCGCGTCGCGCAACGACAAGCGCTTCGCCTTCGCCGTGGCGCCGACACCCGGCGTCAACGGATCGCCGGGATAGTCCGTGTCCATCACGCTGCCGCGCTGCACGCCGTCGCCCGGACGCCACCCGCCCGCGGGAAAGGCATCTCCCTGGAAGTAACCGTCCTCCTTCGGATCGGAATAGATGATGCAGCCGACGGCGCCGTGCTCCGCGGCGACCTTGGGCTTCACGCCGCGCCAGCCATGACCGTAGCGGGCGATGACGATGGCCCCCTTCACCGAGATGCCCAGACGATCGAGCTGCTCGTAATCCTCGCGATTTCCGTAGTTCACGTACACCAACGGCGCGGTCACGTCGCCGTCGGCCGAATAGGCGTTGTACGGCGGCAGCTGCTCGTCGGCCTGGTTGGACGTGGGGTCCACCGCGAGCGCGGATTCCGCGAGGCGCGCATGGAACACGGCGGGTTGCAGCATCTCGAGCACGCGGGTTTTCGGCGTCGGAAACAACACGTCGAACGTCTCGATCTTCGCGTCGAAACCCCACTCCTTGAACCTGCCCAGTATCCACTGCGCATTGTCCTTGTCGTAGGCGGAACCCACGTGATGGGGACGCGCGCTCAGCCGCCGCATGTTCTCGCGGATGTTGTCCGCGGAAACTCCGGCAGCGAAGGTTCTCTCCCACTGTTTCTGCGGCGCCGCGCCCTGCGTGCTGAAGCCCAGCGGCGGATCGCTCCGCGCCAGCAGCGGCGCCAGAGCCGCGAGGAGGAAAACAGTCCAGCGTTGCGTCATTGAAGTCCCGGCGAATGCACACGAGAGCGAATGCCGGGCCATTCTAGCCATTTACGAAATCGTATGGTGCCCCGGGCAGGAATCGAACCTGCGACCTAGCGCTTAGGAGGCACTCGCTCTATCCACTGAGCTACCGAGGCGGGAAGATTAATGAAGGCCGGCTTTGCAGGCCGGCCTTTCGAGGTGGTGGAGGAGAAGGGGATCGAACCCTCGACCTTCGCATTGCGAACGCGACGCTCTCCCAACTGAGCTACTCCCCCGTAAAACGGCCCCGAATACTAGCAGCAAAGGCGCCGTCTGCCAAAGTTTCGCTTCGAATCGTGGAAATCGCTACGCTGTCGTCCAGGAGGGGACATGTTGCAAGCGGGTGAACGCGCCCCGGAATTCACGCTTCCGGACGACACGGGGACCGACAGGTCGCTCAGCGACTATCTGACCACGGGAGCCGTGGTCGTTTATTTCTACCCGGCCGATTTTACGCTCGGCTGCACGCGGCAGGCCTGCGCGCTGCGCGATCTGCACACAGACATGGAACGGGCGGGTCTGCGGGTGCTGGGCGTGAGCCCGCAGAATCCGGCCTCGCACGCAAAATTCCGCGCCAAATTCCACCTGCCGTTCGCGCTGCTGTCGGATGAACAGAAGATCGTCATCAAGATGTACGGCGTGAACGGCCCGTGGGGCCTCGGCGTGCGGCGCGCCACGTACCTCGTCGACGCCAGCAGGGTGATCCGCGACGCCGTGCTCGCCGATTTCAACATCGAACGCCATGCCGATTTCGTCCGCAAGGCCATCCGCCTGCGGGCCACCGGTCAATAGGTCAGACGCACCACGTTGGCGTGACCGATGCGCGGCACCGCCACGACGTACATGGTGCCGTACTCCTGCGCGCCCAGCGCGGGAATGGGCCTGACACCACTCAGGGCCTCGACGAGGTCGGCCAC
>CAZZYJ010000003.1:2715-23084 GCA_964658215.1 uncultured Steroidobacteraceae bacterium | reverse complement strand
CCGGTGATCGGGTCGGCGTCCGTCCCGTCCACCACCTCCTGCCACGCCCGGGCCGGTGCTAAGTGCCCGCAGGCCGGGGCCGCGGGCAAGATCCTCTGGTCCCGCAAGCTGCCCGGGGCGTGGACGGCCAGCAGCGGGCTGACCGGCACGGTCCCGGCCACCGGGCAGGCCTACGCGGCGGTCGGCCACGGTGTCGCCGTGGCCGACGATCAACACCCTCCTCCCGGATTGCTCGCGCAGCACGCGCCGCGCGAGGGCTCGCGAGTCGCCGGACGGCACCACCGCGGGCGTCAGCCGCAATGCCGCGGCCAACGGTGCCGCGGTCAGCCGGTTGCGCAGGGCCGGCGACACGTAGATGGCATCGATGTGATCGCGCGCGGGGCCGGCCCCGAACATGCGCGCCAGCAACGCGGCGCGCGCTTCCCCGGCCGGCGTCAAACCGGGGTCACCCCCGTCGGCCGTCTTCTCGGCGTGGCGGATCACCACGACCATGGTGGAATCGGCCGTGGCCCACGCCCAGGTCGCCAGACCGAAGCAGCCCACGGCCACGAGGCCGGCCAGCGCCGCGAGGCCCAGCAACCAGATCGGCATCAGAAAAGGACGGCGCTGTAAGCTCGCATGATCTCGGGGCATGGCGGACATGATAGCAATGAATTCTTTCACTGGCGCCAAACCGCGGGTGGTCGTGCTCGCCGCCGGATTCTCCTCGCGCCTGGGCCGGCCGAAAGCGCTGGCGCAGATCCGCGGCGTGAGCTTGTTGCGTCGAACCCTGCGGCTGCTCGCGTCCTTTTCCTGCGGCCCGCCGGTGGTCGTCGTCCCGCCCCGCTCCGCATACCGTTTCGGCCGCGGTTTCCAGCGTGACGAGGCCGTGTGGGTCCGCAATCGGCGCCGGGCGCTCGGCTTGTCGACCTCGGTGCGGGCGGGCCTGCGCGCCGCGAGATATGCCGCCGCGGTGTTGATTCTGCCGGTGGATCTCCCGCAGTTGACGCGCGGCGACGTGGCGCGGCTCGTCGCCGCGTGGCGCCGGCACCGTCGACACGTCGTCGCCCGCCGGCTGGGTGCAGGCGCCGCGACGCCCTTGATCCTCCCGCGTCGCTGGCTGCCCGCCGCCGCCGGCATCACGGGCGATCGCGGGCTTCGCGACTGGGTCGGTGGCCTGCCCGCGCACCATCTCCTCCTGGTCGATCTGTGCTCCGCGAACCTCGACGTGGACACCCCGGCGGATCTCGCCGCCGCGCGACGCCGCTTCTCCCGGCCGCGCGCCAGCCTGCGGTGAATTCATGGATCGGCGCAAGGGTCCAGCCGGCAAATTCAACATTGTGCACTGCCTCACATCACGCCGGCCTCGCCTCGGCGTACTTTTAACTTATCAGCGAAAACAAATGGTTGGAAACGCGGGTCGATGCAAGCTTCGTATAATCTCTGGCTGGTTGCGCTGTCGGTCGGCGTCGCCGTCTTGGTGGCCTACACCGCCTTGTCGTTGACGGCGCGAATCCACGCCACGAGTGCGGGCTCGGGCTGGATCTGGCGGCTGGGCGGCTGCGGCGCGTTGGGCGTGGGTCTCTGGTCCGTCCACTTCATCGGCCTGCTGTCCTTCTCGCTGCCGATCACGTTGCGCTACGACCCGCTACCCTCGTTGATCTCGCTCGTGATCGCCCTGCTCACGGCGGCGGGCGCGATCTGGATCGCGGGCGACAGGGCGCCGCGCCTGCGGGGTCTGCTCGGCGGCGCCATGCTCGCGGGCTCGGGGTTGGTCGTCATGCATTACGTCGGCATGGGTGCGCTGCCGCTTCGTCCGTCGATCGCGTACGACCCGCTCCGGGTCGCCGCATCCGGCGTGATCGCGGTCGCGGCCTCGTTCGCCGCGTTGCTCCTCGCCGGCAGACCGCGCGTGGCGCCGGCGCGCAATCCGGCCGCAGGGCGCCTCTTGCCCGCATGCATCATGGGCGCCGGCATCAGCGGCATGCAGTACACCGGCATGGCCGCCGCCGGCTTCGCGGCCGACACGCGCTGCGTGGGCGGCCTGACGCTCGACACGCCGTGGCTCGCGTTGCTGGTCGGGCTGGCCACGTGCGCGGTGCTCGCGATCGCACTGGTCTCGGCGGTGTTCGATGCTCATCTACAGTCGCGCATCCGCCTGCAGTCCGCCCGACTGCGCGACGTCAACGCGAAACTCGAGATGCAGGCCGCCGCCGCGCAGTCGGCGCTGCGCGAACTCGACCATTTTCACTACGCGCTCGATCAACACGCCTCGGTCGTCGTCAGCGGCATTGGCGGCGTGATCACCTACGCGAACGACAGCTTCTGCACGGCCTGCGGATATGCGCGCGAGGAACTGATCGGCGCGACCACTGCGTTGTTCCGCGCCGACGTGCCACAGCCTCCCCCGCACGAAGCGCTGCGCGCCACCGTGACGCAGGGCAAGGTCTGGCGTGGCGAGCTGTGCAACCGCAACAAGAACGGCGCGTTGTACTGGGTCGATGCGTCCATCGTCCCCTACAAGGACGAGGCAGGCGACGTCACTCAGTTCGTCAGCATCTACACCGAGATCACGCAGCGTAAACGGGCGCAGGATCTGCTGGCGACCCAGGAGGTCAAGTCGCGTACCAGCGAGGAGCGGCTGCGGGAGATCTCGGACAGCCTGCCCGCCATGATCGGCTACTGGGATCGCGGCGGCGTCTGTCGCTTCGCCAATCAGGCGCATTTTCAGCGCTTCGGTCTGCGGCCCGAGGAAATGGTGGGGCTGTCGTTCGAACAGCTGCTGGGCGGCGGTCTGCCGCCCGAAAGCCGCCGGCGCATAGAAGGTGCGCTGCGCGGCGAGTCCCAGTTGTTCGACGAGCCCGTGACGGACGCACGCGGGGTCACCCAGTACTGGCAGAGCGAGTACCGGCCGCACTGGCAGGACGGCGAGCTGCTCGGTTTCTATGCGCTCAGCGTCGACGTCAGCGCGCGCAAGGCGGCCGAGGAACTTCTGACGCGCCAGGAGGCGCTCTTGTCCGCCACCAGCCGGATGGGCGAGATCGGCGGGTGGGAACTGGACTTGAACGCGCCGGCGCCGTTCTGGTCCGATGTGATCTACCGGATTCACGATCTTCCCCCGGGACAGATGCCCAGTCTCGAGCAGGCCTTGAAGTTCTATCCCCCCGCCTCGCGGCAGATGGTTCAAGACAGCCTCACGGCGGCCTTCGCAGAGGGCAAACCGTTCGACTTCATCGCGCCCTTCATCACGGCCAAGGGGCGCAGGCGCTGGGTGCGCTCGATCGGCCAGCCGCAGGACGTCGGCAGCCGCTGCACGCGCGTGGTGGGCGCTTTCCAGGACGTCACCGAGTCGCGGCACGCGGAGGAAACGCTGCGCCTGGCCAAGGAGGCGGCCGAGGCCGCGAACCGTGCCAAGAGCGAATTTCTGGCCAACATGAGCCATGAGATCCGCACGCCGCTGAATGGCGTGATCGGCATGACGGGCCTGCTGCTCGATTCGGCGCTCGATGCGCAGCAGCGCGAGTGCGCCGAGATCGTGCGCTCGAGCGGCGAGTCCCTGCTGGGCCTGATCAACGACATCCTGGATTTCTCGAAAATAGAGGCCGGCAGGCTCGAACTCGAATCCATCGACTTCAGCATGCAGGATCTGGTGGAGGACGCCGTCGACAGCGTCGCGCTGCGCGCCGCCCAGAAGGGTCTGGACCTGCTGGTGGACATCGATCCGCAGATGCCGCCGGCCTATCGGGGCGATCCGACGCGTCTGCGCCAGATCCTGCTCAATCTTCTGAGCAACGCCATCAAATTCACCGAACACGGCGAAGTCAGTCTGAGCCTGGCCGCCAGCGCGACGGCGAACGGCCACGTGAACCTGCTCTTCGCCGTGCGCGACACAGGGATCGGCATACCGCCCGACCGCATCGACACCTTGTTCGCGCCCTTCATACAGGCGGACAGTTCGACCACGCGCCGGTTCGGCGGCACGGGATTGGGACTGTCCATTTCGCGTCACCTCGCCGAAGCCATGGGCGGCGCCATCGAGGTCGACAGCGTCGTGGGCGTGGGGTCCACCTTTCACGTGGCGTTGTGTCTGGAACAGACCAACGTCTCGAAGGCGGAGGCGGCGACGGAGCGGTTGCAGGGCCTCGAGCTCTTGATCGCCGTGCGCAACGCCAGCGACCAAAAGAATCTCGCGCGGCTGTTGCGTCCGCAGGGCTGCGAGTTGTCGTTCGCCGCGTCCGCCCAGGAGTGCGTTCTGCGCTATCGGGCCCTGCTCGCCTGCGGACGGCGTCCCGCGGCCGTCGTCCTCGACCATCAACTGCCCGATCGCGACGGCGCCTGGCTGGCCGCGGCGATCCGCGCCGTCGCCACGCCCGCCCCCGCCCTCGTGCTGCTCTCGTCGTTGTCGACGCCCGTGTCGGAAACGGAGGCGCACCTGATGGACCGCGTCATTTCCAAGCCCGCCAAGGCAGCGGTGCTGCTGCGCGTGCTCGCCGACCTCACCCAGCCCGAGAGGCGTGCGGCGGGGCCCGCCGCGGCCGCGCCGGGGGCTGCCGCGCCAGGAACTGACGTGCGCGGCGGCTCGCAGCGCACCGGCAACACTGCGGGCACGGCGGACGCCGCGGGCCCCGCGGTATTTGCCGGCCTGCGTGCCCTCGTGGCCGACGACAATCCGGTCAATCAAAAACTGGCGCTGCGCCTGCTGGAGCGGCTGGGCGCCGAAGTGACCCTGGTCGGCAACGGCGTCGAGGCGCTGCAGGCGCTCGGCGACCGGCAGTTCGACGTCGTGTTGATGGACTGTCAGATGCCGCAGATGGATGGCTACGAGGCGACCCGGCAGCTGCGGGCCTCGCCCGGCATGGGTCGCAACCAAGGCATTCCCGTCATCGCGGTGACCGCCCATGCGCTCGCGACCGACCGCGCAAAATGCCTGGCGGCCGGTATGAACGACTATCTGACCAAACCGGTCGATCCTTCGCGGCTGCGCCAGGCCATCTCGAAGGCCACCGCGTCGTTCGAGCGGCCCGCGCCGCCCGCCGCCCTCCTGTCGCCGTTGTTCGACGAGACCGAGATGCTGCGACGTACCGACGACGACCGCGAGTTCGCCGGCGAATTGATCGCAGTCTTCGTGCGTTCGGCAGCGCAGACGCTGGACCTCATCGGCGAAGCCCTGGGTGAGCACGGTGCCGGCGCGCCGACCGACGAGGCCGTGCGCCGCCTCGCACACAGCCTCAAGGGCTCGGCCGGCACCGTCGCCGCCCTCGCCATCAGCGCCGGCGCCGCCCACCTCGAACGGGCCGCCGATCCGGCCGCATCACGTGCAGCCCTGCACAGCCTGCGCGTCGCCTTCGAGTCCACCGCCGCAGAATGGCAGGAAAAAGGCTGGCTGGTCCGTGCTGCCTGAAAGTCATGCACAATACCGGCATGAAAGACGCGAAAAAAGCCGACCCCAAGGCAAGCCTGGCGACGCTGCGCACCGAGCTCGTCGACTGGCTGGTGCGCTGCGCCTATCCGTTGTGGTCTGAAAACGGCATCGATCACCGCAACGGCGGCTTCATCGAGACGTTGAACCAGAACGGCGCCGGGATGCCCCATCCGCGGCGCGCGCGCATCCACCCGCGGCAGATTTATTCGTTCGCACAGGCTGCCGGTTTCGGCTGGAAGGGAGACGTCGCCGGCATCGTCGGCCGCGGCATGCATTACTTCACCACCCATTACCTGCGTGCCGACGGATTGTTTCGCACGCTGGCCGGCGTCGACGGCACGCCGCTCGATGACACGGCGGTGCTCTACGATCAGTCGTTCGCGCTGCTGGGTTATGCGGCGGCGGCGCGGGCGCTCGACGCCGTCGAGGAATTCGAAACGCGCGCGTGCGCATTGCGGCGGGCCATCGAGAGCGGGCTGGCCGGAGACGGCTCGGCGTTTCGCACCAACGACGTCACCGACGGACAGCGCGACTCCAATCCGCACATGCATTTGTTGGAAGCCTGTCTGGCCTGGGCCGAGCTCGGCACCGATGCCGGCTGGAAGGACTGGGCCCGCAACCTGTCCGCTCTCGCGCTCGCCCGCTTCATACGCAAGGACAGCGGCGCGGTGGGTGAATCCTTCACGGCGGACTGGCAACCGGCGCCGGGGCTGCCCGGCCGCGTCATCGAACCCGGCCATCAATTCGAATGGGCCTGGCTGCTGCTGCGCAGTGACGTCCTGCATGCGCACGACCTGCGCCCCGCGGCCCTGCGACTGCTCGCCATCGGCGAGCAGTCGGGCGTTCACAATCAGGTGGCCATCAACGCGCTGCTCGACGATTTCAGCGTACACGATCCGAATGCACGCTTCTGGCCGCAGACCGAAAGGCTCAAGGCGGCGTTGCTGGCCGCGCAGATCACCGGCGACGACCGGTACTGGTTCATGGCCGCCGCCGCGGCCCGCAGCTTTCTGCCCTTCATCCGCACACCCGTGCCCGGGCTATGGTTCGACGTGCAGCTGCCGAACGGCGATCTGGTGGACTCGCCCGCGCCGGCGAGCACGCTGTATCACGTGGTGGGTGCGATCTCGGTTCTCGATCGGGCGTTCGGCGTCACCCGGTAGCGACGCCCTGCCCCATGGCGAGCAGGTTGCGGAGCTCGCGGGCGGCACCTTCCAGATTGCCGGCGGTGTGGGCCAGAGCCTCGCTCAGCGTCATCGGCCGGCGGCCGACGGCCATCGACACGTCGAATCCGCAACGCAGTGCGGAGCTCGGCGTCGAGCGGGATCGACCCGCCCATGCCCACGAACGCCCCGTGCGCCTTTGCCTGGGTCGCGACCCCCACGGTGGCGTCCGCAGCTCGAATGGCGCTCGTGCTCTTTTTGAATGAATTCGGTGCGACGAGGATGTGCATGGCGTATTTTATACCTGCTAGCCGCGGGAGCGACCGCCGTCGAATCCATCACGACATACGAAGGCTGATCCATGTTGTACAAGACCACCACCGCCGCGTCCGCTCACTGGCAGTTTTTCCTGGGCGAGGGCGTCGTGCTGCTCTGCCTCGGCATCGCGGCCATCGTCGTGCCGCCGGTGGCCGCCGTCGCCGTCGATGTGCTGCTCGGGTGGATTCTCCTGGTCAGTGGCGTCGTCGGGCTGCTCACCACGCTGCGCGGGCGCCATGCTCCAGGGTTTTCCTGGTCGCTCGTCTCGGCGGCGATCGGCATCGTGGCGGGGTTGGTGCTGCTGGCGTGGCCGCTGTCCGGCGTTCTGTCCCTGACCGTGATCCTGACTGTTTTTCTCACCCTCGAAGGCATCGTCTCGGTGATGTACGCACTCGCTCATCGTCGCGAATCGACGCCCACCTGGGGGTTCATGCTGTTCAGCGGCATCGTCGACCTGGTGCTCGCCGGCATGATTTTTCTCGGCCTGCCCGCCTCGGCGGCATGGGCCATCGGTCTGCTGGTGGGCATCAATCTGGTGTTCGGGGGTTCGGCCCTCATCACGATGGCTCTGCGCGCCCGGCGTCCCGCTCGACCTGCGGTCCTTTCGCTGTGAACGCGTCGCGTCGCTCCTGGGGAGCCCTCTTGCTGGCGTGTTCCGGGCTGCTGCGCGCGGTTGCCGCCGAACCTCCCGTTCCGCCTGCGGCGGGCATGGCCGATACGGCGCCTGCGACCTGGCACAGGCGTGAACTGTCGTTCACGTTCCTGGGCTTCACGTCCACGTATTCCTGCGATGGCCTGGCCGACAAGCTGCGCGACCTCTTGCTCGCCGCCGGTGCCCGCGCCGATGCGAAGGCAGTGCCCAGCGCGTGCGCGGCGGGTTTCGGCCGGCCGGATAAGTTGGCCGGCGCCAATCTCGTGTTCTACACCCTGGGTCCGCCCGCAGACCCCGCGACCGACGGTCAGGTGGTGTCGGCATCCTGGCACTCGGTGGTCTTTACTACGAATTCGCCGCGAAACCTGCAGCGCGGCGATTGCGAACTGGTGGAGCAGTTCGCCACCCGCCTGCTGCCGATGTTCACCACCCGTAACGTCGGCAACCACACCACCTGCGTGCCCCATGAGGACTCGGGTTCGGTGATCGATCTGCGCTTCGATGCATTGACCGCGGCGCAGGCAGCTCCGCATCATCTACGACCGTCCAGCGCCTCTCCCTGACCCGGCGCCGTCCTACGACCCTTTGCGGTTCCTTCGGCATGGCTGCAGTAGGGGGAACGCGTAGGCTATAGGGCGAAAAACTAAACGTCCGATATTCGAGGGGATGGAACGATGAAAGCTTCAAGTGTTATGTTCCGGCGATCATCGGCGCTGGTCGCGGTGGTCGCGCTGGCCGGCGGCGTCGCCGGTGGATTGATTTCCTGCGCGCCGAGCTCGCACGTCCTCGTGGGCACGGCGCGACCTGCCATTTCGCCCGCGCTGGTGAGAATTTACTCTCATCCCCCGGCCGCGCCGTTCGAGGAAGTGGCACTCCTGGATGCGTCCAGCAAGAGCGCCTTTTCGCCCGGCGGACAAAAGAGCGTCGACAAAGTCATCGAGCGGCTGAAGGCGGAAGCGGCACAACTGGGGGCCAACGGCATCATCCTGGAGGGCTTCGACGACCGTGAAACGGGGTCCGTGGGCAGCGGCGTCGGTTCAGATTCGTACTCGCGCGGCGGGTCGGTGGGCTTGGGCGTGGGCGGATCGCTGGGAATTTTCAAGAAAACCGGCCGTGGCCGGGCCATCTTCGTGCCCACGGGTTGACGTCGTCCCTTTGAAGTCGTCCCTGGCGGCGGTTACCCGGACGGTGCCACTCGGCCATGCCTCGCCCATGCCTCGGCGATGCGCCTCCGGTGACGCCAACCTACAGCGGGTTCGGTACCATCGACAAGGGGTTCACGATTTCGGTGGTTTCCACCCCGCTCGTGGATTTCGGCTCCCGCTCGTAGGTACCAATGAGACAGCCGCTGCCGATCGCCCGTGCGAGCATTTGCTCGACGAATTCACCGCGCCCCGGAACGGCCGAAAACGAGGTTGCCCCGCCCAGCGCGAATACCTGGAACACATAGCGATGCATGCCGTGGCCCGGCGGCGGGTCCGGTGGCAGCCAGGCCTGCCGTAGAAACGAATTTCGGCCCGTTTCGAACCCGGCGCCTTGGTCCGGGTTGTTCAAGGCCCCTTCGGCAAGACTCCCATCGGTGCCGTCCAACCCAACCACGATGGCATGCACCAGGGGCTGCGGGGTGGGTGCATCGGCGTCTTCCACGATGAGGGCGACGGCGCTGGTACCGGGAGGCAGTTCGCTCCACGCCAACGGAGGCGAGACACCCGCTCCATCGGCCGTGAAACGCGCCGGCAGCTCGGCGTTGAAGGCAAACGCCACGCTGCGCACGTCGAGCCGGGCCGTGGCCTTTTCACGGAAAACCCGGTTGTAAACCACGTTCTCCATGCCTGCACGCTGGTTGATGAGCGCATGGCCTATGCCGTCGGGTAGCTTTTCCAACATATTCGATCCTCCCTTGCCACTACGAGTATCCCCCTACGATGGCCACGCGTGGAGCCGTGCGGGGTTCGAGGGCTGCCGTCGGAAAATCGCTCGATCGAGGGCTCGTGAGGGCTGACAGCCCGACTTGACGCCGACCGCCCCATGCGCGACGTTGCAGGCATGAGGGACCTGCGGCCAAAGAATTCACCTGCGGGGCGTATGCACGCCGCCGTTCATCGGTACCACGTCGACGATCTCGAACGAATGTTGGGGGTGTCGGCGAGCATCGTACGTTCGTTGGTTCGTGCCGGCCACATCAAACCTCACCAGGGCACGACGGGCCACCGCGGATACACGTTTCAAGACCTCATCCTGCTGCGCACCGCCGGTGCTCTGCGGCAGGCGGGCATATCGGGGCGCGCGATCAACCGCGCCCTGCGCGAATTGCGGGCGGGGCTGCCGGCCGAACTGCCCATGAGCGGACTCGCCATCCAGGCATCGGGCGATAGGATCGCCGTGCGCACGGGCGCCGCCCACTGGGATGCCGACTCCGGCCAATATCTGTTGGCATTGGAACGGCAGGCTCCGGCCGGCAACGTGGTCTTCCTGGAGCAACCTGCCGGCGCGGCGTCGCCGGGTCTCGCGGACGAGCAATTCAAGGAGGGCTATGCCTCCGAGGCGGATGACCTCGAGCGCGCCATCGGCGCCTATCAGCGCTGCCTCGCGTTACAGGCCGGCCATCGTGAAGCCCGTTTGAATCTGGGACGCCTGCTGCATCTGACGGGGCGCATGGAGCAGGCCGCCGAGGTATACCGCAAGGCCGTGCAGCCGGATTGCGACACGTGCTTCAACCTCGGTGTGGTGCTCGAAGATCTCGGCCGGACCGCCGAGGCCATCGCGGCCTACCACAGGGCGTTGTCGCTCGAGCCCTCCTATGCCGACGCCCATTTCAATCTGGCGCGTCTGCACGACGCCGAGGGCCGGGCGCAGGACTCACTGCGTCATCTGCTGGCCTACCGCAAGCTCACTCGTTGAGCAGGAATTACGCCGACACTGCCACGGCGTGAATCCCGACAGCGCAATTGCCTGCCCACGATTACCGTGCGCAAGTCGCGAATGGAGTGAAGCATGTGGATCGTCAAGGTAGCGCTGCAACGGCCCTACACCTTTCTCATGCTGGCGGCGTTGATCGTGTTTCTGGGTGTCTTCGGCATTCTCCGCACCCCCACCGACATATTCCCCAACATAAAAATCCCCATCGCGGCGGTCATCTGGCGCTACAACGGGCTGCTGCCCGATGAGATCGCCGACCGCATCGTGCTCTACTCCGAGCGCACGGCGCAGACGACGGTCAACGACGTCGAACACACGGAATCGCAGTCGGTCAACAGCACCGCCGTGGTGAAGTATTTCTTTCAACCCGACGTGAACCAGGACCTCTCCTTAGCGCAGATCATCGCGATTTCCCAAACGCAGCTGCAAACCTCCCCGCCCGGCACCACGCCTCCGTTCGTGCTCTCGTACAACGCGTCTAGCGTGCCCATTTTGCAACTGGCCCTGTCGAGCGAGACCATCCCGGAGCAGGAAATCTTCGACTTCGGACAGAACGTCCTGCGCACCCAGCTCGCCACCGTCGCGGGCGCGTCCATTCCGTATCCCCTGGGCGGCAAGCAGCGGCAGGTGCAGGTGGACCTCGATCCGCGCGAGCTGCGTGCGCGCGGGCTGGCACCCACGGACGTGGTCAGCGCCATCGCGGCGCAGAACCTCATCCTGCCCGCAGGTACCGAGAAAATCGGCACGAAGGAATACTTCGTCAGGCTGAACGCGAGTCCGACCGCCATCGAGAAACTGAACGACCTGCCGATCCGTGCCGGCAACGGCGCCGTGCTGTACGTCCGTGACGTCGCGCACGTACGCGACGGCTACACCCCGCAAACCAGCGTGGCGCGCGTCGACGGCAAGCGCGCCGTCATCATGAACGTGCTCAAGACCGGCAACGCGTCCACGCTCGACATCATCGACGGCATCAACAAGCGCCTCGGACCCCTGCGCGGCACCATGCCCAAGGGCTTGAAGCTGGTCTCGCTGAGCGACCAGTCGGTGTTCGTGCGCGGCGCGATCTCGGGCGTCATCCGCGAGAGCATCATCGCCGCGGCGTTGACCGGACTCATGATCTTGTTGTTCCTGGGAAGCTGGCGCAGCACGCTCATCATCACCCTGTCGATTCCCCTGTCCATCCTCGCCTCGCTCGCCTGCCTCTCGGCGCTCGGCGAAACCATCAACATCATGACCCTGGGCGGCCTCGCACTCGCCGTGGGCATCCTGGTCGACGATGCGACGGTGACCATCGAGAACATCAATTTCAATCTCGAACAGGGCCAGGAGGTCGAGGAGGCCATACTCGAGGGCGCCAGGCAGATCGCCCTGCCGGCCCTGGTGTCCACGCTGTCGATCTGCATCGTCTTCGTGCCCATGTTTCTGTTGGCGGGGATCGCCAAATTCCTGTTCGTGCCGCTGGCCGAGGCGGTGATATTCGCCATGCTCGCCTCCTACCTGCTGTCGCGCACCCTGATTCCCACCCTCGCCAAATTCTGGCTCAAGAAGCACGACGCACGGAGCGCGAAGCCCCAAAACGTCCTCGCACGGTTTCAGGCGGGATTCGAGCGCGGTTTTCTGCGCGTTCGCGCCACCTATCGGGAGCTGCTGGGACTGGCCATCGACGCCGGAACGCGCTTCGCCGTGCTGTTCCTGGCGGCCATGGCCGCCACCGCCGTTCTTGCGTTTCCCCTCGGGCCGCTGCCCGGGCTCGGCCAGGATTTTTTCCCTGCCGTGGACGCCGCTCAGTTGAAGCTGCACCTGCGGGCGAGCACGGGCACCCGAATCGAGGAGACGGCCATCCTGTGTGACGCCGTGGAGAAAACCATCCGCCAGCTCATCCCGGCCGAGCAACTCACCGAAATCGTCGATAATCTCGGACTTCCCTACAGCGGCATCAATCTGGCCTATAGCAGCTCCGCGCCCGTCGGCCCGGGCGATGCCGACATCTTCATCAACTTCAAGAAGAAGCATTCCTCGCTGATCGACTATCAACGCCTGCTGCGCAGCAAGCTCGCCGCCACGTATTCCGGCGCCCAGTTCGAATTCCTGCCGGCGGACATCGTCAGTCAAATCCTGAATTTCGGCCTGCCTTCGCCGCTCGACATCCAGATCGTCGGCACCGACGTCGAGGCCAATCGCAAGTTCATCAACGCCCTGTTGCCCCGGCTCACGGGCATCGCCGGGGCCGTCGATCTGCACGTACAGCAGCCCTACGATTATCCCGAGATCAACGTCGACGTCGACCGCAGCAAGGCGCAATTTCTCGGGCTGACGGAGCAGAACGTCGCGTCGAACATGCTCACCTCGCTGTCGGGCAGCTTTCAGACCAACCCCTCGTTCTGGATCGACCCGAAGACCGGCACGCAGTACAACGTCGTCTCGCAAACGCCCCAGTACCGGCTCGCCTCGCTCAACGACCTCGGCAACACGCCCCTGGGTCAGACCGTCGGCAGCTCCACGGCGGCCGGCGGCACCTCGCAGATCCTGTCCAACGTGTCGACCCTGCGGCGCGGCGTGGCGCCCGCCGTGGTGAGCCACTACAACTCGCAGACCGCCTTCGACATCTACGGCAACGTGCAGGGCACCGACCTCGGTTACATCGCGGCGCAGATCAACCAGGTCCTCAAGTCGGTGAAGCAGGATCTGCCGAAGGGGTCGAACATCGCCTTGAAAGGACAGGTGCAGACCATGAAGCAGTCGTTCGAGGGGTTGCTGCTCGGGCTGATCGGCGCGGTGGTGCTGGTGTACATGTTGATCGTCGTGAACTTTCAATCCATGCGGGATCCTCTCATCATCATCGCCGCGCTGCCGGCGGCCCTGGCGGGCATCGTCTGGATGCTGTTTCTCACCCACACCACCGTGAGCGTGCCCGCGCTCACCGGCGCCATCATGTGCATGGGCGTGGCGACGGCCAACAGCGTTCTCGTCATCAGCTTCGCCCGGGAGCAGATGGACGCGGGCAAGGATGCGCGCAGTGCCGCCATCGAGGCCGGATTCACCCGGCTGCGTCCCGTCGCCATGACGGCCATCGCGATGATCATCGGGATGATCCCCATGGCGCTCGGTCTGGGCGAGAGCGGCGAGCAGAATGCACCGCTCGGCCGCGCCGTGATCGGCGGGCTGATCTTCGCCACCGCCGCGACGCTGTTCTTCGTGCCGACCGTCTTCGCCCGGGTGCACGCCCGGGATTCCGCCCGCCCTGCACCGGCCTCCGGCGCGCAGGAAAGGGCATGACCGAGGACACCTCCGGGCCGGGATCGGCGCACGATACCGCCCTGCTCGGGCGGACCGTGCGGCGAGTCATCGTGATCGGCGTGATCGTCGCGGTGCTGTTCGCCGCCTGGGGCATTTTCAGCCGGTTGCACGCGCGTTCGGCGCTGCGCCGGCAGACGGTCGACGACGCCCTACTCACGGTGGTCACGGTCAAGCCCGATCTGGACGCGCCCGCGGAGGAATTGGTTCTCCCCGGCATCGTGCAGGCGTACATGGAATCCTCGATCTATGCGCGCACCACGGGGTATCTCAAATCCTGGTCGACGGACATCGGTGCGCAGGTGCACAAGGGGCAGCTCCTGGCAGAGATCGAGACGCCCGAGGTCGACCGGCAGCTCGGGCAGGCGCGCGCAGATCAGGCCACCGCCCAGGCGAATCTCGCGCTGTCGCGCAGCACCAACGCCCGCTGGCAGTCCCTGTTGCTCACGAAATCCGTCTCCGCCCAGGATGCCGACGAAAAGGCGGGCGACACGGCGGCGAAGACCGCCATCGCCGATTCGGCGGCGCAGAACGTCGCACGCCTGAACGATCTCGAGTCGTTCAAGCGCGTGGTCGCCCCGTTCGATGGCGTCATCACCGCCCGCAACACCGACGTGGGATCGCTCATCAACGCCGGGCAGGCCATGGGCGCCGAACTGTTCAGGCTCGCCGACACGCACACGTTGCGCATCTACGCGCAGGTGCCGGAAGCCTACGCGGCCGCCACCAGGACCGGTCTCGAGGCGGAGCTGCATTTCACCGAACATCCCGGCAAGGAATATCCCGCGAAGACGGTGCGCACGTCGCGCGCCTTGGATCCTTCCGCGCGGACCCTGCAGGTGGAATTGCAGCTCGACAACCGCGCGGGCGAATTCTTCCCCGGGGCCTACACAGAAATTCATTTCAAACTGCATACCGATATGCCGGGCATGCGGTTGCCCTCCAACACCGTGCTGTTCCGCGCCGACGGCTTGCAGGTGGCCACCGTCGATGCGCAGCACAAGATCAAGGTCAAGAACATCACGCAGGGGCGTGACTTCGGCAAGACCCTGGAGATTCTGAGCGGCATCGATCAAGGGGACGACGTCGTCGTCAATCCGCCGGATTCCATCGAGGACGGCACGCCGGTGCGCATCGCTCCTGCGCAGCCGGACGACGACAAGAAATGAACCGTTTCACCGTCCTGCTGACGGCCTGCGGCGCGCTCTGCGCCTGCTCCTTTGCGCCGCCCTATCACGTCCCGGACACCGCGGCCGCGCCCCTGCAGTACGAGGGCATGGACTGGCAGCCGGCACGTCCCCTCGATGGGCAGTCGAAGGGGTCGTGGTGGACGTCGTTCGGCGACCCGGGCCTCGACGCTCTGGAAATACGGCTCGGCCACGACAATCAAAGTTTAAAGGCCGCGGCCGCCCGGCTCGAGCAGGCGCGCGATGAATGGCGGATCGTCCGCGCCGACCTGTTCCCGGCGCTCGACGGCAAGGCGTCCGCCGTGCGCGAACGGGCGTCTCCGAACGGACCGCGGTTCCCCGTCACCGCGAGACCGCTCGCCGACGATTTCTCGACCGGAGTGGATTTGTCGTACGAGGTCGATTTTTGGGGGCGGATACGCAACCAGGTCGCCTCCGCCAAGGCCGACCAGCAGGCGAGCGCGGCGGATCTTGCCTTCGTCGAGCTCTCGGCGCGGGCGGAGCTGGCGATGGACTATTTTTCCCTGCGCAGCGAAGATACGCAGCGGCAGATCCTCGAGCAGACGGTGGAGGACAACCGCGCGTCCCTGCAGCTCAGGCGGAACCTGTTCGCAGGCGGTGCGGCACCGTTGGTCGACGTGGCGCAGGCCGAGGCTCAGTTCGAGACGGCGCAGAGCCAGGCGGCAGACATCGGCCTGCAGCGTTCGCAGACCGAGCATGCCATCGCGGTGTTGCTGGGGGAGAACCCCGCCGCCTTCCACCTGGCAGCGAACCCGCTGGGTCTGGACGTCGTGCCGCCGCCGATCGACCCCGGCCTGCCCTCCTCGTTGCTACAGCGGCGTCCGGACATCGCGGAGGCGGAGCGTCACGTGGCGGCGGCGAATGCGCAGATCGGCGTCGCGCGCGCTGCCTATTTCCCGCAGTTCACCCTGTCGGGCGGCGCGGGGTTCGAGAGCACGTCGACTGCCAACCTGGTGAGCGTCCCCAGCCGCTTCTGGTCGTTCGGACCGCAGGTCACGCTGCCGCTGTTCGAGGGCGGACGGCTGGTGGCGCAAACGGATCGCACCCGGGCTGCATACGCCGAACAGGTGGCGAATTACCGCAACACGGTGCTTACCGCCTATCGGGATGTCGAGGACGAGCTGGCCGCCCTGCGCCAGCTCGAGATAGAAAGACGCACCGATGCGGCGGCGGTGACGGCGACCCAGACCGTGCTGGAACAGGCACGGCATCGTTACGACGCCGGCATCGCCACCTATCTCGAGGTGGCCAGCGCGGAAACCGCGGCGCTGCAAGCCCGGCTCGCCGCCGCCAACCTCCAGGCGCGGCGCCTCGCCGCCGGGGTGCTGTTGGTCAAGGCCCTGGGCGGCGGCTGGCAGCCTGATGCATGACGGCCACGAGTTGCCGTCGGCGGCAGGGTTCCTATACTGACCTCGTTTACCTCAACCTATCGGAGTTTCCATGAAAGTGAATGATCCCGACGCGCGGCAAAGAAAGATCGCCATCGCGGCGTATCTGCGTGCCGAAAGCCGTAACTTCGCGCCCGGTCACGAAGTGGCCGACTGGCTGGCTGCCGAGGCGGAAGTCGAACGACAAACCACGCCCGCCGCAAAACCGGCCGCCGCCGGTGTTGCGCCATCCGCCACGGCCGCTGCCACGCCCAAGGCCGTCGCCAAGCCTGCAAAGTCCGCCAAGGTCGACGTTGCCCCCACGCCCGACGTTATTGCGACGCCGCAGGCCGGCGGCACACCCAAGGTCGCAAGGACCACAAGGAGCGCGACGGCGTCCGCCGGCGAGGCGCCCAAGCCAACGCCCAAGTCACGCAGCAAGCGCCCGCCCGCCGGGTAGCGCCGGGCGCGCGCCGCCGGGGACTGTAGCTGATTCCTACAGCAGCAATGCCGTCCGGCGGATGGCCGTGCTGGGCCGGCGCGCGCATCGTTCGAGTGGATGGCCCAAACACTCTCGGAACATTTGCCAGCGCGATGCCGGTGACCCCGTCCTTCGACCCCGCGGATGCGGGGACGTCCGAACGGGACTGGTTTCACCTCCTTTCACATTGCCGCGAGTGGTCGCCGGGTACCGGTCCGCTGGTGGTCGTGTCGCCCCATCCGGACGACGAGATCCTCGGCGCAGGCGGGTTGATGTATTCATGCGCGTTGAGCGGGCAGGCCGTGACCATCGTCAGCGTGACGGATGGCGAGGCGGCGTATCCCGCCTGGCCGGGACTCGCCCTCGTGCGGCGCGCGGAACTCAAGCGGGCGCTGCGCAAGTTGTCCGTCACGCACATTTCGGTGACGCGGGTGGGGCTGCCGGATGGCGCGGTCGCCGAACACCTCAACCGCCTGCGCAACGTCGTTGCGTCGCTCGCCCGTCCGGGCACGACGCTGGTCGCGCCGTACGAAAATGACGGGCATCCGGATCACGACGCGGTGGGCCGGGTGTGCTGCGACGTCGCCGCCGCGCGCGGCATCCCCCTGGTACGCTACCCGGTCTTGACGTGGCACCACGCCGATCCGCAGCGTCTGCTGGAGCGTGGCCGGCTGCGAAAGTTCACCCTCAGCGTGCATGCGCGCCGCGCCAAGGCGCGCGCCATCGACTGCTTCGCATCGCAGGTGAAACCGGCTGCGGGTGCGCCCATTTTACCTGCGCACGTCCTGTCGCATTTCCAACGCCCCTTCGAGGCGTTTTTCGTATGAGCGACGACGCCCGGATCGACG
The DNA here is from genome assembly GCA_964658215.1 of uncultured Steroidobacteraceae bacterium. Lineage (GTDB taxonomy): Bacteria > Pseudomonadota > Gammaproteobacteria > Steroidobacterales > Steroidobacteraceae > Bog-1198. The sequence continues at coordinate 5,430 of CAZZYJ010000003.1, read as the reverse complement.
GCGCCGATGGCGCCGATGGCGCTCGCACCGTACATCCGTCAGTGCCACGGCGCGCGGGATCTGAAGACAATTCCGTCGTAGCGGCGTAAGGTCCACGGAGGAGGACCCCGGATGCACATACGTTTCGGCTATGAAGTCGTCTACAACTGCCCGCAACCGACACCAATGATCCTGATGCTGCACGTGCATCCGTCGCGCGTGAAGGACCTGGTCCGGCCCGACGACATGACGACCACTCCGGTCGTTCCCTTGAGTCTCTATCACGACGGCTTCGGCAACACCTGCACGCGGCTCGAGGCACCGGCGGGCAGGATCACGATCACCGCGGACGGCGTGCTTCGCGACGGCGGACGGATCGAGCCTTCGGTACACGCCGCCAAGGAGCTGCCGGTGAGCCTGCTGCCGCAGGAAACCCTGGTGTACTTGTTGGGAAGCCGGTACTGCGAAACCGAGCCGCTGATGTCGGATGCCTGGCGTTTGTTCGGGCAGCTGCCGCCGGGATGGTCGCGCGTACAGGCCATCTGCGACTGGGCGAATCAGCACATTCTGTTCGGGTATCACTTCGCCCGTCCCTCGAAGACGGCGTGGGAGGCGTTCACCGAACGTCAGGGCGTCTGCCGTGACTACGCACACCTGGCCATCACCCTGTGCCGCTGCCTCAACATCCCCGCCCGGTACTGCACCGGCTATCTGGGCGACATCGGCGTGCCCCCGGCGGCCGCGCCGATGGATTTCGCCGGCTGGTTCGAGGCCTATCTGGGCGGCGAGTGGCATGCCTTCGATCCGCGCAACAATCAACGTCGCATCGGCCGCATCCTCATTGCCCGCGGCCGCGACGCAGCGGACGTCGCCATCAGCACCACGTTCGGTGCGAACTTTCTCGAGGTGTTCCGCGTGTGGACCGACGAGATACGGGAGACCGCGCCCACCCCCGCCGAAAGCATCCGGGTTTCGCCTCAAGATTATTGACGGGCTGCCGTCATCTGGCGTGTCGTGGTAGTTTGCTCGTAGTACAGGCGTGCGTGGAAACGGCGGCCACGCACAACGATGGACCGGCCGATCTCGGAGTACCCCGCGTTATGACGAATGCTGCCCCGGCACCGACCTACCAATCCGGCGCGCGGTCCGTGGCGCCGACGGGCGCCGCCGCCTCTGATGCCGCGCGCGCCGCGGCACTGCAGTTCCTGGCAAACATGGCCGCGGACCTCTCGTCAGGTTCGGTGGACCTGCCGTGCTTCCCGGACGTGGTCCTGCGCATCCGCAACACTCTGGCCGACCCGGATACCACGCCGGAAAAGACCGTCACGGTGCTGGGCGCCGAGCCACGGCTCGCGGCGCGACTGCTGCAAACCGCCAATTCGGCCGCCTTCAACTCTTCGGGCAAGCGGATCACGGATCTGCGCACGGCCATCACGCGCCTCGGCCATCAGCTGGTGCTCAGCGCGTCCATGGCCTTTGCAGTGCAACAAATTAAAAACGAGCCCTCGCTGCGTCCCATGGCGGAGCGAATGCACGCGCTGTGGCAGCAGAGCATCGCGGTGGCTCTGATTGCCCAGGTGGTCGCACGCCGCACCAAGGTGCTTCCCGACGAAGCCTTTCTCACCGGCTTGATGCACGGCATCGGCCGTCTCTACATTCTGGTGCACAGCCTCGACCGGGGCGCTCCCGAGGGAGACGCCGAGCCCATGTTCAGGGACATGATTTCCGGGTGGCATGCTTCGATCGGCAAGTCCGTGTTGGAGAACTGGGGATTCGCCGACGAAATAGCCGACGCCATCGGCGAGCAGACCGATCTCGAACGCAGATCCCGGCACGACGCCGACCTCGCCGACGTGTTGATCGCGAGCATCGGTCTGGGCGAGGCGTTGCTAAAGCCCAAGCCGCGCGCGGTGGCGATGGCCGGCGTCGCCGCGTATCAAACCATCGGGCTCACGGAGCAGGATTGCGCCACCATACTGACCCACGCCGAGTATCAGCTGGACTCGCTCGAGGACGCGCTCGGCTGCTGACGTCGACGCGCGCTGCGCGGCCGACGGCACGTGACATATCCCCGCCTGACATATCACGATGGAGAGCGAGGATTGTGGCAATGCACGCCGGCCCACCGCTGTCGATAATGATCCCCGACACCCGGCAGCATGGATGCGTTCGTCAGGGCGTCCAACGGCGGAAAGTCGCGCGCAAGGATGCGCGCGCATTCAGACTCAGCGGAGGCCGCGGTGGCTCAGCGGGGCGTTGCGGCGGGCGCCGGCGCATCCAGGCCGTGGCATCCCTTTTTTTCGCTGCAAACCTGGTTGACCGGACATGCCTTGGGTGAACCCATGACGCAGCCCCGCGCGTCGGCGCCCGCAGCCTGCGGCGCGCAGCGTTCCTGCCCGTCGCAGCTGCGATGGTCGTCGCAATCGGCATCCGTGTTACAGCGCAGCGTCGCGGAGTCGAGTTCGTCGGTGGCGAGTTCGCCGCGACTGGCGATCGCGCCGGAAAGCGTCGCCTTCGACAGCCGCTCGGGGGACGCGCCGGCGTCCATCACGTCCACGTCCGCCGCCACCACCTCGAGAGCGGGGGCAGGCGCGGTGGCGGCGCGATAGTACAATCCGAAACGCTGCACCGCACGCGGATCGAGCGCGTCCGTCAATGTCACGGGAATCACGTGCGTGGACCGGCCGGGCCACGACTCGCCGTGGGTGAGCGGTAGCGCGATGACCGGCCGGCCGG
>CAZZYJ010000003.1:2301-2705 GCA_964658215.1 uncultured Steroidobacteraceae bacterium | reverse complement strand
CCCCGTCACCACCCGCACCTGCAGGCGTGAGACCGCAGCCGCCGACGCGCCGCCAGGCACGGCCAGCGCGAGACCAAGCGCCATCAGCACACCGCCCCGCCTCATCATCGAACGCTCTTGCACGTTTTCTATCTCCGCGACGACACCCCGCGATCATAGCCCATGATCTGCAACCGTTAACTTATCGATGAATTTCGCGGCCGGGACGGGTATTCTCGCGGCTTATGACCAATACGAACCGATTTTTCCGAGCGCTCGTGCAGGGCCGCCAGCGCCGTCTCTGGCTGGTCTGCGCGCTGCTGGGGTTTCAGCCGGCATTCGCGCAACGCGCGCCGTTTGAAAATCCCGTGGTGCCCGACCAGGGCAAGCTGCCGCTGACGGCGGGCTTCAACGACGTGGACGGC
>CAZZYJ010000003.1:0-2291 GCA_964658215.1 uncultured Steroidobacteraceae bacterium | reverse complement strand
ACCGGCTACGGCACCGCTGACAGCTACGGCGCCAACGTGCATTACACCGCCGTGCAGCTCAGCGATTTTCGCCTGCGCAGCTACGGGTTCGCCGCGGGCGCGTTGAACCGCGTCGAGGTGTCCGCCGCCGCCCAGAAATTCGACGTCACCGGCACCGCCCTCAACGGTCTGTCGGTGGGACAACATGTGTTCGGGGCAAAGGTGCGGCTGTTCGGCGACGCCGTGTACGACCAGGACAGCTGGGTGCCGCAGACCGCCCTCGGCTACGAATACAAGAAAAACACCGGCATATCCAACGGCGCCGGCGTGGGGCTGCCCGCCCTGGTCAGCCCGACTCAGCTCGGCGCGCGCTCGCAGTCGGGCTCGGATCTGTACCTGGCCGTCACCAAGGTTTTTCTCGCGCAGAGCCTGTTGGTCGACGCGACGGTGCGTTACACCAACGCAGATCAGCTCGGCCTCCTCGGCTTCGGCGGCGACCTACGCCGCGACCGTACGCTGAACTTCGAAGCCACGGTCGCCTACATCATCACGCGTAAATTCGCGATGGGTGCCGAGTACCGCGAAAAACCGCACGATTTGGGCGTCGACAACGAACGCGCCGCCTGGGACGTGTTCGCGGCGTACACGTTTTCGCGCAATGTCTCGCTGGTCGGCGCCTTCGTGAGCCTCGGCAACATCCTCGCGCCGGTGACGCACGAGTACGCGGATCAGCACGGCGCTTATCTTTCACTGCAGGTAGGATTCTGATGAAACCCCTCGCCCGATGCGCAGCCGCCCTGCTGCTCTGTTCCCTCGTCTTCGCGGCCACCGCGGCGCATGCCGCGAAATCCTTGTACGATTCGCTCGGCGGCGAAACCACGCTGCGCGCGGCGGTCGATCACTTCGCCGACATCGTCGTGGCGGACGACCGCATCAACTTCACCTTCGCGGACACCGACCTCGGCAAGTTCAAACAGCTGCTGTTCGAACAGCTGTGCAACGTGAGCGGCGGTCCCTGCCAGTACACGGGCCGTGACATGCGCACCGCCCACAAGAAGCTGCTCATCAACGATGCGCAATTCAATGCGCTCGCGGAGGATCTGTACCTCGGCCTCGGCCGGGCCGGCGTCCCCTACCGGCAGCAGAACAAATTGATGGCGCTCCTCGCGCCCATGCAGCGACAAATCGTCAAGCGGCATGCGGACGCACCGCGGCCGGCCGACGCCGCCGCGCGCTGACACCCGCGGCGGCTCAGTTCGTTCGACCCGCCGGCGCATCGTTGGAGAAACGGGTGTCCGGTACGTCCCCGGCCGGTATGCCTGCCGGTGATACGCCCACTCCCGCCGCCGCGTCCGGCACCCCGGCGGCCGGCAGGCCTGTTTCCCGGTCGCGCCGTTTTGCAAGGGCGGCGCCGTCCGCGGACGGACGCGTCGGCGGCGTCGCCCGCCGCGCCGCCCGACGTGCCGTGCGGACCCCCGCCGCAGACCGGTGTGCCAGCCGCAGCTGCACGCGCGCCGTCGCCAGCGTGGGCGCCAGATCCACCGCGGCGCGCAACGGCGCCATGGCGTCGCCGCGACGGCCGAGAACGATGAATGCGGCACCCCGCGCGGCGAGGGTGGCCGGATCGCGGCGCGGCGCGCTGCCGTCGGTGAGGCCGATCAGCGCACGGGCCACGTCGCGATCGCGCGGCCGCAGTCGCGCGGCGGCCATGTAGGCGTCGAGCGCCGCGAGCGGGTCCTCCCCGCGCAGCAGAAAGCCACGGCGTTTGAACAGGTTCGCCTCGTCGGGCGTACCCGGCAACCAGGCCGCGTCGCAGGCATGACGGCCCACCTCGCCGCCCTGCGTCATACAGGTCTTGAGCCGCGTCCGGCGTTGCGCTTCCGCCGCCGTGATCTTGGCGGAGACGACCGCCTGCTGGGGGGCAAGGCGCAGCGCGCGACGGTAGACGCCGATGGCCTCGCCGGGACGTTGCTGCACCACCAGGGCGTCGGCTTCCGCCGTCAGGGCCGCCGCATCCTGCGGCGCGAGGGCCAGCGCCTCGTCACAGGAGATGAGCTCGGCGAGCTGCGCGCAGCGCTGGCTGGCGCGCGACAGCCTGGCGTCACGGACGGGATCGGCATCCGCAGGCCGTGCGCCGAGCGCATCGGCCATCCCGGCGATCAGCACGCCGATCACCAGGAGCCTCTTATTTGTAACCATCGATGTTGCCGCCGCGCCCGAGCTTGTCGTATACCCAACGGCCGTTGGGCAGGCGGACCAGGTTGAACAGATACCATTCATCGACGGTGCGGTAGCGCGGCCGCGCCCGCTCT
>CAZZYJ010000002.1:0-45004 GCA_964658215.1 uncultured Steroidobacteraceae bacterium | reverse complement strand
AGCGACGCGGGCAATTTTGCCGGCGCCGTCATCGTCTTCCGCGACATCACCCATAGACGCGCGGCCGAGCTCGCGCTGCAGACCAGCGAGGAAACCCTGCTTGCGAACGCCGAGGCCTTGTTCGAGGAGAAAGAGCGCGCGCAGGTCACCCTGAATTCGATCGGCGATGCGGTCATCAGCACGGACTTTCGCGGCCGTGTGAGCTTCCTGAACATCGTCGCGGAAAAAATGACGGGCTGGAACCAGACGGAGGCGTCCGGCCGCTCCATCGATGAGATATTCCTGCTCGTCGATGCCACGACGCGGGAACAGGTGCCCTGTCCGACGATGAAGGCCATCATCGAAAACCGGACCGTCGGACTCGACACCAAGTGCGTGCTCATACGGCGCGACGGCGTCGAGATCGCGGTGGAGGATTCCGCCTCGCCCATCCGCGACAAACACGGCGGGGTCATCGGCGCGGTGATGGTGGCTCACGACGTCACGGTGGCGCGCGATCTGTCCGGCAAGCTGGCGCGGCTCGCGCTGCACGACAATCTCACGGATCTTCCCAATCGGGCCCTGCTGGCCGACCGCATCGATCAGGCTCTGGCCCGGGCGCAGCGCAACGGGCACTCCGTGGCGCTGCTGTTCGTCGATCTCGACCGCTTCAAGCCGGTCAACGACACCCTCGGCCACCCGGTGGGCGACGAACTGCTGAAGGCGGTGTCGCGCCGGTTGCTCACCTGCGTTCGCGGATCGGATACGGTGAGCCGGTACGGCGGGGACGAGTTCATCATCCTTCTCGCCGACGTCGCGCTGGCCGCGGACGTGGCCCGTTGCGCGGACAAGGTACTGCAGGCGGTCAATGCGCCCTACCAAATAGACGCGCACACGCTGCAATTGACGGCCAGCATCGGCATCGCGATCTTCCCGGAACACGCCGCCGACGCGGAAACCTTGCTGCGCTATGCGGACATCGCCATGTACCAGGCGAAGTTCTCGGGGCGCGACAACTATCTGGCGTTCAACCCGACGATGATCTCGATGGGAGCGCGTTGAGGCGCGAGTTTGTGCGGCGCGGAATTGCGGAAATGAGCGGTGACCCCGTCGGCGGACCTCGAGTTTTTGACATCAATGTGTCTGCTGCATTCACGTTCGGCGGCGGACGCGTGCGTTAACGAGCTTGGCATGACAGAACCCCGAATCGATCCTCTCATCGCCGCCGCGGTCCAGGCGGCGTGTTTGTCGGTGCACGAACCGGCGCGTCTGGCAGCGTTGCGGGGCCTGGGCCTGCTCGACTCGCCGCGCTCGGCATCATTCGACCGGGTCACACGGCAGGCGGCCAGGGCGCTGGACATGCCCATCGTGCTCGTGTCCCTGGTGGATGAGGATCGCCAATGGTTCATGTCCCGCGTCGGCCTCGACGCCACCGAGACGCCCCGCGACGTATCGTTTTGCGCGCATGCCGTGTACGAGTGCCGGCCTCTGGTCATTTGCGATGCCGCCCTCGATCCGCGCTTCGCCGCCAATCCGCTCGTGACCGGCGCTCCCCACATCCGCGCCTACATCGGCATTCCGTTGTACACGCAGGACGGCTTCGCGATCGGCACGCTGTGTGCCATCGACCGCATGGCGCGTGATTTCAGCGAGGACGACGTCAACGCGCTGCGTGATTTCGCCTACATGATCGAGGACCTCGTGCATGGGCAGGAACTGCTCTGCCGGGTCGAGCGCAGCGCGCAGAGAAATGCGGAACAGGCACTCGCGTATCGCGAGGGCTTCGAGCAGGCGCCCGCGGGGATATTGCACGTCGCTCTCGACGGCCGGGTGATGCGCGCCAATCGTCACGCGCGCGTGCTGCTGAAATGGACTGCGGAGGACACCGCGGATCTTTTCGTCGCCGACCTGTACGGCGCGGAGCAGGAGGCGACGTACGCGTTGTTCGCGAGGACGGCGGCGGGGGAGATGGATGGCTACCGCGCGATCGGCCCCTGGCTCGACCGGACGGGCGGCGCGTTCTGGGCCGACCAGGCGGTTGCGCTCAAACGCCTGGAGTCTGGCGCGCCGGATTACCTGATCGCCGTCGTACAGGATCGAGTCAGCGCATGATCCCGCGATTCGGGTAATCTTGATCCGCGCCCGTGCCACGGGAACGGAGAGTTCATGAACACCCGGATTTCGATGACGGCCGCCCGGCTGGACGATGCGGACGCGATGGCGTCGTTTCTGGCGCCCATCCCGAACGGCGACCGGCTCGCCGAATTGCTCGCGCGGGGACCGCTGACCTCCCGGGCCTACGACGACGCGCTGCAGAGCGCGCGTTTCGTCGCCAGCGACGGGACCGTGGTCCGGTGTTTCGAGGTGGGCGAGATCACCATCGATCAGGCCGAGATGATCGCGGCCGTCTGCGCAGACGGGCTGCCCGAAGATGAAGCCGCGTTTGGCGCCCTCGCGGCGCTGGCGCTCGGGCCTACGTTCGAACCCGCCGCTTCCTAGTCGAGCGGCACCACGTAGCTCAACATCCAGCCGTCCTGGCTGGGTTGGAACTGCACCGTGGCGTGCCGCGCGGCGGGCTGCCGGTTGAGTACGAAACGCGCCGTGGCGATCCCGAGCGCCGCGCCGGCGACGGTGTCGGACAGCCAGTGCACGTTGTCGTGCAGACGAATATAGGAGGTGCCGGCGCCGATGCCGTAACCGATGATCCTGCGTACCCAACGATAGTCGTCGTTGCCGGATTCCGCGAACACCATGCCGATGGCGAAGGCCGCAGCGGAGTGGACCGAGGGGAAGGAATCGCCACCGTCGCGCCAGCGATCGGGCGAGGTGGTGAGGTTGGGTCGTTCGCGGCCGGTGGCATATTTCAGCGCCTCGCCCGTGACGGTGCTGAATACGCCGGCTTCGAGCATGCCCCAGGTCTCGCGATAGCCGTCCGGATCGTCCAAGATGCCGGCGTAGGCTAGCGTACCGGCCACCACGGCGACGGCGGGCAGGGCATCGCGCAGACTGTGAGTGTCCTTGCCGTCGAGAACAGCCTTGGAGCCGGTGGCGAAATGTCTGCGTACGGTGCCGTCGTACTGGTGTGCGGCCGCGACGGCGGCGGCGGTGATGCCGAAATAGGTCCAATCTTCGGCATCCCAGCGCAGCGGGGCGGTGACATACTGACCGACGTCGTCGAGCGCCGAGCGCACCGTCACGGGTTCGTCGCCGTGGGCGAGCCCCGGCAGGGCGAAGAGCACGAGTACGATCGGCCGGAATATATTCCGCGGGTTCAGGCCGCAACGGCCGCGGGCAGCATGTCTTTCTTCGTTCAACGTCAATCCCGTCCGCGCGGGCCGTAGCGCCGCGCTCCCTTTAACTTTGTGAGGCAAAGTACCTTGAATCGTCTTCGCATTGCAAGCCGACGGCCGCATGTTACCGATCGACAACTTGACTCGCCCGACGCCGGCGCGGAAGTATAGACGCATGGCGTGGCGAAACGAATCGTGAAAATCCTGCTGGTCGAAGACGACTCGGAAACCGCGGACTATGTGGCCCATGGACTGGACGGCGAGGGCCATCGCGTGACGGTGGCCGGCGACGGCCTCGAGGGGCTGCGTCGCGCGGTCGCCGACGACTGGGATCTTCTGATAATCGATCGGATGCTGCCCGGGCTGGACGGTCTCGCCATGGTGCGCCAGCTGCGCGCGCGAGGTGCCGACACGGCGGTGTTGTTCCTGACCACGCTCGGCGGCATCTATGACCGGGTGCAGGGCCTGAATTCGGGCGCCGACGACTATCTCACCAAGCCGTTCGCGTTTTCGGAACTGCTGGCGCGGGTGGCGGCCCTCGGACGTCGTCCGCGCAGGACGGCGGTGGAAACGGTGTTGCGGGTCGATGATCTGGAGGTCGATCTGCTTGCCCGAACCGTGCGGCGGGGTGGGGAATCCGTCGACCTGCAGCCGCGCGAATTCCGGCTGCTGGAATACATGATGCGGCATGTGGACCATGTGGTGACGCGGGCCATGCTGCTCGAAAACGTCTGGGACCTCCATTTCGACCCGCACACGAACGTGGTGGAGACGCATATCAGCCGGCTGCGGGGCAAACTGGACAAGGGTGGGTCCACCACGCTCATTCACACCGTGCGCGGGTCCGGATACAGCCTGCGTGCGGCTGTATAGGATATTTCGAACCTCGAGTTTCAGGCTGGCCGTCGTATACGCCGGCTTGACGGGCATGACCTTCCTGATCCTGTTCGGCGTGATTTTCTGGTCGACCGCGAGGTTCATGCGTCATCAAATCGACGACAGCGTCAGCACCGAGTTGAACGAATTGTTGACGGATGCCCAGGCGCGCGGCTCCGGCGGACTGCGACCCCTCGTCGAGGGCATGGCACGCCACCCGGCGGGATTTTACTACCTGCTGCAGGATCCGCAGGGGGACGTGCTGGCCGGCAACCTGCCGGCGCTCGACCCGCAGCCCGGAATCCGCGAATGGCCAGAGTCCACGCGGTCGGGGCGGCCGGGGTATTCTGCCATCCGCGGCGCGGGGGTCCTCACGTCCGGCGGTTATCTTTTCGTAGGATGGAGCACCTATCAACTGCACGAGATGGAGGAGTTCGTCGCCAGGTCCTTCCTCGGGATACTGGCCGCGTCGGTGGTGCTCGCGCTGGTCGGCGGCGTCGTCATGAGCAAACGTCTGCTGCGACAGATCGAAAGCGTCAGCGAAACCAGCCGCGACATCATCCGCGGCGATCTGCACCGCCGCGTGTCGCTGCAGCACGGCGGCGACGAGTTCGATCACCTGGCGCTCAGCATCAACGCCATGCTCGATCGCATCGAAACGCTGATGGACGACCTGCGCCAGGTGACCACCGACATCGCACACGATCTGCGCACGCCGTTGACCCGGTTGCGCAACCGCCTGGACTTTGCCCAGCGTACCCAGGCGGATGCGTCCTCGTTGCGCGAAACGCTGAATGCCGCGCGTCGCGAAACGGAGTTGATCCTGGACGTTTTCGGCGCCCTGCTGCGCATCGCGCAGGTCGAGAGCGGGGCGCGCAAGGCGGCCTTCGCCCTGCTCGACGCGCGGGAGATCGTCGACACCGTCCTCGAGGTCTATCGTCCGGCGGCCGAAGAAAGGCGGCAAACCGTCGCGGAGCGCATCGAAGGGGAGCTCACCGTTTCCGGTGACCGCGAACTGCTGACGCAGCTGTTCGCCAATCTGCTGGAGAACGCGATCCGACATTCGCCGGACGGCGCACATATCGAGGTTGCCGCCCGCAGCCACGCGGGCCTGGTGGCCGTCAGCATCGCCGACGACGGCCCCGGCATACCCGAAGCGATGAGGGCCAAGGTGCTGCGGCGGTTTTTTCGTCTGGAGAACAGCCGGACGACGCCGGGCAGCGGCCTGGGGCTCAGTCTGGCGTCGGCCATCGCCACTCTGCACGAGGCCGCGATGGACCTGTCCGACAACGCACCGGGGCTGCGCATCACCGTATCCTTCGCTGCGCCGCCGCCGCACCCGCCCCCGGCAACGGGGGGTGATCATGAATAACCCGGCGGTGCCGACCCTCGGGGGATTCGGCGGTCTCGCACTCGCCGACGTATTCGTTTCTTCGCTGTGCCACGCGGCCGGCCTGTCCCCGGCGCAGGGCTCGACCCTCGGCTTCGTGGCCATGGTCGCGCTGGCGTGTGGCAGGGTGCTGGGTGCGAATTCGTCCGCGCAACCGCGGCCGGCAAAAGGCCTCGTCGTGCTGGTGCTGGCCGCGATTCTTTGCCATTTCGCCCGCATCGGCAGCGCCGGCCTGTTGCGCGATGTCTGGCATGTCGCGCCCTGGATGGGCATCGCGCTCGTCGCCGCGGCGACGGCAGCCATGCTCGAGTTCGCGATCGGGCTTGCCCGCCGACCCGGCTGGGCGAAGATGAACGATGCGGAAGAGCTGCGCTACTGGGCTTTCGGCATCGTGTCCCTTTCATTGCTGCTGCGCTTCGTCTACGCCGCGCAGATCGAGCTGCTGCCGGAGGAGGCCTACTACTGGAATTATTCACGGCATCCTGACCTCGGTTATCTGGATCATCCGCCGATGGTGGCGTGGCTCATCTGGGCGGGCACGCATGTGCTCGGCGAGAACGAACTCGGAGTGCGCGCGGGCGCGCTGCTGTGCGGGGTGGTGGCATCGCTCTTCTGCTACCGGCTGGCACGCAATCTCTTCGGCGACGTGGCGGCGGTCTTGGCCCTGGTGCTGATGCAGACGCTGCCATTCTTGTTTCTCGCCGGGATACTGATGACCCCCGATGCGCCGCTGACGGCGGCATGGGCTGCGCTGCTCTACTGTCTGGAGCGGGCGCTGATCGCTGGCCGCGCGCGCGCATGGGCGTGGGCGGGGGTGGCGCTGGGACTCGGCCTGTTGTCCAAGTACACCATTGCGTTGCCGGCACTGGCGACGTTCCTGTTCGTCCTGACCGAGCCTCGATCGCGACGCTGGCTCGTACGCCGCGAGCCCTATGTGGCGGTGCTCATCGCGGCGGTCTTGTTCTCGCCGGTGCTGTTCTGGAATTTTCAGAACGACTGGGCATCGTTCGCTTTCCAGACTTCGCGACGGCTTGCCGAACGACCGCGTTTTGCCCTGCACAAGTTGATCGGTTCGACGCTCGTGTTGATCGCCCCCGTCGGCGTGCTGACCGTGTTCTCGGTGCTGCGCGCGCGGCCGGACGTCGGCGACGGTACGCCCGGGGGTGGCGATGCCGAGGCGCGGTGGCGCTTGATCCGCTGGTGGGTATTCACCCCGCTGTCGGTTTTCGCCCTGTTCAGCCTGCGTCACGAAGTGAAGATCGACTGGACGGGTGCCCCCTGGGTGGGTGCGATCCCGGCCATGGCGGCGGCCATCCAGGGATGGCGGCGTTCGCCGCCACGCGACCGGACGCAGCGCCGCCTGCTCGCTGCCTGGCCGCCGACCCTCGCGGTACTGCTGGTGTCGTACGGCGTCGGTTTCGGGTATCTGGTTTTCGGCCTGCCCGGCGTGGGCTATTCGGCGCACATGGAACTGGCCCCGGTGGGCTGGCGCGAGCTCGGACGGCAGATCGGTGCGTTGGCGCGCGACGTCGAGGCTGCCGAGCCCGGCCCGCTCACCATCGTCGCCACGGACCGCTACGAAACCGCGAGCGAACTGGCCTTCTACGCGGGCGACACCGGGCTGTCCGTGCAGAGAACTTCCGCGGGCCATTTGTTGGGGGGGGTGGGGCTCATGTACGAGCGCTGGTTTCCCTCCGTCCGGCAAACGGGGGCCACGTTCCTGATGGTGTCGTGGCAGCAAACCGATCTGTCTGCATCCCGGCTGGCCGGCCGCTTCCAACAACTCGGACCCTTGCAGGAAGGGAGGGTGACGCACGGCGGACGGACGGTGCGGGCCTATTTCTACCGGGTGGGCCTGGGCTATGGGCAGCCGCCCGGCCGCTCCGGCGCCGAACCACGCCGTGGAACAGACGCCGGGCCCCGGAAAATTAAGATAGATTAACGAAAATTAGCGTGGATCCCCGACAGCCGTTGTCAACATTTCGTGCTGCAATGAAGCGTGCAGTAACCTAACCTAAGAATAAGTCCCCCACTTTGTGCTACAAAGCCCAAGGCTTCTGCGCCACGAGCGTCGTCGAGCCTGCAGAGACACCTCTTCCGCGCCGAAGGATTCCGATGATCGATTCCCCCGCATGCCGATGCCCATGATGGTCCATCCCTGGCTGGTTCTGGGCGGACTGATGCTCGGTGCCGCGGCGATGGTCTATAGTTTGTTCGCGTTGGTGGCGGTTTACACCCGGATCCGGCCGGTGGCCGCGGACGCCGGTCCGGCGCCCGCAGTAACCCTTCTCAAACCGTTGTGCGGGGTCGAGCCGGAGACCTACGAGTGCCTGCGGTCGTTCTGCGCGCAGAGCTACCGCGAGTTCCAGGTGGTGTTCGGCGTGTCGGACGCCAGCGATCCCGTCATCGCCATCGTACGTCGGCTGCAGGAGGAGTTTCCGCACCGAGATCTGCAGCTGGTGGTCGACCGGCGGCTGCATGGCAGCAGCCGCAAGGTGAGCAACCTCATCAACATGATGCCGGCGGTACGGCACGAGTATCTCGTGCTGTCCGACAGCGACGTGCGCGTGGCGGAGGGCTATCTCGCGAAAGTCGTCGCGCCTCTGGCGAAGCCCGATGTCGGCATCGTGACCTGCGCCTATCGGGGGGTGCCTCGTCGCGGCATGTGGTCCCGGCTCGGCGCGATGTACATCAACGACTGGTTCATGCCGTCGGTTCGCGTCGCCGCCATGACGGGATCCCGTGCCTTTGCCTTCGGCGCCACCATCGCCCTGCGCCGCAGCTCGCTCGCCGGAATCGGCGGTTTTGCGGCGATCGCCGACCAGATCGCCGACGATTACCGCCTGGGCGAACTTACGCGCCGCATCGGGCTCAAAACCGTTCTGTCCGAGGTCACGGTCGATACGTACATCACCGAGCGGAGTTTCGCGGATCTGGTGCGGCATGAATTACGGTGGTTGCGCACCATCCGCGCCGTACGTCCGGTCGGTTACGGTTTTTCGTTCGTAACCTGCAGCGTGCCGGTTGCGCTGATCGGTTCGCTGCTGTCCGGCGAGGCAGCCGCCGGGTGGAGCGCGCTCGCGATCACGGCCGTGGCCCGGGTCATGCTGCATTTGAAGACGCGACAGAAGGACGCCGGCGCCGCGCAGCTCTTGATGCTGCCCGGCAGAGACCTGATGACTTTGATCCTGTGGACCTGGAGTTTCGCCACGCGCCGGGTGCATTGGCGCGAAGACCGCTTTCTCGTCGCCCGTGACGGGACCGCCCAGCCGATTTTGAGGACTTGAAATTATGAAAACACTATTTTTGCATCCCCCTTCCTTCGACGGCTTCGACGGCGGCGCCGGCGCCCGTTATCAGGCCAAGCGCGAAATCCGCTCGTTCTGGTACCCCACCTGGCTGGCACAGCCGGCCGCCCTGGTTGCCGGCAGCAAGCTCGTCGACGCCCCCGCCGAAGGCCTGACCATGCAGGACGTGCTGCCCCTGGCACGTGAATTCGAGCTCATCATCATGCATACCAGTTCCCCTTCATTTCCGAAGGATGCCCGGGTGGCCGAACTCCTCAAGGAGGAGAATCCGGCGTTGCTGATCGGCATGGTGGGAGCGAAGGTCGCGGTCGACGCGGAAGGCTCGCTGGCCGCATCCGCCGCGATCGATTTCGTCGCGCGTGAAGAATTCGACTACACCTGCAAGGACGTCGCGGAGGGTCTGCCGCTCGACTCGATCGCCGGCCTGAGCTTCCGGCATCCCGACGGGCGCATCCAGCACAACGGTCCCCGGCCGATGATCGAGGACATGGACAAGCTGCCGTGGGTGGCTCCGATCTACAAGCGCGATCTTACGATCGAAAAATATTTCATCGGTTATCTCCAGCATCCCTACGTGTCGTTGTACACCGGCCGCGGCTGCCGTTCCAAATGTACGTTCTGTCTCTGGCCGCAGACCGTCGGCGGCCACCGCTATCGCGTCCGCAGTCCGGAGAACGTGATCGCGGAGGTGCGCTGGATCAAGGAGAACATGCCCGAGGTCAAGGAAATATTCTTCGATGACGACACGTTCACGGATTTCCGCCCCCGCGCCGAGGAGATCGCGCGCGGGCTGGGGAAGCTCGGCGTCACCTGGTCCTGCAACGCCAAGGCCAATGTACCGTACGAGACGCTGCGGATCATGAAGGAGAACGGCCTGCGGCTGTTGCTGGTCGGCTACGAATCGGGCAACGACCAGATCCTGCTCAACATCCGCAAGGGGCTGAAGACCGACATCGCCCGCCGCTTCACCAACGATTGCCGCAAACTCGGCATCACCATCCACGGCACCTTCATCCTCGGGCTGCCGGGGGAGACCCTCGAGACCATCAGCGAGACCATCAAGTTCGCGGTGGACATCAATCCGCACACCATCCAGGTTTCGCTGGCCGCGCCCTACCCCGGCACGCAGCTGTACAACCAGGCGGTGGAGAACGGCTGGCTCACGGCCAATCAGGGATTGAATCTCGTCAACAAGGAAGGCGTGCAATTGTCGCCGCTCAGTTATCCGAACCTCGCCGCCGGGCAGATCTACAGCGCCGTGGAGACCTTCTACCGGCGCTTCTATTTCCGGCCGCGCAAGATCGTCGAGCTCACGGCGGAGATGATGACGAGCTGGCAGATGACGAAGCGGCGGCTGCGCGAAGGCGTGGAGTTCTTCCGCTTCCTGCACGCGCGGGAGGCCTGAAGCGCTGCCCCACGGCAGCGCCCGCGCCGTTCGTGCGATGAAGAAATTTCTGATCGTCACCGCGGACGATTTCGGTCTGCACGAGGCGGTCAACGAGGCGGTGGAGCAGGGCAGCCGGCTGGGGGTGTTGACCTGCGCGAGTTTGATGGTGGCGGAAGCGGCGGCGGCGGATGCGGTGCGCCGGGCCGCCGCACTGCCCGGCCTGCGGGTGGGCCTGCATCTCGTACTCGCCGACGGCCGCGCGATGCTCGACGCGCATCGGGTGCCGGATCTCGCGGACGTGGACGGGCGGATGGGCGAGGACATGTTCCTGCGCGGGGTGCGCTACTTCGCGCGGCCCCGGGTCCGCCGTCAATTGGAGGCGGAGATCAGGGCGCAATTTGCCGCCTTCTCCCGCACCGGTCTGCGGCTCGACCACGTCAACGTGCACAAACACTTCCACCTGCATCCGAGCCTGCTGGCCATCCTGCTGCGGGTGGGCCGCGAATATGGTGTGCGGGCGGTACGTCTGCCCTGTGAGCCGCTGTGGTTCGCCGCGCGCAGCGGCGGCGCTGCCGTCGTCCAGACCGCGCTGCTGCGGCCCTGGTTGACGTTGATGAAACGCCGGCTGGCAAAGTCCGGGCTGTTCCACAACGACCACGTGTTCGGCGTCGCCGCGAGCGGCGGCATGGACGAAGAGGCGCTGCTCGCGGTGCTCGCCCGGCTGCCGTCCGGTGTATCGGAAATCTACCTGCATCCCGCGATCGCCCTGCCGGGCGCCATCGCGCCGTCCATGCAGGCCTATCGTCATGCCGATGAGCTGGCCGCCTGCCTGAGTCCGCGCGTCAGTGCCGCCATCGCCGCCGGCGGCCTGGGTCGGGGCGGCTTCGAAGATGCTGCGCGTGCTTGAGTGGTGCCGCCGGCACCTGACCCGCATCGCCCTCGTGGCGGGCCTGGCGGTGCTGGTCGCGCTGGTGATCCACGAAGGCGCCCTGTCCATCGCCGACCTGCTTTCACACGCGGGCTGGGTGCTGCTGCTGCTGGTGCCGTTGCACGCCGTGCCCCTGTGGTTCGACGTCATGGGCTGGCGGCTGCTGATTCCCGGCGCCTGCCGCGTGCGCGGTCTGTTGTATATCGCCTCGATACGGGAAGCGGTCAATCGGTTGTTGCCGGTGGCCAGCATCGGCGGGGAACTGGTGGGCGTTCATCTCTTGTCGCGGCAGGGCACCGACGCCACGGCGGCGGCGGC
This sequence comes from uncultured Steroidobacteraceae bacterium, assembly GCA_964658215.1. Taxonomy (GTDB): domain Bacteria; phylum Pseudomonadota; class Gammaproteobacteria; order Steroidobacterales; family Steroidobacteraceae; genus Bog-1198. Next base: position 33,528 of record CAZZYJ010000002.1, on the reverse strand, counting down.
CAGCGTGATCGTCGAGGTCGCGCTGACGCTGGTCGCCCAGTATGTCTTTCTCATCCTGGGCGTGGCCGGTCTGCTGCAGCTCAGCCGCAGCGTCGAACCCAGCGGTCCGCTGATGCTCAGCCTCCTGGCAGGCCTGCCGGTGCTCGTCGCGCTGTGGTGGCTGCTGCGCAGCGGGGTGCTGGTGCGCGCACTCGAGCGGCTGGCAGGACGGGTGCTGGGCGCGAGGGCGTTGCGCGCCATCGCGGCCGGTGGCTGGGGTCCGCTCAATGCCGCCATCCGTTCGCTGGCGGCGGCCCATGGACGCCTGGCCCGCGCGCTGCTCTGGCAGCTGGCCGGTTTGATCGTGGGTTGCGCCGAGACGTGGCTCGCGCTGCGCTGGCTCGGCCACCCGGTGGGGTTCCTCGCCGCGCTGTCGCTGGAGGGCGTGACCCTGGCGGCGCGGACGTTGATCTTCATGGTGCCGGCGGGCCTGGGGGTGCAGGAAGCCGGATTGATCGGTGTGGGCCACGTCCTCGGAATCGGCAGCGACCTTGCGGTGGCGTTGTCGCTCGTGAAGAGGATGCGGGAAATCCTCTTCGGCGTACCGGCGCTCGCCGCGTGGCAATGGAGCGAGGCGCGCCGCCTGGTACTCGACCTGTCCGGCCGTGATGTCGAAACACCCTAGGCGCAGCGGGTGCGGCCGCGGGGCGCGTGCCCTGCTTCCGACGAACGCCCAGCTCGCGGCGGCGCTGCTGTGCGTGCTCGGCGCCCGCGCCATGGCGCAGGTCGTCCCCGACACGCAGCCGCCGGTGCAGCCGCGCGGGCTGCTGCGCTGGCTCGATCCCTCCACCGCACCGTTCATCCCCATTCCCGAGATCGACGTCGATCCGAACAGCGGCACCACGCTCGGACTCATCCCCACCTGGCTGATCACCGACGAGCACGCACAGATCCGCAAGATCATAGCGCCCGACGTGTTGTACAACCCGTATTTCGGAGTCGGCGCGCGGGCACGCCTGTTCTCGTTCCAATCCGACGACACGCAATGGTCCGTGGTGGGGGGCGCGAAACAGCACGTCGAACGGGAGTTCGACTATGAATACCAGACGGGGCGGTTGCGCGACGGCAGCTGGTCGTTCAGCTCCAGCGTCGTTTACGACCGCAGCGGCACGTTGCGGTTCTACGGCATCGGCAACGGCACCCGGCACGCGACCGAAACCAATTACACCTTCCAGCAGGAGTTCGCGCAGGTGGTGGTGGGCTGGAATCTGAGCCATGAGCTGCAGCTCTCCTACACGCTGCGCGCACGGCGGGGCGACGTCGAGCGCGGCACCCTCGCCGGCATCCCGTCGATCGACTCGCGGTTCAGCGGCGAGCTGGGACTGGGATCGAGCCCGGAAACGTTGAGCCGCGCGGCCGTGATCTACGACAGCCGCGACGACACGACGGTGCCGACGCGGGGCGGCGAATACGCGCTCTACGGCGGCGTGGCGGCGGCGCACGGCCTCGTCAATGCGTCCCTGTACAGCGTGGTGGGGGCGGATGCACGCCAGCTCTGGTCGCTGGGGGCCGGCAGCACGCTCGCCGCGCATGCGGCACTGCGCTACATGCCGGGAACCACGGCAGTGCCGTTCTGGGTCTTGTCGAGTCTCGGTGGCGACCTGAGCGTCCTCGGCGAAACCCAGCCGCTGCGCGGCTACGGAACCGGGCGCTTCTACGATCGTGACTCGTTTTCGGCAAGTCTCGAGTACCGCCGGCGCGTGCTTTCGGTCGACGCGGTGGCCACCCACATCAACGTCGAGGTGACCCCCTTTCTCGACGTGGGCGAGGTGTTCGCCCACTCGCGGCAGTCGCCGTTCGCGCACCTGCATCATGTCGCCGGCGTGGGCTTTCGCGGCATCGCCAGCCCGTTCGTCGTGGGTTTCGTCGACCTAGGCTACGGCTCCGAGGGCGTCGCGGTGTTCACGGGCATCAACTATCCGTTCTGAAACCGGGAGTCTCGCCCGACCGGGTGTCGCCGGGGGCGCGCTTCGCGTTATATTGGCGCGAAGCACGGTTCGGAGCATGAGCATGAAGGAACTTCGCCAGGCGCTGCTCGAGATCCACTCGATACGGCATCAGGTCGCGCGCAGCACGCAGTTTCGCGGTTATGGGCCGGTATCGAGCGCCTTCAGCGGCCTTCTCGCCCTGGTCGTGGCCGGCAGCCAGGCAGAGCTCGCCGGGCACGGCACCTACGACTCCATGCATTGCCTCGTCGTCTGGGTCGCCACGGCGGCGGTGGCGCTCTTCCTGTCGGCCATAGAGACCTTCGCCCGCTCGCGGCGCGTCCACAGCGGGCTCGCCCAGGAGATGATCCAGTCGGCGGTCGAACAATTTCTGCCCGCGCTGATCGCCGGCGTACTATTGACCGCGGTGATGCTGCGCGTCGCGCCGGAAAATTTCTGGCTGCTGCCCGGGCTGTGGGAAGTGATCTTCAGTCTGGGGATTTTCGCCTCCTGTCGCTTTCTGCCCCGACAGATGTTTGCAGTGGGGGTGTGGTATCTGGCGGCCGGGCTGTGCAGCATGGTGGTGGCCGGCGCGACCAAGACATTTTCGCCCTGGATCATGGGCGTGCCGTTCGGAGTCGGCCAGCTGCTGGTCGCGGCGGTGCTGCGCTTCGGCTTTGAGGAGAACCTCGATCAAACGTGACGGTAACAAAAAGGGCGTGGTACGCCGGTTCGCCTACGAGCTGGACCGGGTCATCCACGAACGCGCGCGTTTGAGCCTGCTCACCTCGCTGGTCACCCATCCCAAGGGGCTGTCGTTCGGCGAGCTCAAACAATTCTGCGCGTTGACGGACGGCAATCTGAACCGACACCTGCAGGTGCTCGAGGAGGCCAAACTCGTCGGCATCACGAAATCGATGGATCAGAACCGTCCGCAGACGGTGTGCCGTGTCACCGCCTCGGGCCGCAAACGGTACATCGAATATCTGTCCGTGCTCGAACAGGTCTTGATCGATGCGGGCGCGGCGGTCGACATGGAAACCGACCGCAAGGGCAGGTCGGGATCCGCCACGGCCTAGCACCCGAGCACCGTGAAAAATCAATCGTTTGTCCGGCGCTTCGAATTCGCCTGGACGGGCATCGTCGGCACCGTCCGCGGCGAAGCGAGCTTCAGGACACAGCTTTTTCTGGGTCTGCTCGCCATCGTCACCCTGTGTTTCATCCGGCCGCCGTTGGTCTGGCTGGCCTTGTGCGCCCTGGCCGCCGGGCTCGTGCTCGCCCTCGAGCTGTTGAACACCGCGCTCGAACATCTGGCGGACCGCCTGCACCCCGAGCGGCACGAGGCCATCCAACGGGCCAAGGACTGCGCGGCCGCCGCGGTGCTGCTGGCGTCGCTCACGGCGGTGGTGATCGGCGCACTCACCGTCGGCGTGAGCGTGGGCTGGCTCAAGCCGTAGGATCCGGCCGGGTGCGTCCCGCGAAATACACCAGCGACAACGACACCAGCACGAGACCGGCCGCCGAGGTGACATAGGTGGCGTAGCGGTACACCGTCAGCCAGTCGCTGCGCACCAGCCCGAAGTTGCGCCACAGCAGCAGGGCACAGCTGCCCGTGTAACCGGCCGAGTCGGCAACGTAGATCAGGAACCCGGCGGTGGCCACCCGGCCGCTGGCCGCCACCAGCCGATCGAACAGCATCGCGTTGAACGGTGTGTACACCACGTAGAGTCCGGCGCCGCTCGCGATCATCCAAGGGAGCGGTCCGAGCCAGCCGGCATCGAACGCGAGCGTGGACGCCCCGAGCAGCACGAGCCCCGCCAGTATCACGCCGTGGATGACGGCGAGCGCCCGCAGGTTGTCGCGCACCCGGACGATGATGCCGAGGGCTCCCAGCGCGACCGCCGCCACCGCGAGTTCCGAATAGGTGAACATGGCCGCCGGATCGGCATAGCCCAGCGCCGTCCACAGCTCGACGGCGAAGTTGTCGCGAAAATCGCGCAGTGCCGTGGCGAACACGTACGCCGTGACCAGCAGGGCCACGCCGAAGCCGTAGTCCGTGAGAAAGGCCCGCACGTCGCGCATGCTCATCGGCGCCCTGCGCACCCGCTGTGCCTCGTCCTCGGCGTCGGGGGCGGGCAGCGAGGACAGACCCCAGACGGCCGGCAGCAGCACGGGCACGAACAGCAGTCCCGTGACAGCCGGCATCCACAGCGCCGTGACGTGAAAATCACGCATGAGCAGGCTGGCGACCGATTTGACCGCGCCCGAGGAGACGATGAAACTCGCACACAGCACCGCGCCCAGGATTTCCGAGGTCCGTCTGCCTTCCATGTAGCCGAACACCAGCCCCCAGATCATTCCCAGGCTCAGCCCGTTGAGGAACAGCGCCGCCACCTTGAACGTCGCCGGCACGAGGGCGAACGCCACCAGCGCGAACCAGGCGGCGCCGATCAGACCCAGGATGGCGCGCGCCCGCAAAGCGCAGCGGATCTGCGCGATGACCTTGATGCCGATGAATTTCGCCGCGGCATATCCCAGCACCTGGGCGATCACCAGCGCGATCTTGAAATCGAGGGCGTGGTGCCAGCCCTCGACGTCGCCGAAGGTGGCCGCCGCGAACGGCTTGCGGAACGCATACATCGAAAAATACGTGGCGAATCCCGCCAGCGACGCAAAGGCGGTGAACGCCGAGGGCGATCTGCGGAGCGAAACAGCGAGCGTTGGCATACGACCTTGGAGAAACTTCGACCGACATGAAGCCGCCCGCCCGTTACAGGGTGATGACACTTTCCGGCGGTGGAAACCGTCACATTCGCGTCCGTATACTGCCAGGAAACATGCTTCACGAGGCGATATGACGAGACCCCGGCGGATGGCGTAGCCCATGGCACGAGGCTTTCACGCGGTGCAGTTCGAGCTTGCGGTGGTCGGCGCCGGGATCGTCGGACTGGCCGTGGCGCTCGCCGCCGCTCGCTTGGGGCTGCGCGTGGTCGTGATCGACCGCGATGCCCAGGCGAACGGTGCGTCGGTGCGCAACTTCGGCTTCGTCACGGTGAGCGGACAGGAGCGCACGTCGATGTGGGCACGCGCGTGTCGCACCCGCGAGGTGTGGCGCGAAGTGGCCGCGGCCGCCGACATACCCATCCTGCAGACGGGGGCATGGGTCACGGCGCGGCGTCCGGAGTCGGTACGCGTCGCGGAGGCGTTTCTGGCCACCGAGATGGCCGCCGGCTGCCGTCTGTTGAGTGCGGCCGAGGCACGGCTCCGCTGCCCACAACTGAAGGCGCCGGATCTCCTGGCGGTGCTCGAAAGCACGGCGGAACTGCGCGTGGAATCGCGGGAGGCGGTGCCACGACTCGCGGCATGGCTGGCGAGTGCGCAGGGCGTGACTTTTCTGCGCGAAACCGTCGTATGCGGCATCGACCTGCCCCGGGTGGTCACCTCGCGCGGCAGCGTGAAGGCGGACCGGGTGGTCGTCTGCCCCGGCGACGACTTTCAGAGCCTGTATCGCGAACGCCTGGCGGTTCATGCGCTGACCCGCTGCAAGCTGCAGATGCTGCGGCTGGCGAGTCCTGGATTCCGCCTTCCCGCCGCGTGCATGTCGGATCTCGGACTCGCGCGCTACGCGGGCTATGCCGACCTCGCGGCGGCGGGGCCGCTCAAAATCCGGCTCGCGTGCGAGCAGGCTGCGCACCTCCGGCACGGTGTCCACCTCATCGTCGTGCAGAGCGCGGACGGCAGTCTGGTGGTGGGTGACAGCCATCACTACGCGCCGACGCCGGATCCCTTCGGGCACCAGGAAATCGATCTGCTCATCCTCGACGAATTTCGCGCCGCACTCGGCATCGAGCCGCCGCCCACGCTCGAGCGGTGGACCGGCACGTATGCCGCCGCCGACAGGCCAATGTTGATCGACGCGCCCGAGCCGCACGTTCGGCTCGCCCTCGTGACGTGTGGTGCGGGGGCGTCCTCGTGTTTCGCGATCGGCGAGGAGGTGGTCGCGGATTTGTTCGCCGACCGGTGCACCGAGCTGCCGGCACGCGGGGCGGTGGCGTGAAGCTCAAACACCATTTCGACCTGGTGATCTTCGACTGGGCGGGGACCATGGTGGATTTCGGCTGCATGGCGCCGGTCGAGGCCTTGCGTGAAGCATTCGGCGCCGAAGGCGTCGTGGTCGATGCGGTCACGGTGCGACACGACATGGGCAGGGCGAAGAGCGATCACATCGACGGTCTGCTGCGTGAGCCGGCGGTGGTGGCGGCGTGGCGGGCCCGCTTCGGCTGCGACCCCGGTGCCGACGCCGCGGCGCGGCTCGTCGCGCGGCTCGGGCCGTTGATGCGCCACCATGCGGCAAGCGCAGCCACGCTCATTCCAGGCGCCCGCGAGACGTTCGACCAACTGCGCCGGGCGGGGATCCAGGTGGCCTCCTCCACGGGCTACACGCGGGACATGATGGAGCCGGTGCTCGCGCTCGCGGCCGCGCAGGGCTATCAGCCCGCGCAGGTGATCTGTGCGGGCGAGACGCGGGTCGGGCGCCCGTCGCCGTTGATGATCTACAAGGCCTGCGTGGAACTCGGCGTGTGGCCCCTGTCGCGGGTGGTCAAGGTGGACGATGCCGAGGCCGGCATTCGCGAGGGCAAGGCCGCCGGCGCGTTCACCGTCGGCGTCACGTCGGGCAACGCCCTCGGCCTGTCTTGGGAAGCGCTGCAGGCATTACCGGCGGCGGAGCGCGGCCGCCGCCGGGGCATCGCCGCACGGGCCCTCGAGGATGCGGGCGCCGATCTCGTCATCGACTCGGTGGCCGAACTCGTCGGCGCGCTCGAGTGGGTGGGCTGACCCCCCCCAGGGTCCTCGCGCGGCGCGACTGACCCGTGCGACCGACGGGTGCGTCAGCGGTGGCGTTGCCGGGCGTCGCCGAGCGCGCGCTCGAGCTCGCCGAGCCAGGGTGCGTAATGCTTCCATTGCTCGAGGCCGTCGCGAAAGATGGGCCGTCGGACCTGTTCGGAACTCGCCGTGCGGACGCTGCGCTCGGTCTTGTGGAAGTCGACGCAGGCGGGCTCGAAATCCAGGCCGCAGAAGGCGAGCAGCCGGCGCACGCTGCCTTCGAGATCATCCACCACGTCCTCGTGATGGACGCGCAGAACACGTCCGGGCAGGGCCGCGTCCCAGTGTTGCATCAGCTCGAGATAGGTCCGGTAGTAGCGCGCGATGTCCTCGATGCCGTAGGTGAACTCCTGGCCGCTGGCGAACAGCTGTTTCAGATTGCCGAAGCAGCACGCCATCGGCTCGCGGCGGGCGTCGATGATCGTTGCGTTCGGCAGCATCAGGTGGATGAGTCCGATGTGGCGGAAATTATTCGGCATCTTGTCGATGAAATACGGCCGGTCCGTCCGGTAGCTGCGCGTGTCCGTCAGATATCTCGCGCCGAGACGCCGGAACGTCTCCGCGTCCAGGTCGGCGAGCACGCCCGGATAGCGCGGATTGCCGAGCTCGGGGTCGCGTCCCTGCAGTTCGAGTGCGAGCCGCGGAATCTCGGCCAGTTCCTGCGTGCCCTCCACCCGGGAATGGGAGGCGAGAATCTGTTCTAGCAGGGTGGATCCGGAGCGGGGCAGGCCGACGATGAAGATCGGGTCCACCGCGGGATCGCCCACGCCTGCGCGCCGCGCGAAGAACTCCGGCGTGCAGACCTCGATTTGCCGGCGCGTATTGAGTTCGAGGAGTTCCGGCCGGTAGCGGCTCTCGGCGCGTTTCAGTGCGTTGCCGCGCTCGTAGTAACGCCACGACCGTGGATAGTCGGCGCGGTCCTCGAGGGCCTTGCCCAAGGCGAAGCATAGGTGGTAGCGGTCGATGAGAGGCGTCTGCGCGGCGGATTCCGCGGCGTCCATGCGCGCGAGCTCGTCGTCCAGAAATCGATAGGTCTTGAGGTTCGCGAGGCTCCAATAGGCGTCACCGAAGCCGGGCCTCGCCGCGGCGGCGGCGCGATAGGCGTCGATGGCCTCGGTAAGCCGGCCCAAGGTCTTCAGGGAATGCGCGATCGACAGGTGCAGATCCGCCTCCTGCGGCGCGGCAAGCAGCAGGCGGCGGTACAGCACCAGCGCGGCGTCGTGTTCGCCGATGCCTGCGAGGGCGCGGGCCAGCAGCGTCAGGTACTGCCGGTCGTCGGGCTGCGCGGCGACCAGGCGGGACAGCTCGGCGCGGGCGCGGTGATATTTGTGCCGCTCCACCAACACGCGGGCGTAGTCGAAGCGCGCCGCCTGGTAATCGGGTGCCAGATGCAGGACGCCCTCGAGCAGCAACTCGGCGTCGTCGAGCACGTCGCGCGCGATCCCGATCCTCGCCAGCAGCCGCATGCCCTCGACGTGGTCGCCGTGTTCCAAAAGATACGCCCGCACCAGGTGCTCGGCGGGCAGCCAGTCGCCATCCGCGAACAGGCTGGTGGCGCTGACGATTTCCGGAGGCAGGCGCTTGAGCGTCGCGACGTGCGCGGCGGCCATCGCCGCGTTGTCGGCCTCGCCGATCAACCGGTACAGCCCCTCGAGCATGCTCCAACTCGCCGGCAGCGCCGGGTTGATGTTCACGGCCTCGAGGAAGGCCTCGATGGCGCGTGGTGCATCGCGGGTCGCGACGTGACAGTGGCCACGTTCCTGGAACAGGCGGCTGTATTTTGGATGATGCGTTTGCAGGCGTCCAAGCGTCGCGAGTGCGGCCGGGATGTCGTGCGAGCAGCGCTGGCTCATGGCCAGCGCATACAGCACGTCGCGGTTCTCGGGAACCCGCGCGGCCAGCGCCGCGGCCGCCTCCCGGCTGTCCGTGTGACGGCCGGCCTTCAGCAGCGCCTGCACGCGGCGCAGTTCCTGTTCCACCGGCGGGCCTGCGCCGGACGCGGGCGGCGTCAGAATTTGTAGCCGATGCGCAACCCCAGCACCCGCGGCCGCAGCGGCACCTCCGATTTGATGAACTGCGCGGACGAGGTGAACGTGCTGGCATTCGAGTTGAAGAGATTCGTGCCGAACAGCTGCGCGGTCCAGCTGTCCTTCGCGACTCCCAGCGAGGCGTCATACGTCGTGTAGCCGGGCTGCTTGTAGCGCAACAGGGTGGTGGTGGGCACGGCCTGCGCGGCCGTGTCGCCGGCAAGGTAGGTCGCGGGCTCGTTGTACATGCTGCCGACGTGGTTGCCGCCGGCCATCACGAAGGCCTTGTAGTCGTTGAACGACCAGTCGTAGCGCGCCCGCATGTTGAACTGCAGCAGCGGCGAGAACGCCGGCACGGTGCCGAGCGCGCCGAAGGGATTCTGGAACGGGGCGCCCTTGACCTCCGTGATGCACTGGCCGTAGCCGGCGCTGGTCGCGATGTTGTTGACCAGGCAGGGCGAGTTGGTCTGCACGGAATGGTTGTAGGACCCCGATCCTTGCACCGTGAGGCCGTCCACGACCTTGGCCGTCACCTGCAGCTCCGTGCCGGTGATGGTGTAGTTGGGGCCGTTGACGCCGAAGGTGGTGTTGCCCAATTCGGTGGGATTGAAGAACAACAGCTGCACGTTGTCCCAGTACATCCGATAGGCCGACAGATTGAGCTGGATGTGATGGTCGAAGAATTCGGTCTTGAGGCCGATCTCGTGGTTGGTCAGCGAATCCGGCGCGTAGCCGTGCGGCTTCTCGTATTGCGGTTTGCCGGCGGCGTCGTTCGCCACGGCCGATACCGTACGATTGAACGCGCCCGGCCGGAAGCCCTGCGAGAAGGTGTAGTAAACCATCGTATCCGGGGCGATGTGCCAGGTGAGATTCGCGCGGCTGCGAAAGCCATGGTACGTCGTGCTCAGATTTTCCGCGTTGATGTTGTGATAGCTGCCGCCGGTGCACTGCCCGTTCGGCACGTTCACGCAATTCGAGCCGGTCTCGTACTGGGAACCGGTTTCGAATTCGGAGTAGTGGTAGTACCGCGTGCCCACGGTGGCGGTGAGCACCTTCGGAATCAAATCATAGTCCACGGAACCGAACAGCGCGGTCTGCTTGTAGCCGCGCTGCAGGTCCTCGCCGAAGGCGGTGGCATCGCCGCGCTGGCCCGGCTGCGAAGCGGTGGAAGCGGGGGCGGTGGTCACGTTGGCCACGCAGGGAGCGCCGCCGGCGAGCGCGGTGGCGAGATTCGACGCGGTGCAGGAGGGAATGCTCTTGTAGTTGAAGTTCATCACATCGTCGATTTCGAAGTCTTCCCAGTAGGCGCCGGCGATGCCGCGAACCTGCCAGTCGTCCGGGGTGCTGAGGCGCAGCTCATGGCTCTGGTGGGTGTTCTTCACCTCGTCCCGCCAGGAGCTGACGGGCGAATAACAGGTCGGTGTGGTGCCCGCACCCAGGCTGGTGCCGCCCGTGCAGGCGTAGTAGAAGCCGCCCGCGCTGCGCGAATAATTCGTGTAGTCGGCCTGCTGGTCGATGTGGCGCACCAGATAACCGCCGGTGTAGACGGCCTTGAAGTCGCCTATCTTGCCGTTCACCGTCCAGGTGCTGTCCTCGTACTTGTCCTTGTCGTAGGCCGGCGTGAACAGCGTGACCTGGTCGCGGCCCAGGGTCTGGCCATCGGACCCGGTCGGATACTGGACGAACTCGCCGTCCGCCTCCATGTTCTGATAGCTCTGCGCCACCAGCACGTTCCAGTCGTCGTTGATCTGGTAGAGCGCGGAGAGCCGCAGACCCTGGTACGTGACGGGATTGATGGCATTGCCGGCCTGCGCGTAATTGTTGCCGACCGGAGCGTTCGGCACGGTGCAGTGTGCGGTGCCGGGGAGCCCGTTCGGGCACAGTCCGTTCACAGGCGTGTAGCCGGTGTAGAAGCTCCCCAGGTCATTGTTGCTGCGGGTGAACGTGCTCGGCACGTTGTTGATGTAACCGCCGCGGCGCTCGTCGTAGATCACGCCGCGAACGGCGAGGGTGTCCGGGATCAGCGGCAGGTTCAAGACGGTGTTGATGCTGCTGTTCGGATCGCCGCCCGCCGTCGTGCCGTACATGGCGTCGGCGCTGCCTTCCGTGACGTTGAGTTTGGGCTTGTTGGTGATGTAACGGATGGCCCCGGCTTCCGCGCCGCCACCGAACAGCGTGCCCTGCGGTCCCTCGAGCACTTCGATGCGCTCCATGTCCACCATGTAGATGTCGAGATTGCGCGCCGGGAATTGCATGGATTGATCGTCGAGGTAGACGGCGACGTTCGGAAACGGCGCGATGGACGCGCTCGACTGGTTGCCGGCCGACCCTGCGCTCAAACCGCGCATGAAGATGCTGCCCTGGCCCGGTCCGTTGCCGCCGAACGACACGTTGGGGAGCAGCTTGATGACGTCGTCGAAGGTCGTGACGCTCAGCTCCTTGAGCGATTCGCCCGTAATGGCCTGGATGGTGATGGGAACATCCTGGATGCTCTGCGAGCGCCGCTGCGCCGTCACGGTTATTTCCTGTATCCCTTCCGAATCGGCCGCAACGGTCGAATCGGCCGCGTGTGCGACTCCCATACTGAAGCCGGCGCCGCTCAAAATGGCGGCAATGGCATACGACAACTTCGAATTCGAGTTCATTGCTTACATCCCTTGTCTGATCTTATTGAAACCATCTACTTTATGCGCGGCAGAATAGAATCCATAAGTTGCAAAAAAGTTACAAGGGGAGACGAAATGAAGAATCTGCTCTGTGTGGTGCTCGTGGTGTGGCTGACCGCGTGCGCCACCTGCAAGAGTTCGGATTCCGCGGAAATTTGCAGGACCAAGGAGCGCAATCACTCCCAGCCGCGGGTTTAGCTGCCGGCGGATGCGAAGTGATAATATTCGACATGAAATGTCGATATTGGCTGTTGCTGGCGCTCCTCGGCTGGTCGGGCGATGCGGCATGCGCCGGCGAGCCGCAGGTGCCCCTGGAGAACGATCTCACCGGCGACTGGGGAGGTACGCGACGCACCCTGCGTGAGGAGGGCGTCGACTTCAAGTTCGGCTACGTGTCGGAGACCGGATCGGCCGTCAAGGGCGATCAACGGAGCAGCACCCTTTATACCGACCAGCTGACCTTCGGCGCGACGTTCGATCTGGAAAAATTGCTCCGTCTGCGCCAGGCGCTCTTCCAGGTCACCGTGACCGACCGCAACGGGCACAACCTCAGCGACCGGCTCGACACCCTGCAACAGGTCCAGGAGGTGTACGGTCGCGGCCAGACCTGGCTCATCACGCAGTTCTGGTATCAGCAGACCTACGCACAGGTGCTGGATTGGAAAATCGGCAGGATGACGGTCGGCGAGGACTTCGCCACCTTCAATTGCGAATTCATGAATCTGACCTTCTGCGGCGCCGCACCCGGCAACATCGTCAGCGACTGGTACAACTGGCCGATCAGCCAGTGGGCGACGCGGGTGAAGGTGATGCTCGACGGGTTCGGGTACCTGCAACTCGGCGGCTACGTGGTCAACAAGAATTACCTGCTGCAGCGTTACGCGTTCACGCTGGCCAATCCGCCCGGTTCCACGGGGGCGCTCATGCCCCTGGAACTCGGCTGGCTGCCCCATCTCGGCGCAAACAAGTTGCCGGGCAGTTACAAGGTCGGTGTCTGGTACGACACCTCGCGAAGCGCCGACGTGTTCGAGAGTGCCGAAGGTCAGCCGCTGGTGGTGGCGGGCGGCACGGCGCTGCCGCGCAACGGTCGCTACGGCGCCTACGTCAACGTATTGCAACAACTGACGAGTCCGTCCGGCGGCGTGCCCAAACAGGGTCTGGCCGCATTCTTCAATGTCGTGGTCACCGATCGAGGCACGTCCACCACCGACAACCAGGTCAACCTGGGCGCCGTGTACACGGGCCTGTTCGGCTCACGCCGGGGCGATGATGTCGCGCTCGCGCTCGGCCGCACGCATGTCAATCCGCGGGTCGCGCGGGCGGAGGCACTGCAGGACGCGCTGGGCGGGACCCCGGTGGCGGTGCAGAGTTCGGAGTATGTCGCGGAACTTTATTACAGCCTGCACGCGACGCGCTGGCTCATCCTGCGGCCGAATTTCCAGTACATCCGCCAGCCCGGCGGCGTCGCCGACAAGGCCGACGACCTCGTGCTGGGACTGAAAGTGGTGCTGAGCCTCTGAGTCGGCGTGGGCGTGCCGCGCCCGGCGCGGCGCCTTCGCGTCGGCGGAGTCGTCAGCCCGGCAACATGAGCACGAAGCCGTCGCTTTCGTAGGCATAGAATCGCCACGCCCTGACCGTCTTCGGCGTGCCGAAAATCACGAGCTGCTGACGCAGCGTGGAGAAGTCCCCGAACACGTCGGCGTCGCTCATGACGGTTTCGTACCGCCGCAGCAACAGGTCCGTTTCGAGGCCTTCGGCCGCATAGGTGATCAACACCTTCAAGGGCGCGTTGAAACCCTGCAGCTTGCTCAGTTTTTCGTGCGATTTGGCGGTGGTGTGCTCGTGCTCCAAGGCCACGGAAATCCATTTCGCATACGCCGTGTGATTGCCGACGTTGTCGGTGCCACGTTCCTCGTAGAACATGCATTCGAGGGAGTGGTACTCCTTGTTCCAGGCGATCAACTCCAGCTGTTTCGCCACCTTGGGATAGATGCTGGAGCGCAGGAAATAAACGTACGACTTGACCTCGAAGTTGACCGCCGTGCGGAAGCTGGCCTGTTCGGTCTTCAAGACCGCTTCGAACGCGTTGCGAAAGTCCCGGGGGGTGATCTTTTTCATCGCCGACCTGGAGGTTCCCTATGGCGCCGCTGGATGATGGCACCGTCGCGCAGATGTCGTTTCGATTGGTCGGGGAGACAGGATTCGAACCTGCGACCTCGTGGACCCGAACCACGCGCTCTACCAGTCTGAGCTACACCCCGATGTCCGGCCGCCGATCAGTGCTTGCGTGCTACCGCGAACCTCGCCAGTTCGCTCAAACCTTCTTTGAACACGGTCTCTGGAAGGGGAGCCAGCGCAGCAAGCGCCTGATCTGCCTCGCGTTGAGCGAGTCGCGCAGTGTACGCAAGCCCCCCCAGGCTTGCAACGGCGCGTGTGATTTCCGCGAGCTGGTCCAGGCCGCCCTTTTCGATGGCATGGCGGATCATCTCGCGCTGGGCGTCGCTGCCGTGTTGCATGGCATAGATCAGGGGCAGCGTGGGCTTGCCCTCGGCGAGGTCGTCACCCAGGTGTTTGCCCAGGCTGGCCTCGTCCGACTGGTAATCCAGGGCATCGTCGACCAGCTGGAAGGCGGTGCCAATGTGTTTTCCGTAGCGGGCCAGCGACTGCTCGATCGGCGGTGGCGCGTCGCTCAACACCGCCCCGATCTGCGCGCCGGCCTCGAACAGACGCGCCGTCTTCCTCTGGATCACGTCGATATAGCGTGCCTCGGTGGTGTTCGGATCATGCGCGTTCATCAGCTGCAGCACTTCGCCTTCCGCGATGGCGTTGGTGGCATCGGCAACGATGCGCATGATGGCCATGCGATCGAGCGTCACCATCATCTGGAACGCGCGGGAATACAAAAAATCGCCCACCAGCACGCTTGCCGCGTTGCCGAACACCTCGTTGGCCGTCTCGCGGCCGCGGCGCAGCGAGGAGCCGTCCACCACGTCGTCGTGCAGCAGGGTGGCGGTATGGATGAATTCGACGATGGCCGCGGCATCGACATGGTCTTCGCGATCGTGCCCGCACGCCTTGGCGGCCAACAGCACCAGCAAAGGCCGCAATCGCTTGCCACCCGAGTAAATGATGTAGGTGGCCACTTGATCGACCAGGGCGACCTGGCTGTGCAAACGGCGTTTGATGACCCGATCTACGGCCTTGAAATCAGCGGTAACCAAGTCCCGAATCTGTTCTAGTGTCATAGGCGCCCAAGGGAATACCGGCATGGTACCGAAGAATGGGCTGCCCCGGGGCTGCCACACGACCATTCCGGCGTGGTTTGACCCGGAGCCTGCTGCGCCGTACACTTAGCGGCTATTTCGCGCACCCGCAGCCTTTAGGAGTTCAACGATGTATGCCGTGATTGCCACGGGCGGTAAACAGTACCGCGTTCAGGAAGGTGCCGTGGTTCGTATCGAGAAACTCGATGCGGTCCAGGGCTCCAGTGTGGAATTCGACCAGGTGTTGCTCGTCGGTGCCGGTGCTTCGGTCACCATCGGCGCCCCGTACGTGGGCTCCGCAAAGGTCACGGCCACGGTGGAAAGCCATGGCAAGGGCGACAAGGTTCGCATCGTCAAGTTTCGCCGCCGCAAGCATTACCTGCGGCAGGGCACGCATCGTCAGCCCTACACGGACGTGAAAATCACCTCCATCGTGGCGTAATCCAGGAACTCATTCATGGCACACAAAAAAGCAGGCGGCAGCACTCGTAACGGCCGCGACTCCCATTCCAAGCGGCTCGGCCTCAAGAAGTTCGGCGGCGAGAACGTGCTCGCGGGGAACATCCTCATCCGCCAACGCGGCACCGTCTATCGCCCCGGCGTGAACGTCGGCATCGGTACGGACCATACCCTGTTCGCCAAAGCCCACGGCATCGTGCAATTTTCGGTGAAGGGCAAGGAGCAGCACACGTACGTCTCGGTCGTCGCGAAGTAATCCAGCTCCGGCGGGCGCAGCAGCCTGCATGTCGTACCTCCAGGGGGACAGGCCGATCCTGTCCCCCTTTTAGTTTCAACCGCCCTCATACAATGAAATTCGTCGACGAAGCCAAGCTCAAAGTGCAAGCCGGAAACGGTGGCCGCGGTTGCGTGGGTTTCCGCCGCGAAAAATCCGCGCCCTTCGGCGGCCCGGACGGCGGCGACGGCGGTCTGGGTGGCAGCGTGTACCTGAAGGCCGTCGAGGGTATGAACACCCTGGCCGACTTTCGCATATCACGGACCTACCGCGGCGAGAACGGCGAAGGCGGCAGCGGCAACGACTGCACAGGGCACGGGGGCGACGATTGCTACGTGCCGATCCCCGTGGGCACGGTGATCGCGGATATGGAAACCGGCGAGCTGCTGGGGGACCTGATTGCCGAGGGACAGACGCTGCTGGTGGCCAAGGGCGGCAAGGGCGGCTGGGGCAACACGCGCTTCAAGTCCAGCACCAACCGCACCCCCCGTAAGGCGGGCCTCGGTCTGCCCGGCGAGAAGCGCGATCTGAAGCTGGAATTGAAGCTCATCGCCGACGTGGGATTGCTGGGCCTGCCGAACGCAGGGAAGTCGACGTTGATTCGTGCGGTCTCCGCGGCGCGCCCAAAGGTGGCGGACTATCCCTTCACCACGCTGCATCCGAATCTCGGCGTGGTCGCCGCAGGTCCCGGCCGCAGCTTCCTGATGGCGGACATCCCGGGCTTGATCGAGGGCGCGGCGGACGGCGCCGGACTCGGCATCCGCTTCTTGAAGCATCTGCAGCGGACCCGGGTGCTCCTGCACCTCATCGACGTCGAGCCCGCGGACCCCGCCGCCGATCCGGTCAAGGACGCCCGCACGATCGCGTCCGAACTCAAGAAATTCGCCGCCGATCTCGCCGCCAAGGAACGCTGGCTGGTGATCAACAAGATCGATCTGCTGGAGCCCAAGGAGGCGGCGCGCCGTACCCGGGACATCGTGCGGCGCCTGCGCTGGAAGGGTCCCGTGTTCCAGATCTCGGGCGCCACCGGCGCAGGCACCGAGGAACTGAAGTACGCGGTGATGCACTATCTGGAGGAGCATCCGCGTGCGAAGGGCGGGGTCGAGCCGGGCGACGCGGCGGAGGGCCAGGTCGTGCAATGGCAGCACGGCGAGTGACCGCGGGACGATAAAAAACCGGCGCGAGGCCGGTTTTCATCTACGTGCCGATGGGTCGACGCGTCGTGGTGGGAGGTCGCGGTCTACTTCGCCAACGCCCGCACCTGCTTGGTGAGCCGGCTCTTGTGCCGCGCAGCCTTGTTGCGGTGAATGATGCCTTTGTTCACCATGCTGTCGATGACGGGGGTGGCATTATCCAGGGCGGCCTGCGCATCGTCCTGCTTGCCGGCCTTCACCGCCTGCGTGGCCTTGCGTATGGCGCTTCGCAGTTGCGACGTGAGCGCATCGTTGCGTGCCCGATGCACGGTAGATTGTCGGGCGGCTTTTTCAGCAGATTTCGTGTTCGCCAAAGCAAGACTCCTTAAGATAGCCGCTTAGTTTGAGGACGCGGGGCGCCCTTGTCAATGATATGCGGAAATCGGCTGTGGGCCCACTTTGAAAGTTGAGTATAATCCCCGGTTTTCGCCATGGAACTAGTGCGAGGTTTACACAATTTTTCCCGTTCGACCGATGCCGGCCGTGACCGGGGCTGCGTTCTGACGGTGGGCAATTACGACGGCGTGCATCGCGGTCATCAGCGCGTGATCGACCTCGTCAAGCAGCGCGCCGCGGAACTGGACTGCACTTCCACGGTCCTCATCTTCGAGCCGAGCTCCCGGGAATTCATCGATCCGGTGGGCGCGCCGGCCCGCCTGACCCGCTGGCGGGAGAAGTTTCTCGCGCTCGACTCGCTGGGGGTGCAGAGCGTGGTGACCTTGCGCTTCGACCAGCACATGCGCAGCATGTCGCCGGGCGATTTCGTGGAGGAATTGATCGTTGCGGGCCTGCGCACGCGGCATTTGGTGGTGGGCGATGATTTTCGCTACGGCAGCCGCGCAGAGGGCACCATCGCGAGTCTCAGGGCCGCCGGCGACGCCCACGGTTTCGGCGTCGAACAGATGGCGCCATTCGTCATGGACGGCCTGCGGGTGAGCAGCACGTCCGTACGCACGCATCTCGAACGCGGCGACCTCGACGGCGCGGCGCGGCTCCTCGGCCGCCGCTATCGGATGATGGGTCGCGTGGTGCATGGCGAAAAACTGGGTCGCACGTTGGGATTTCCCACCGCCAACCTGCGTTTGATGCGCCGCAAGTCGCCGCTGTGGGGCATCCTCGCGGTGCGCGTCCACGGCATCGAGGAGGGACCTTTGAACGGGGTGGCGAGTCTGGGCACGCGCCCCACCGTCAACGGCGTGGAGCCGTTGCTCGAGGTTCATGTCTTCGACTTCGAGGGTGACCTGTACGCCAGGCCTCTCGAAGTCGAGTTCATCTCGAAACTGCGCGGCGAACTGAAATTCGATTCGTTGGACGAGATGGTGGTGCAAATGAAGACCGATGCCGAGCAGGCACGCGAGGTCTTGTCGAGGGTGGACAGTGGCTGATTACAAAATGACGATCAATTTGCCGAATACCGGCTTCGCCATGAAGGCCGACCTCGCCAATCGGGAACCCGCCATGCTCGCCCGGTGGGAACGCGACGATCTCTACGGCAAGATCCGCGCCTGGGCGAGGGGTCGCCCCCCCTTCGTGCTCACCGACGGTCCCCCCTATGCCAACGGCGCCATTCACCTGGGCCATGCCGTCAACAAGATACTCAAAGACATCATCGTCAAGTCGCGCACGCTCGATGGCTACGATGCCCCCTACGTCCCCGGCTGGGACTGCCACGGGCTGCCCATCGAGATGCAGGTCGAGAAGACCCACGGCCGGGTGGGCCAGAAGATCGATGCCAGGGCTTTCCGGGAAGCGTGCCGGGCCTACGCGTACCAGCAGGTCGACGCCCAACGCGGCGATTTCAAGCGGCTGGGGGTGTTCGCCGATTGGGCGCATCCGTACCTGACCATGCAGCCGCGGTTCGAGGCCGAGCAACTGCGGGGTTTCGCCACCATCATCAAGAACGGCCACGTGTACAAGGGCTTCAAACCCGTGCATTGGTGCCTCAACTGCCGTTCGGCGCTGGCGGAGGCGGAAGTCGAGTACGAGGACAAGACCTCGCCGAGCGTCTACGTGCGTTTCGAGGTGGCCGACCGGGGTGATCTGGCGCAGCGACTGGGCATGGGGGACATGCCCGACGACGTGCTGCTCGACCACGACGTGCCGACGTCGCTCGCCATCTGGACCACCACTCCCTGGACGCTGCCTGCCAACCGCGCCGTCGCGGTGCACCCGCAATTCGATTATTCCCTGATCGAGTTCGATCTCGCCGCCCGGCGCGAGCGGCTGCTGCTGGCGAGCAAGCTGGCCGCGAGCGTCATGGCCAAATTGAACGTGTCATCGTGGACCACGCTCGCGGAGGTCACGGGCGCGACGCTCGAATACCTCCTGCTGCAGCATCCGTTCCTGGAGCGTCGCGTGCCGGTGATCCTGGGCGATCACGTGACCCTGGATGCCGGCACCGGGGCCGTGCACACCGCGCCCGGACACGGCCTGGACGACTACATCGTGGGCCGTCGCTACAACCTCGAGATCGACAACCCGGTGGGGGGCGACGGCCGTTTTCTGCCGGGCACGCCGCTGTTCGCCGGCGAGCAGGTGTTCGAGGCGAATGCGCATGTCATCGAAGTGCTGGTCGAACACGATCGCCTGCTGAAGGGCGAGCCCCATTTCCATTCGTATCCGCATTGCTGGCGTCACAAGACGCCGGTGATCTTCCGCGCGACGCCGCAGTGGTTCATCAGCATGGATCAGGCGGGTTTGCGCAAGGGCGCCCTCGAAGCCATCACGCATGTCGACTGGATGCCGGGCTGGGGCGAGCAACGCATCAGCGGCATGATCGCGGGGCGTCCGGACTGGTGCGTGTCGCGTCAGCGGACCTGGGGGGTGCCGCTGCCCCTGTTCGTCGACAAAAGCTCGGGGGAGCTGCATCCGCGCACGGCGCAACTGATCGAAGAGGTCGCGGCGCGTGTCGAGCACGGGGGCATCGATGCCTGGTTCGACCTGGACCCGGCTGAGTTGCTGGGCGAGGAGGCGGGCCGCTACGACAAGGCCACGGACGTGATGGACGTGTGGTTCGATTCGGGGATGGTGCATCATTGCGTGGCGCAAATGCGGCCGGAAATTTCCGCCCCGTCGGATCTGTACCTCGAGGGGTCGGATCAGCATCGCGGCTGGTTTCACAGCTCGCTGCTCACGTCGGTGGCCATGCATGGCCGGGCGCCCTACCGCGCGGTGCTCACCCATGGCTTCACGGTGGACGAAAAGGGCCGCAAGATGTCGAAATCCATCGGCAACGTGCTGGTGCCGCAGAAGCTGACCAGCACCCTCGGCGCCGACGTGCTGCGCCTGTGGGTCGCCGCCACCGATTACTCGAACGAGATCAGCGTTTCGGACGAAATCCTCAAACGTACCGCCGATTCCTACCGGCGCATGCGCAACACGCTGCGCTTCCTGCTCGGTAATCTGCACGGCTTCGATCCCGCGCAGCATCTCATGCCGTGGAACGAGCTCGTGGCGATCGATCGCTGGGCCATCGCCAAGGCGTTCTCCCTGCAGAACGAGCTGCTCACCGCGTACCGCAACTACGAATTCCACGACATCTACCAGCGCATCCACAATTTCTGCGTGGTCGAGCTCGGCGGGTTTTATCTCGACATCATCAAGGATCGCCTGTACACGTGCGGTGCGCAGAGCGGCCCCCGACGTTCCGCGCAGACGGCCATGCATCACGTCGCCGAGGCCATGGTGCGGTGGCTCGCCCCCATCTTGAGTTTCACGGCGGAGGAAGCCTGGAGCTTCATGCCGGGCCCGCGTGGCGAGTCGGTTTTCCTGGAGACCTGGCATGAATTCCCGGCGGACGCCGTGCGCGAGCCGGACATCGATTGGCCGGCGTTCATCGCGCTCAAGACCGATGTGGGGCGCGATCTCGAGCGTCTGCGCACCGCCGGCGCCATCGGTGCGCCGCTGCAGGCCGAGGTGACGCTGTTCGTGCCGCCGACGCAGGCAGCCCGCTTCGGCGCGCTCGGCGACGAACTGCGCTTTCTCCTCATCACCAGCCAGGCGCGTATCGTCGTCACCGACACGCCCCAGGGCAGCGCCGTGCCGTCCAGTGCCGAGGGCGTCTGGATGGAGGTGGTGCCGAGCGCGCAGCCGAAATGCGTGCGCTGCTGGCATCTGCGTGCGGACGTGGGCGTCGATGCGCGGCACCCCGAACTGTGCACCCGCTGCGTGAGCAACATCGAGGGGCCCGGCGAGGAGCGCCTGTTCGCATGAGCGCCCCGGACAACGTCGTGGCCGTCGACCGGCGTGCGCGCGCGGCCAACTGGCTCGGCCTGTCGGCCGTCATCGTGCTGATGGATCAGGTCAGCAAGGCCTACATCGTCCGCCATTTCGACGAGTTCGACTTCATCGGCGTGCTGCCTGTCCTCGACATCACGCGCATACACAATGTGGGCGCGGCCTTCAGTTTTCTCTCTTCGGCATCCGGGTGGCAGCGCTGGCTGTTCATCACGCTCGCGGTCGCGGTGAGCATCGGCATCACGACGTGGTTGTGCCGGCTGCCACGGGGCGCCCACCGCCTGCTGGCCGCGGGGCTCGCGCTGGTGCTCGGCGGGGCGGTCGGCAACCTGATCGACCGCATCCATCTCGGGCATGTCGTCGACTTCATACACTTTCACTGGAATCGGGCGTACTTTCCGGCCTTCAACGTGGCCGATGCCGCGATCACGGTCGGCGCGGCCTGTTTGTTGCTCGATGCATTGTTCGAATCAAGGCGGAACACCTGATGCACATATTACTCGCCAATCCGCGCGGCTTTTGCGCCGGGGTCGATCGCGCCATCGACATCGTGGAGCGCGCCATCGACCTGTTCGGCGCCCCGATCTACGTGCGCCACGAGGTGGTCCACAACAAGTACGTGGTCGACCGTCTGCGCACCATCGGCGCGGTGTTCGTCGAGGAGCTGCACGAAGTGCCGGACGGCGCCACCGTGATCTTCAGCGCCCACGGCGTGTCGCGCGTGGTCCAGGGCGAGGCGAAACGCCGATCCTTGAACGTCTTCGACGCCACCTGTCCCCTGGTCACCAAGGTGCACATGGAGGTGACCCGCTATGCGCGCGAGGCGCGGGAGGTGTTTCTGATCGGCCATGCCGGGCATCCGGAAGTGGAGGGCACCATCGGCCAGTTCGACACGTCGCTCGGCGGCAGCATCTACCTGGTCGAGACCGTGGACGACGTGGCGCACGTGGTGGTGCGCGATCCGAAGCATCTCGCCTTCGTCACCCAGACCACGCTCTCGGTGGACGACACCGCACACATCGTCCAGGCGCTGCGCCAGCGGTTTCCCGGACTCAAGGCGCCGGTCAAGGAGGATATCTGCTACGCCACGCAGAATCGTCAGGACGCCGTGAAGGACTTGATCGGGCGCTGTGACGTGCTGGTGGTGGTGGGATCGCAGTCGAGTTCGAATTCGAACCGCCTGCGCGAAATGGCCGACAAGGCGGACATCCCGGGTTATCTCATCGACGGGCCGGAGTTCCTGCACCGGGAGTGGTTCGACGCGGCCGAGACCGTGGGCGTGACCGCGGGCGCGTCTGCGCCCGAGGTGCTGGTGCAAGGAGTGATCAGCCAGTTGCGCGCATGGGGCGGCGTGGTGGTGGACGAACTCAAGGGGCGGGAGGAGCACGTGATCTTCGCCCTGCCCAGAACCCTGCGCGACGTGGCCAAGCGCGGCGGCAGCCTTTCGTCGGACGGCTCCGCGGGTTAGAATACCGGCCCTTCGCTGGATACTGCCGCAATAGCTCAGTTGGTAGAGCAACGCATTCGTAATGCGTGGGTCAGGGGTTCGAATCCTCTTTGCGGCACCATAATTTCCACGGTAACACGATGCTTGTCGGCGCCGGTTGTTCGACGCCGCCTATTCGAACCCCTGACAGACAACAAGCCGGTTCGACAGCGCCGCGCAGCGGCGATGATCGCCCGCAGGGCGGCCCCGTAGGGGCGAGGCGCGCAGCGCCGAGTAATCCTCTTTGCGGCACCATAATTTCCACGGCCCGTTTCATGTCATCAAAACTGCAGATTTCCATCCCGCAGGCCGCCGTGTGGCTCTCACGTCTCGCGGCGCATCCGCAGCTTTCCGATAATCTGTGCCGTGACGCGGTGGCCTTTTCGGCGTGGTACGCGGCAGCGAACGACCTGTTCGATTGGCCGGATGAAGTGCAGGCGATCCAGAAAACCGAGCGGGCAAAAAAGCTCTCGCTTGATAGGGTGATGAAGTTGCTCGCGCAAATGAACCACACCTTTTCGGGGCGCGCGAGTGCCGAGCAGGCAAAACTCCTGCTCGAAGGCTATGCGGTCCACGAATGGGTTGCCGACAATGCGCTGGTATTTCGTGCCCTCGCAGCAGATGAGCAGGAGAAACTCGGCGCGCTGGAGGCAATCGCCGCCCACACCCGCGAGGCCATCGCCCCATTCGCCGCGCGGCTGCATCAGCTCGGGCAGATACTCGGCCTTTCGTCCCTGGAGCAGGACATCCTCGCGTTCGCATTTTTAACCACCGCGTCGCAGGAACTGACAGGCATTTTCGAGCATCTCGCCGAGAACCGCTGGACGGCAGGAATATTGTGGACTGCGCTGTTCAAAACGAATACTGAGGAACTCGGCAAGGCCATGCGTCCCAATTCGCCGCTGCGCTTGAGCGGCATGCTGGTGGCCGCCGGCCGGCGAGTCCAGATCGCCCGGGTATCGGAATTTTGGATCGACTTGCTCGCGGCGGGCGAGTCTGTGTTTGATTCGTTGCTCGAGCCTTTCGATAACAAAATAGGCTCCGGCCGCCCGGCGCGTCTCCTCGAGGAGGATCGCATTCTGGCCACGGAGATATTGAAAAATGACGCTGAACCGGGGGTGAATCTCCTTTTCTATGGTGCGCCATCCCTCGAAAAACGCCAGTTGCTGCAAGATGTCATTGGCAGGTCCGGGCGCCAGGCGTTCCGCGTCCGCCGCTTCGATAGCCCGGGACGGGCGGTATTGCCCTCCCTGACCTTCGCCGCCTTTTCGTTGCTCGCGGCCAGGAGGGTTCCAGCGGTTCTCATCATCGAACGTCCGGCTGATGTGCTCCAGACCCACCCCTCGCAGATGCTACGGGCGCTCTTCGGGGTGGAAATTAGTGCGGAGGACGCGCTGCCGTTCGATGAAAACCTGCTCGCGACCAATCCCGTGCCGGGCATTTGGCTCGCCTCGGATGCCGCCAGCCTGCCGGAAGATACGATTGCTCGCTTTGTGTTCCACGCCCCACTGAAGAAAGCGGATCGTGCGGAACATGCGCGTCTGGTGCAACTCCGGGTGGAGAAGCTGAAGTTATCCGAGGCGGCCACCGCCGAGATTCTGAAACTCGACGGTGTGTCGAGCGCGCAGCTCGAATCTGCCGTGAAGGCCGCACGCCTCGCGCGAAACCATTCCAAGGCAGATCGCGACGCTGCAGTCGTTCAAGCGATCAGGCGCAGCCAGAGAGCATTGTCGCGCGATCTGACCGAAAGACACAAAGCCTCGGTGACCGCGTATTCCCTCGACTACTTGAACACCGCCGGGCGCTTTAAGCCAAAAGACATTTTGAAGTGCTTGAAGAAGCGGCCGCGCGGTTCGGTGCTTCTCTATGGGCCGCCGGGCACGGGGAAGTCGCAGTTCACCGAGCATTTGTGCCAGCAGCTCGCCATTCCCTTGATTGCCAAAACTGCTTCGGATTTGATGAGCAAATGGGTCGGGGATAACGAAAAAAATATCGCCGCCGCGTTCGAGGAAGCCGCAGCCGAAGAGGGGGCGTTGTTCCTCGACGAAGCTGACAGCTTTTTGCAGAGCCGTGAACAGGCGACTGCCGGCTGGGAGGTGACGAGGGTCAACGAACTGTTGCAAAAAATGGAGCGCTTCGATGGTATCGTGATCATGGCGACCAACTTGTTTCGAGACCTCGATGCCGCGGCGCTGCGCCGTTTTACCTTCAAGATGGAGTTCCTCGAACTCGACGTCGCACAGCGTTGGTCCATGTTCCTGCGCGAAGCAGGGCTTACGGACACAATCACCACCATGACGCCCGCCACGCAAGAGCGATGGCAGCTGAAGCTCACGCTCATGAAATTCTTGACCCCTGGAGACTTTGCAACGGTCAAACGTCAATGCCTGGCGCTCGACACTCAGCTCTCCGCGGAAGAGTGGCTCGATCAGCTGCAAATCGAGTGTGACATCAAAAATGCACCTCGGCGTGTGCGCCCCCTACACTAAAGGCCCATGGCCGATCGGGCTAAACGCGGTGAACCGGGCAAAGCCCTGATGTACACTCGATGGCATGCGTGAACGGGTGATGTTGAAAGAAGGCGAGCGCGGCGGCGGCGGCCCACCCAACGCCCGCAATGTGCTCGGCGAGCCTCTCGAAGTTTGCTCGGTGAAACCCATGACCGGCTTCTTCCGCAACGGGTGCTGCGAGACGGGCCGCGACGATGCGGGCAGTCATACGGTCTGCGCGGTGGTGACCGACGCCTTTCTCGAGTTTTCCAAACTGCGTGGCAACGATCTGTCGACGCCGGTTCCGCGCTTTGGTTTTCCCGGCCTCAAAGCGGGGGATAGATGGTGCCTGTGCGCGCCGCGCTGGCAGGAGGCCTGGGTGGCCGGCAAGGCGCCGCGCGTGGTGTTGCGGGCCACGCACGAGGGCGCTCTTGCGCATTGCGAACTTGCCGAACTGAAGCGGCTTGCCATCGATATCGTGTGAGCGCGTTTCCAAGCTGCGCGCGCGATGACCGGGTAGCTACCGTTTTCAAAGCTACGCTTCCGGCACGCGTCGCCCAGAGTCGCCCGCGGTACCCGTTGCGGCTGGCCCGCTCCGGTACATGAAAGTTATGGAATGCTCTCGTGACAAGCGTCGACTCGTCGTGGCCCCATGAGGGCCCAGGTCGAACCCGTGGGAATCGCGCAGCCGTTGCGCTAATCTGCCTCGAAATCTCATGGCCGACCTATCCCAAGAGCATGAACTACCGCGCGTCCTGAGCGCCTCGCACGCGACCTCCTTCGTCGTCGGCATCATCATCGGCAGCGGCATCTTCCTGGTGCCCCGCGAGATGATGGCCGCCGTGGGTTCTTCGGTCACCGTCTACGCGGTGTGGATCGTCGGCGGCCTGCTCTCCCTCTTCGGCGCCATGACCTACGCGGAGATCGCTGCCTCCCGTCCCAGATACGGCGGCGAATACGCCTTCCTGCGTGAGGCCTATGGAGACCTCGCCGCCTTCGTCTTCATGTGGACCCAGGTCACCATCGCCAAGCCCTCGTCCATCGCTTCGATCGCCTCGGGCGTGGTCCGCGTCCTGGGCAACTTCCCTGCCTTCTCCTTCCTGTCGGGCACCTTCCTTCCGCACGTTGTCTACGGTCAGCTCGTGGCCATCGCCTTCGTCTGGGTCATCACCGGAATCAATATCCTCGGCACCCGCAAGGCGAGCAACATCCAGCGCGTGCTCATGGGTCTCAAGGTCGCGATGGTCCTCGCCGTCGTCGGGATCTGCATCCTCGGCGGCCACGGCACGAGCGCAAACTTTTCCACCCATCATCCCGGAGCACGTGGCGGCTTCCCCGGCTTCATGGTCGCCCTGATCGCTGCCCTGTGGGCCTACGACGGCTGGTCCGATGTCACCCACGCCGCCGGCGAGATTCAGAATCCCCAGCGCAGCCTGCCCCTGGCGCTCATCGGTGGAGTCTGTATCGTCGGCGTCCTCTACATGATGACCAATGCCGCGATTCAGTTCGTGCTGCCCGCCACCGTCATCGCCAACGCCGACCGGCCCGCCGTCGTCGCCATCCTCCAAAGCGCAGGCCCCGCGGTCGCATGGGTCTTCTCGATCGGCCTCGCCATCTCCTACGGCGCCACGTTCATCGGCTCGTCGCTCACCGGGGCGCGCATCCCCTTCGCTGCAGCACGAGACGGCCTGTTTTTCCGCACTTTGGCCTACGTCCATCCCCGCTTCAAGACCCCCTCCCGCGCCCTGATCCTGCAGGCCACGGTCTCCTCCATGCTGCTGCTGCTCATCAACACGTTCCAGGGCCTCTTCTCGCTCGCCATCTTTTCCGAATGGCTCTTCTACGCTGCGGTCACCGCCTCGGTCTTCGTTTTCCGCGGACGCGAGAGTGCCGCTGAGAAAGCAAACCGCCCCTACAGCGTGTGGGGCTATCCCGTCGTTCCCGCGCTTTTCATCATCGCGGCAGCCGTGCTGCTGGTCTTCTCGTTTGCTGACCAGCCGCGCAACTCGCTGCTCGGCACCGCCATCATCCTGCTGGGAATCCCACTGCACTACCTCCTGCAGCGGCGCCGCCGAGCCCAAACGACGGAGACTGTTTAGTCCCCTTTGCGGGAGGGTGGTCTGCCGGTCATTACACTGCAATAACACGGGTTTTATGGGAATATGCAGCATGAAAACCACCTCGAAACCGTCGGCCGCCAGCAGCGGCTGCAGCCTCTGACCCGGGTGGAGGCGTTGGTGTCGGTACCGACCAGCGTGCTGCCCACGCCTACCCAAGCATTGGAGGCGTCGCCACCATTTGTAGAATCCGCGCACGATGCGGCTTTCATTGCTCTTTCCCAATGATCAAAATAATCTCCCGCCTGCCGCTGTGGGCGCTGTATGCCTTCTCCGGTTTTTTGTACTTGTTGGCGTACTACGTCGTCCGTCATCGCCACCGCGTCATCCGCGAGCAGATCGCGCTGGTGTTTCCGGGCGAGAGCGAGGCGGAGCGCGTCGCCATCCACAAACGCTATCTCAAGAATTTTTGCGACGTGCTGGTGGAGGTTCTGAAGTCGGCGTCGATGAGCGGGAACGACCTCTCGGCGCGCGTGCCCATCGACAACCTCGCCGTGGCGCGTCAGTTTCTCATGAGCGGCCAGTCGGTGCTGCTCGTGACCTCGCACCTCTACAATTGGGAGTGGCTGCTGCACGGCATCGCGTTGCAGCTCGGGTACCCGCTGGACGCCGCCTACAAACCTCTGCACGACCCCTGGGCCGAACGGCTGATGTTGGGCATCCGCTCACGCTTCGGTGCGCGGCTGATCCCCGCCAAGGAGTTGTTGACGGACTTCCTGCGTCGGCGCGCCGTGGTGCGCGCGGTGGCGATGAACGCGGATCAGGCGCCGGTGTCGACGGAGACGCGCTACTGGACCACCTTTTTGGGGCGCGATACGGCCTTTTACGTGGGCGCCGAGCAGATCGCCCGGGCCACCCGTCTGCCCGTGTTATATGTGGCGATGCGCCGTGTCCGCCGCGGTCGCTACGCGGTCGCCTTCGAGCCGCTTTGGGACGGCCGGGAGACGTTGCAGACGAATGGCATCACCGAACGCTACGCGCGTGCCTGCGAGCGGCATGTCCTGGCGAGTCCGGCGGACTGGCTGTGGTCGTATCGTCGATGGCGGCTGAAAAAGCCGTTGTATGGCACTAATTGAAAACAGCGAGGGGAGGGGAACCATGAAATTGGACGACAGCCGTGAGAGCAACAACGTCGAGGACGGACGCGGTGCGGGTTTCGGGGGACGTGGCGCCGGCATCGGCGTCGGTACGGTGGTCATCGTCGTCATCGGCTACTTCATGGGCGTCAATCCGGCCACGCTGCTCGGCATCTTGGAAGGCGGTGGCGGGGACGAGCAGTCCGGCACGGCGACGCAGCAGACTGCGCCGGCGCAGCAGGCGGGCCCGGTCGCAAGCTCCACCAACGATCCGCAGGTGAAATTCGTGCGCCAGATCGTGGGCGAGACCGAAGACGAGTGGGGGGCTTACTTCCAGACGCTGGGCAAGACCTACCAGCCTCCCAAGCTGCACCTCTTTTCCGGCCGGGTGGCATCCGCCTGCGGCCAGGCCAGCACGGCGGCCGGGCCGTTCTACTGTCCGAACGATCGCAAGGTGTATCTCGATCTGGCGTTCTTCCAGCAGTTGTCGACGCAGTTCGGTGCTCCCGGCGAGTTCGCGCGCGCCTACGTCATCGCCCACGAGATCGGCCATCACGTGCAGACCCTGTTGGGGATCACCGACAAGGCCGAATCGCTCGGCAGCCGGCAGGGCGAGACCGGAGCGCACGGCGTGTCGGTGGAGGTCGAGCTACAGGCCGATTGCTTCGCCGGTGTATGGGCAGAGCAGGCCAACAAGGCCCACCACATTCTCGAGGCGGGCGATCTGGAACAGGGCCTGCAGGCGGCATCCTCGGTGGGCGACGATACGCTGCAGAAGCGCGAACAGGGCACGGTGGTGCCCGACAGCTTCACCCATGGCACCTCGGCGCAACGCGTCAAATGGTTTCGCCGCGGCTTCGATTCCGGTTCCATCGACCGCTGCGACACGTTCACCGCCGGCGACGCCCTCTAGGGACGCTCGGCGCGCGCCGCTTCACTCAAGCCGGCGTTTCGGCCTGTTTCGCCCGGATGTGCTTCGCAAGCGCGGCGATGGTCGGGTGATCGAACAACTCGGTCAGATCCACGAGCCCCGGGAAATCGCGGTCGATGTGCTCGTGGATCTCGATGAGCTTGAGTGAGCTTGCACCGATTTCGAACAGATTGTCGTTCACGTCGACGCGTTTGCCCGGCATCGCGTTCTCGCACAGGGACTGCAGTCGGGCTTCCACCTCGGACTCTGCGCTCTGGGCGCCCTGGGGTTGCGCCGCCCGCAGACGGGCCAGTTCCGCAAGATCCGCCACGAACTCACCGCTCGCATACGACTCCTCGAGGAGGTGCCGCTGCGGCTTGCCGCTGGTGGTTTTCGGAATGCGTTTGACCGGCACCACCTGCGCCACTTCCAGCCCCGTGTGCTCGTTGATGAGCCGTCCGACCGCGGTGGCGGTAGGCAGGAAGTCGCTCACGCTGCCCCGGTGCAGGACGAACACCACCAGTTCCTCCGCCTGCGCGGCGGGGGTGCCGATGCCGGCGACCACCACCTTGTTGAGGTCGAGGCCCGGCGCACGCCGGGCGATGTTCTCGAGGTCGTAGGGATAGTAATTCATGCCGTTGATGAAGATGATCTCCTTGCTACGTCCCGCGATGTACAGAGCACCCTCGTGCAGAAACCCCAGATCGCCCGTGTCGAGCCGGCCCGCGGCGTCGATCGCGGCGGCGGTGGCCTCGGCGTCGCCGAAGTAGCCCCTCGTCACGCTGGCGCCGCCGATCAGGATGTGGCCGACGTGATCCGCCGGCAGCGCCTGTCGATCGGCGCCGACGATAGTCAAGTCGATGCTGGGCACCGGCGCACCGACGCACATCAGTTCCAGCGCGTCCTGCGTCGTGGCGGGATTGACCTCGATGCGTTCCCCCACCTTCAACCGATGGCGGTTCACCCGGACCCAGCGATAGTCGACGCCGGGTGTGGGAAAGGCGACGGCCAGGCTGGCCTCGGCCAATCCATATACCGGGAACATGGCCTGGCGTTTGAGGCCCGTGTAGGCCAGGGCGCCCATGAATTCGTTGCACAGCTCCACCGAGATGGGCTCGGCACCGTTGTACAAGGAGCGGATGCTGGACAGATCGACATCGTCGAGCCTGCGGCCGCCCAGCACCTTGAGGAAGTGGCGATAGCCGAAGTTGGGCGAGCAGGTGATGGTGACCCGCTTGCGGGCGGCCACCTGCAGCCACAGCAGCGGACGTCGGACGAACAGGTCGGTCGGCATCAAATGGATGTGGACTTGGTTGGTGAACTGCATGAGAAAGAAACCGATCAGCCCCATGTCGTGGGTCAGCGGCATCCAGCTCAAGGAGACGTCCTGCGGGCCGTAATGGTCGATGGCGGTGGCGCCATAGATGTTGGCCATGAGGTTACCATGGGTGAGCAGCACTCCCTTCGGCTCGCTGGTCGATCCGGAGGAAAACTGAATGAAGGCCAGGTCGTCGGGACGCGGCCGGTAGAGCCTGCCCGGTCGCGAGATGTCGGTGAGGGACTCGACCAGGAAGGTGCGTGTTTTGAGTTCGTCGAACGTCTGCGTCTCACCCACCTCGACGGCCAGCGCGCTCAGCCGCTCCAGCGTTTTCGCGTCGGTGTATAGAAAACACGAACCCAGCTTGCGCGCCACCCTGAGCAGTTTGTGTCGATGTTCGTCGCTGATGCCCACGGCCAGGGGCACCGGCACGATACCGCCGCACACCGCCGCCCAGAACCCGTCCAGGAACTGCTCGTTGTTGTTCAAGAAAAGGATCATCTTGTCGCCGCGCTGGGCGCCGAGCGACTGCAGGTGATGCAGGATGCCCACCGCGCGGGCGTGCAGGTCGGCGTAGCTCACGCGTCGTTCGGCGCTCTCGCCGTCCACGTGGGTGATCACGCGGTCGACGCTGCGGTTGGCCTCGAGAACCTCCAGCAAGGTCGTGTGCTTCATCGTGTATGTACCGTCATCATGAGGGGGGACCGGGGCCGCAGATTGATCTGCGCCTCGAGTTCTATGGGTGCGTCGTCGGCGCGCGTCAATCGGAAACGCTTCGCCATGGCATGCACATGCGCCAGCATCTCGAACATGGCCAGGGTTTCGCCGATGCAATGCCGGGGGCCGACCGCGAAGGGAATATAGGAGAACCGATGGCGCTCGGCGGCGTCGGCGCCGGCGAAGCGTTCCGGCCGGAAGGCTTCGGGATCGCTCCAGAACCGGGGATGCCGATGCAGCAGGTACGGACTGATGAAGACGTCCGTGCGCGGGCCGATGGCGAAGCCGCCCAATTCGTCGGCGTCGATGGTACGACGGGTGATGAGCCACCCCGGCGGATACAGCCGCAACGCTTCCTGCACGACCTGGTGCGTGAACGTCAGGGACTCGGCGGCATCCAGTCCCAGCATGCCGGGCGACACCCGGTCCGCTTCGGCCTCGAGGGCCCGCGCCGTGTCCGGGTGCTGGCTGACCAGGTACCACGTCCAGGTCAGTGCGGCGGCGGTGGTCTCGTGTCCGGCGACGATGAGCGTGAGCACCTCGTCGATCATCTCCTTGTCGCTCATCGCCGCGTCGGTGTCGCGGTCCCGGGTGGCCATGAACATGCTGAGAAAATCAACGTGTTCGCCGTCCGGTTCGCGGCGCCGTGCTTCGATGAGTTCGGCCACGAGCTTGCTCAGCGAGCGGAATCTGAAGGCGAACTTGAGGTCGCGGTTCTGCTCCTTGGCCACCACCTGGAATGGGTTGGCGCCCATCTTGCGCTCCAGGTGAGCAAGGTCGGTGCCGAAAATAGACCGCAGGACGATGTCGAGCGTGAGTTCACTGACGTCGTCTGTGAGATTGATGGGCTCGCCGCGGGCGGCATGCCGTTCCCAGCGCGCGGCGAACCGCTCGTTCACCTCCTGGATCAGCGCACCGAATCGTTCGATGACGCGCCGATGGAAGGACGGCTGCATCATGCGCCGCTGCCGGCGCCAGAAATCGCCCTCGCTGGTCATGATGCCGTTGCCGAGCAGGATCTTGACTCGATCCATGCCCTCGCCCTTGGTGTAGTTGCGGTGATTCGACAACAGCACCCGCTTGATGTCGTCGGGGTGGTGGATCACGTAGTTGTAAACGCCGCGTGCGGGGGCGAAAACCCGGTAGGTATCGCCAAAGCGGGAGAAATAGTCGCCGAGTCGCAGCAAGGATTCGTCGGTGCCGCCGAGATCGAAGCCGTCGGCGGGGCCAGGGGGAGGGGCCTGAGTATGCATCCGCCCATTGTAACGTAGCCGGCCCGGCGGGCTATTGCGGAGCGCGGCGGCGTTATCGAGAATGTGGGCGTGAACAACAAGCCCGACGATGGCGGTCTGCGCAACACCCTCTACGATCAGCAGACCCGCTCGGGCCGGCGGCTCACCCCCAGCCGTCTGCGTCTGTACCGGCTGCTGGTTCCCCTGGGATTGTGGCTGGTGCGCAGAGTCTGGGGCTGGTCGCGGGTGACGCAGGTGTTGGGGGCGCAGCACATCACGGCGGCGCTCGGCGACGCGCCGTCGTTCATCCCGGTCTACTGGCACCAGCACACGCTGTTCTGCGTGAAGCTCCTGCTGGCGCGGCAGGCCGCCACCGTCAAGCTCGGCTTCTTGATCAGCCCGTCCGTCGATGGCGAGATCGCCGCCCTGCTGGTGAGCCGCGTCGGTGGCCACGTGATCCGCGGCTCTTCCACGCACACCGGCGCCCGGGCGCTGCGCGATTACTATCAGGCGTTGGTGCACGACGGGGTTTCGCCCGCCATCACCCCGGACGGTCCGCGCGGACCGCTCTGGAAATTCAAGCCCGGGGCGGTGCTGCTGGCGCAACTGTCACGGCGGCCCATGGTGCCGATGGCCTATGCCGCCTCGCGTGCATGGCGGATTCAGTGGGACCATTTCGTGATTCCGAAGCCGGGCGCGAGGGTGGTGATCGCGGTCGGAGAACCGGTGTACGTACCGAAAGGACTGACGCCGGCGGGGCTCTTGGAGCTACAGGCGTCCATGGAGTCACGACTGCACGCGCTGCACCGACAGGCGAATGAAGCGCTCGATGCCGGGTTACCCCGAAGCCCTAGCAATACAATCGCTTAGCTTGTATTCCTTAGAGCATGTGCGAGAATCAGGTCGCAGGTGCACAATTTGAGCTTGACGAACTGTGTATCACATTCGGTTTTGATCCTGAAGCGGATGGCAAACTGTTGATCTGCAACTGCAATCGTAAACTTGGGACTCTTGAAGGCGCATGGCGATAGCACCCAATGATCCCCGGCATCCGGACCTGACGGCGTCGGATATTTTGTCGCCGCACGTCTGGCCCAGGCGGGGGATCAAGCCGGCCGTGGGATTGGACGTCATCTGCACCAAGATCGCGGTGGACTTCCAGACCATGACGTCGGCCACGGCGTAAACGCTTGCAACGACGAGCTGGAAATACGTCC
>CAZZYJ010000001.1:18885-49249 GCA_964658215.1 uncultured Steroidobacteraceae bacterium | reverse complement strand
CGTCGGTCTTGGTTCGCTCGGTCGTGACCTCCCAGGGACGTGTCAGGCGTCCGCGGGCCAGCGGGCTCCAGGGCAGCACGCCGATACCGCCGTCGGCGCAGAGCGGCAGCATTTCGCGCTCTTCCTCCCGGTACAGCAGGTTGTAATGGTTCTGCATCGTGACGAAGGGCGTCCAGCGCCGTTCGCGGGCCACGTGCAGAGATTTACCAAATTGCCAGGCAAACATGGACGATGCGCCGAGGTAACGTACCTTGCCTGCCTTGACGATGTCGTGGAGGGCCTCGAGCGTTTCTTCGATCGGCGTCGAATAATCCCACCGATGTATTTGATACAAATCGACATAATCGGTGCCCAATCGGGCCAGGCTGGCATCGATCGCGGCGAATACGGCTTTGCGGGACAGGCCCTTCGCATTGGGTCCCGTCGTCATGGGGGAAAACAGCTTGGTGGCAATCACCGTGTCGTCGCGTCTCGTGAAATCTTTGAGCGCTCGGCCCAGAATTTCCTCCGAGGTCCCGTCGGAGTAGACGTTGGCGGTGTCGAAGAAATTGATTCCCGCCTCGACGGCCTGGCGGATCAGCGGACGGCCGGCGTCTTCGGGGAGAGTCCAGGCATGGTCGCCGCGTGCTGGAATGCCATACGTCATGCAGCCCAGGCAGAGCGGCGAGACCCGCAAGCCGGTGGAGCCTAACTTGATATATTTCATGGTTTTACCGTCAATATATGATCTGGCGCTAGTTCCGGAGGCTGTGCTCGAGTTGCACGCCTCGCGGTAGCGGCGCCCCGGCGCTGCCTATCGCGCAACGCGCGGCGCTCAGGCGCGCTTGGCGACCGCCACCGCCAGGGCGCGCTCGATCCGGCCCAAGGCGTCCTTTAGCGTGTCCTTGCTGCAGGCGAAGGAGATGCGCATGTGCCCCGGTGCGCCGAAGGCGTAACCCGGCACCACGGCGACGCCGCCCTCGATCAGCAGGTATTCGGCGAAGGCATTGTCGTCCTCGATGCCGAGGGACTGCATGGCGCCCGTGACGTCGGCGAACGCGTAGAACGTGCCGGCGCCGGGGCGGCAGGAAATGCCGGAAATCGCGTTGAGTCCGGCGACCACGAAGTCGTGCCTTTCCTTGAACGCTGCATTCATCCCGGCGACGCACTCCTGAGGCCCGTTCAGGGCAACGGTGGCGGCGCGCTGTGAAATGCTGGACGCATTCGAGGTGGACTGCCCCTGGATGGTGTTCATGGCGGCGATGATCTCCTTCGGTCCACCGCAATATCCGATACGCCAGCCGGTCATGGCATACGCCTTCGATACGCCGTTGATGGTGATGGTGCGGTCGTAGAGCCGGGGGTTCGCCTGCGCGAAACTCGTGAATGGTTCCGCGGCCCAATAGATGTGCTCGTACATCTCGTCGGCGGCGATGATGACCTGGGGATGTTGGTCCAGCACCGCGCCCAACGCCTGCAGCTCTGCACGGGTATAGGCCGACCCGGTCGGGTTGCTCGGGCTGTTCAAGAACATCATCTTGGTCCGCGGGGTGATCGCGGCGGCGAGCTGCGCGGGGGTGATCTTATAGCCCTGTTTGGCGCCGGCATCGATGAACACCGGAATGCCGTCGGCCAGCAGCGCCATGTCCGGATAGGACACCCAGTAGGGAGCCAGGATGATGCACTCGTCGCCGGCGTCGAGGAGCGCCGAGCAGACGTTGTAGCAGGTTTGTTTGGCGCCGGACGACACGAGGATCTGGTTCCGCTCGTAGCTCAAGCCGTTGTCCCGCTTGAATTTGGCGATGATGGCGTCCTTGAGTTCAGCCGTGCCGTCCACCGCGGTATACCGGGTCACGCCCTTGCGAATGGCGTCGACCCCCGCATCTGCGATGTGCAGCGGGGTGTCGAAGTCCGGTTCGCCGGCGCCGAGACCCAGGATGTCCTTGCCTTCGGCCTTGAGCTTGGCGGCGCGGGCGGTGACGGCCAGGGTGGGGGAGGGCTTGACCTTCTGGACACGCTTCGAGAGATACGGGGTCAATTGCGGATACCTATTGAAAAACGGGGAAAGGAGTGTACGAAATAAGGCAGACGCACGCCATATCGTGGCGTGCCGTGACGGCGTCGGCATGAGAGAATGCCGCGATGAGTTTTGAGCTTTATTCGGACTATGCTCCCGCGGGTGATCAGCCCCAGGCCATCGAGAAGTTGGTCGATGGCTTGGTCAGCGGCCTTGCGCATCAGACGTTGCTCGGCGTGACCGGCTCGGGCAAGACCTACACCATCGCCAACGTGATCAAGCAGGTGCAGCGGCCCACCCTGGTGCTTGCGCACAACAAGACGCTGGCGGCGCAGCTTTACGGCGAGTTCAAGGTCTTCTTCCCGAAGAACGCCGTCGAGTATTTCGTCTCCTATTACGATTACTACCAACCGGAAGCCTATGTGCCGGCGTCCGACACGTTCATCGAGAAGGACGCCTCGATCAACGAACACATCGAGCAGATGCGTCTGTCCGCCACGAAGGCACTTCTCGAACGACCGGACGCCATCATCGTGGCCACGGTATCGGCGATTTATGGCCTGGGCGACCCGCAGGCCTATCTCAGCATGGTGCTGCATCTGTCGCGCGGCGACAAACTGGAGCAGCGCAAGCTGCTGCGCCGGCTCGCCGACATGCAGTACACGCGCAATGAAATCGATCTACGCCAGGGTTCGTACCGCGTGCGGGGCGACGTCATCGATATTTTTCCGGCCGAATCCGAGCGTGAGGCGGTGCGCGTCGAGCTGTTCGACGATCAGGTGGAGGCTTTGAGCTTTTTCGACCCGCTGACGGGCGAGGTCATGCGCAAGGTGCCGCGCCTGACCGTCTATCCCTCCACCCACTACGTGACGCCGAAGGAGCGGGTGCACACGGCGGTGGACCGGGTGCGTGACGAACTGCGGCTGCGGCTGGCGGAGCTGCATGGCGCCGGCAAGCTGGTGGAGGCGCAGCGCCTGCAGCAGCGCACCTTGTTCGATCTGGAAATGATGAACGAGGTGGGTTACTGCAACGGTATCGAGAATTATTCCCGCTATCTCTCGGAACGCGAGCCGGGGGAGCCGCCGCCGTGCCTCTTCGACTATCTGCCGAAGAACTCGCTGCTGGTGATCGACGAGAGCCACCAGACCATTCCGCAGCTCGGCGCCATGTACAAGGGCGACCGCTCCCGCAAGGAAACCCTGGTCGAGTATGGTTTCCGGCTGCCGTCCGCGCTCGATAACCGCCCGTTGCGCTTCGAGGAATTCGAACATCTGGCGCCGCAGACCATCTATGTCTCGGCGACGCCCTCCGGCTACGAACGCGGCAAGTCCGGCCAGATCGTCGAACAAGTCGTGCGTCCCACCGGTCTCATCGACCCGGTGGTGGAAATACGCCCGGTGCGCGCCCAAGTCGACGATCTGTTGTCCGAAATCAAACTGCGTGCGCAGGTCCACGAGCGTGTGTTGGTGACGACGCTGACCAAACGCATGGCCGAGGATCTCACCGAATACCTGGGCGAACACGGCGTCAAGGTGCGCTATCTGCATTCGGACATCGAAACTGTCGAACGCTCGGAAATCATCCGTGATCTGCGGCTCGGCAAGTTCGATGTCATCGTCGGCATCAATCTGCTGCGCGAGGGGCTCGACATGCCGGAGGTGTCCCTGGTCGCGATTCTCGATGCGGACAAGGAGGGTTTTCTGCGATCCGAAGGTTCGTTGATCCAGACCATCGGCCGCGCCGCACGCAACGTCAAGGGCAAGGCCATCCTGTATGCCGATCGGCGTACCGGCTCGATCGAACGGGCCATCGCCGAGACCGACCGCCGA
Source organism: uncultured Steroidobacteraceae bacterium (assembly GCA_964658215.1). GTDB lineage: Bacteria > Pseudomonadota > Gammaproteobacteria > Steroidobacterales > Steroidobacteraceae > Bog-1198. The sequence goes on along the minus strand of CAZZYJ010000001.1, from coordinate 45,424 downwards.
CGTGCGAAGCAGATCGAATTCAACGTGCAGCACGGCATCACGCCGCGCACCATCGTCAAGGCGGTGGGCGACGTGATGGAGGGCGCCCGCTCGGTGCAGGACAACGACCGCAAGGGATCGGGCGTCGATTACTCGAAGCTGCCTCCGGAACAGGCGGCCAAGCGCATCAAGAAGCTCGAAGCGGAGATGTTGAAGCTGGCGCGCAACCTCGAGTTCGAACAGGCCGCGCGGCTGCGCGACGAGATCCAGAAGCTGCGCCAGACGGTGTTCGGAGCGCCGGACGCCCTGGCAGGGTAACGGGAGAGGCCTATGTCGTCGGAACGCGGCCGCTTGGAGCCGGTGGATCTGGAAAGGACCGACCGATTGCCCACGTGGCCGGGCGGCGTCGTGGATCCCGACGTGCTGGATGACGCGGTACCGCTGGACATCACGGCCACGTATGTTCAGCCGCCGGGGGCTGCCGACGAGCCGCGTCCGTCGGATCCGGAGGCGTCGTCGCCCGAGCCGCCCAACCCGGCCCTCGATACGCGGTTGCACGACGCGCTGCGCGACGCTTCCCATCAGCGGCAGAATGCCGACGCGCTGCGTGGAACGTTGCGCGAGCGTGAGCGCGCGCTCGCGGAGGCGCAGGGCGTCCTGGCGGAGCGTGAGCGTCACGTGCGCGCACTGCAGCAGGAGCAGGCGGAACAGGCCGCGTTGCTCGCCGCACAGGCACTCGCCGCCGCCCAGCACGCCGCGGAGCTGGAAGGCGCCCGTGCCCGTTGCGTGGCCGTCGAGTCGGAACTCGAAGCGGAACGCGCCCGGCTGGCTGCGCAGCTCGAGGCCGAACGCGCCCGCTGGGCCGGGGAGCTCGAAGCGGAACGCGCGCAGCGGCCGGCGGCGCATGCGGCCCAGACCTCCCCAGCGGCCGAGCTAGAACGCGCGGCGGATGCCCTGGCGTTTGCGAATTCCAAGATGACCGTGCTCACCGAAGACAACCGGGCCCTGCGTTCGGCGCTGGCCGATGCCAGGAGTGCCCTGGAAGAACGCGATTTCCTCATTCGCCGCCTGGAACGCGGCGAGGGCGCGGCGGCGCCCCTGTTCGACCGCGTGCCGGCTGGGGCGGGGCGATCACCTGGCGCGCCCCTCGGCACGGCGGCGTCGGGCACCCCGCCGTTCACCGCCGCCTCGTCGGGTGGCCCGCCGTTCGCTGGCGTGGCATCCGCTGCCGTCGCGCCGCCGCCGCCCGAACGCCGTGCGGAACTCGTCGGCGCCCACGGCGAGACGTACGTGTTGGGCCGGCGTACGCGCATCGGCCGGTCACCGGGGTGCGACCTGCAACTCGACTATAGCTCCGTGAGCCGTCTTCACGCCCAGGTGCTGAACGGTTCCCGGGACGTGGTCGTCGAGGACCTGAGCAGCACCAACGGGGTGCTCGTGAACGGTCGTAAGATCACGCGGCAATTTCTGAACGATGGCGACTTGATCGTGATCGGCGAGGTGCAGCTGCGGCTCGCGCTGCGGGCCGCGCCGGGCGATTCGCCCCCGCCCGAGGGCGGCATTGCGCCGACCCAGGGTCCTTTTTCGGCATAATCCGCGGGTTGCCCTTTATCGGCGGGCCCGATTCCGGTATCTTTCGCGCCCTCCACGCGCGCTTAGCTCAGCGGTAGAGCATCACCTTGACATGGTGGTGGTCAGTGGTTCGATCCCACTAGCGCGCACCACTTTGAGCGGAGCCGGCCATCGGCTCAGGGCCGCTTCGCCCGGCAGTCTTAGGTTGGACGTTCGTATGCCTGTGATCACCCTTCCCGACGGAAGCCAGCGACCCTTCGAACACGCCGTGACGGTGGCGCAGATCGCGGCCGCGATCGGTCCGGGGCTCGCCAAGGCGGCGCTCGCGGGCAGGGTCGACGGCGTCCTCGTGGATACGTCGAGTCTCGTCGATCACGACGCGCCGGTCAGCATCGTCACAGACCGGGATGCGGACGGGCTCGACGTGATCAGACACTCGACGTCGCATTTGATGGCCAACGCGGTCCAGGAGCTGTATCCCGAGGCCCAGGTGACGATCGGGCCTGTCATCGAAGATGGGTTCTATTACGATTTTGCCTATAAACGGCCGTTCACCACCGAGGATCTGGGGGCGATCGAGAAGCGCATGACCGAGATCGCCGGCCGCGATCTGCCGGTGCATCGCCGGGAGATGCCGCGCGACGCGGCGGTCGAGCACTTCAAGCGCATCGGCGAGCACTACAAGGCCGAGCTCATCGCCGCCATCCCGTCGAACGAGCCCATCAGCTTATATGGCCAGGGCGACTGGGAGGATCTGTGCCGCGGGCCGCACGTGCCGAGCACCGGCAAACTGAAAGCCTTCAAACTCATGAAGGTGGCGGGCGCCTACTGGCGCGGGGATTCGCGCAACGAGATGCTGCAGCGGATCTACGGCACCGCCTGGGCCAACGAGAAGCAGCTCAAGGAGTACCTCACCCGGTTGGAGGAGGCGGAGAAGCGCGACCACCGCCGCATCGGCAAGGAACTGGACCTGTTCCATCTGCAGGAGGAGGCCCCCGGGGCCGTGTTCTGGCACCCCAAGGGCTGGGCCCTGTTCCAGCAGCTCCTCTCCTACATGCGTGCCACGCAGACCGCCGCGGGCTATCTCGAGGTCAACACGCCCGAGATCATGGACCGCGAACTGTGGGTGCAGTCGGGCCACATCGACAATTTCGGGGACAACATGTTCATGACGCGGACGCCCGACGAGCGTGTCTTCGCCATCAAGCCCATGAACTGCCCCGGCCACGTGCAGATCTTCAAGCAGGGACTGCGCAGCTATCGGGAGCTGCCGTTGCGCATCGCGGAATTCGGCAAGGTGCACCGTTACGAGCCCTCGGGTGCGCTGCATGGGCTGATGCGCGTGCGCGCGTTCACGCAGGATGATGCGCACATCTTCTGCACGCCGCAGCAGATCACGGCCGAGGCCGTCAAGGTGACGCAGCTCATCCTCGGCATCTATCGCGATTTCGGCTTCGAGGACGTGCGCATCAAGTTCAGCGACCGTCCGGCGAAACGCGTGGGCAGCGACGAGAGCTGGGATTTGTACGAGAACGCCCTGCGCGAGGCGTGTGTCGTGGCCGGGATCGAGACCACCTTGAATCCGGGCGAGGGCGCCTTCTATGGGCCCAAGCTCGAGTTCGTCCTGCGCGATGCCATTGGCCGGGATTGGCAGTGTGGGACCTTGCAGGTCGATCCGAACCTCCCGGCCCGCCTGGGTGCCAGCTACATCGGCGAGGACGGCCAGCGCCACACCCCCATCATGTTGCACCGCGCGATGTTCGGCTCGCTGGAGCGTTTCATCGGCATTCTGCTGGAGCACCACGCGGGAAAACTGCCCACGTGGCTCGCGCCCGTGCAGGTCGTCGTCGTGGGAATCACCAACCGCCAGGACGAATACTGCACGGAAGTCGCGGAAAACCTTCGCAATCAGGGGCTTCGAGTAGAAACGGACTTGAGGTATGAGAAAGTAAGCTTTAAAATCCGTGAGCATACAATCAAACGTGTTCCTTTCCTTCTCGTCGCCGGGGATCGAGAAGTCGAGGGACGTACCCTGGCCGTACGCACGCGCGGTGGCAAAGATCTAGGCAGCTTGGAGCTCGCGGAGCTCGGCGTCTTGCTTTGCGACGAAGTCGCGAGCCGCGGCCGTCTTGTTTTGGAGGATCGCGTATCGCAACGTCGAAGCGCGTAAGGCGCAATGAGGAGATCGCCGCACCATCGGTGCGAGTGATTGCAGCGGATGGAAGTCAGGCAGGGGTCATGTCGCGCGCAGAAGCGCTGTTACTGGCCAGCTCGCAGACACTGGACCTGGTCGAGGTCTCGCCGATGGCGGAGCCCCCGGTGGTGCGTGTCATGGACTTCGGCAAGTTCTTGTTCGAGCAGAACAAGAAGGCGCATGCCGCGAAGCGCAAGCAGAAGCAGATTCAGGTCAAGGAAGTGAAGTTTCGTCCCGGGACGGAAGAGGCGGATTACCAGGTCAAACTGCGTAACATCGTCCGCTTCCTGACCGAGGGCGACAAGGCCAAGGTGACATTGCGTTACCGTGGCCGTGAGCTCGTGCACCAGGACATCGGCCGCCGGCTCCTGACGCGGATTTCTGAGGATCTCGCCCCCTACTCGGTGGTCGAGCAGAACCCGCTGATGGAAGGCAAGCAGATGATCATGGTGTTCGGGCCCAAAAAGAAGTGAGCGGCGGACCTTCAACGGTCTGTCACCCCCGCCTGTAGCGGCGTCAAGGTCTTCGGACCCGGACGCTTGTGATCAAGGCTAAAAAGTAGGAGTCGAACGTGCCCAAGATGAAAACGAAACGGGCCGCGTCGAAGCGTTTTCGCAAAACTGCGAATGGCTTCAAGCGTGGCCAGTCCCACCGTCGTCATATTCTGACGAAGAAACCCAGCAAACGTAAGCGTCAGCTGCGCCGTGAAGCCGGCGTGCACGAGACCGATCTCGGTCGCGTGAAAGCCATGCTGCCCTTCGCCTGAGTCACTGGAGTTTATAGAATATGGCACGAGTCAAACGCGGTGTCGTCGCTGGTCGACGTCACAAGAAAATCCTCAAGAAGGCCAAGGGCTATTTCAACGCCCGCCGCAAGGTCTTCCGTACCGCGAAGCAGGCGGTCATCAAGGCCGGGCAGTATGCCTACCGCGGCCGGCGCGAGAAGAAGCGCGAGTATCGGGCATTGTGGATCACCCGCATCAACGCGGCGGCGCGCCTGTGCGGCCTGACCTACAGCACCCTGATCGACGGCCTGAACAAGGCGGAACTGGCCATCGATCGCAAGGTCCTCGCCGATCTCGCCATGCACGACATGCCGGCGTTCACGGCCATTGCGGAAAAAGCGAAAGCCAGTCTGCCGGGCTGAAGACCTGATGGGGAGACCCTGGCCCTGACGGGTCGGCGTCTCCGGGTCGAGGGCTGTCATGTCCACTGAAGATCACCTCTCGGCACTCGTCGCAGAGTCGCTCGTCCGTGTGTCCGCGTCGGCGGATTTGGGCGCGCTCGACGACGTGCGCGTGCAGCTGCTGGGCAAGAAGGGCCTGCTCACGGAGCAGCTCAAGGGCCTGGGGAAGCTGTCGGCGGCCGAGCGGCCCCTGGCAGGGCAAAAGATCAACGAGGCGAAGCTCGTCCTGCAGGCCGCGCTCGACGCCCGTCGAGCCGGCCTCGAGGCGGCGGCGCTCGACGCAGAGCTTGCCCACGGCACGCTCGACGTCACGCTGCCGGGACGCGGGCAGGAGCCGGGCAGCCTGCATCCCGTCACCCGCACGCGGCTGCGCATCGAGAGCATTTTTCTCCAGGCGGGTTTTCAAATCGCCACCGGTCCGGAGGTCGAGGACGATTTCCACAACTTCGAAGCGCTCAACATCCCGCCCAACCATCCGGCACGTGCCATGCACGACACGTTTTATTTTCCCGACGGGCGGCTGTTGCGCACCCACACCTCGCCGGTGCAGATCCGCCACCTGCGCGCGCACGCGCCGCCGCTGTCGGTGATCGCCCCGGGGCGTGTCTATCGCAACGACTCGGACATGACGCACACGCCGATGTTCCACCAGGTCGAGGGTATCTGCGTCGGGGAGAAGGTGAGCTTCGCCAATTTGAAGGCGATGCTGCACACCTTCGTCGAGCATTTCTTCGAACGGCCGCTGGGCATGCGCCTGCGTCCCTCGTATTTTCCGTTCACGGAACCGTCCGCCGAGGTCGACATCGAATGCGTGTTCTGTCGCGGCGTGGGTTGCCGCGTGTGCAAGCAGACCGGCTGGCTGGAGGTGCTGGGCTGCGGCATGATCCACCCGAAGGTGCTGGGCGCGGCCGGCATCGACGCCGAGCGCTGGCAGGGCTACGCCTTCGGCATCGGCATCGAGCGGCTCGCGATGCTCCGCTACGGCGTCGACGATCTGCGGCTGTTCTTCGAAAACGACAGCAAGTTCCTGCAGCAGTTTCCGTGAAGATCACCCATGACTGGATGGCGGAGTTCACGCCGCTCGACGTGACCCCGGCGGAACTCGCGGCGCGGCTCACGCTGGCCGGGCTCGAGGTCGAGGCGGTCACGCCGGTGGCGCCGCCGTTCTCCGGCGTGCTCGTCGGCGAAGTGCTCGAGGTTCGCCCGCATCCGGACGCCGCCAAGCTGTCCGTGTGCCTCGTCAGCCAGGGCACCGAGCGACTGCAGATCGTGTGCGGTGCGAAGAACGTACGCGCGGGACTCAAAGTAGCGGTGGCCATTGCGGGGGCGCAGCTGCCGGGCGACGTCAGCATCGGGCGCACCGTCCTGCGCGGCGTCGAATCGAACGGCATGTTGTGCTCGGCGCGCGAACTCGGGCTCGGCGTGGAGCACGACGGCATTTTGGAGCTCGAGCCGCGGCTCGTGCCGGGCACCGAGCTGCGCGCGGCATTGCGGCTCGACGACTCGCAGCTCGAAGTCAATGCAACGCCGAACCGCGGTGACTGCATGAGCGTGTTCGGCATCGCACGCGACTACGCGGCCGCGCAGGAACGCCGCTATCTGCAGTACCGCGTGGTGCCGGTGGCCGCCGAGGACACGGCCGTGTTTCCCGTGAGCCTCGAGGCGGGCGAGGACTGTCCGGTGTTCAGTTGCCGCGTGGTGCGCGGGGTGCGCGCGGGCGCCAAGTCGCCGGCCTGGCTGCGCGAGCGCCTGCGCCGCGTCGGCATCGGCAGCATCTCGCTGGTCGTCGACGTGACGAATCTGGTCATGATGGAATCGGGGCAGCCGCTGCACGCCTACGATCTCGCCAGGCTGAGCGAGGGCCTCACCGTGCGTCGGGCACGACCGGGCGAGGCGGTCACCCTGCTCGACGACAAGGTTCACGTGCTCGGGCCCGACTTCCTGGTCATCGCCGATGCCGGCGGCGCCATCGGTCTCGCCGGGATCATGGGCGGACGCAGCACCGCCATTGCCGACGCCACCACGGATGTGCTGCTCGAGGCCGCGCACTTCGTACCCGACGTCATCGCCGGCCGCGCCCGCCGTCTGGGGCTGTTCACGGACGCGGGCCAGCGCTTCGAGCGCGGCGTCGATCCCACCCTGCCGGTGCCCGCCCTCGAGCGGGCGACCGCCCTGTTGCTCGAGTTCGGCGGCGGCACGCCGGGACCGCTGCAGACCCTCGTCCTGGGCGTGGGCGTGGCCGTGCCGGTTGCCGAGCAATGGGTGAGCCTGCGGCGCAGCCGGCTCGCCGGGCTGCTCGGCGCCGAGATTCCGGATGCGGAGGTGACGGCGGTGCTCGGCGCCATCACCGATCGCCTCGAAAGCACCGCCGAAGGCTGGCGCGTGCGCAGGCCGCCGCATCGCTTCGACGTGCGCATCGAAGCGGACCTGATCGAAGAGGTCGCACGTCTGCGCGGCTTCGACCGCATCGCGGAACAGCATGCCGTCGCCCCGCAGGTGGCGGGGTACGCGCCCGAGGCCGTACTGCCGACGACACGGGTGCTGACCGCCATGATCGATCGCGGCTACCGGGAGGCGATCACCTATACGTTCGTCGATCCCACGCTGCAGCGACAGCTGTTCCCGGAGGCGGAGGTTCTGGCCCTGAGCAACCCCCTCTCCGTGGAGTTGAGCCAGATGCGTGTGTCGCTGTGGCCGGGGTTGCTGCAGGCGGTCCGCGACAACTTGCGCCGTCAGCAGGCGCGGGTCCGCTTGTTCGAGGTCGGCAAGAAATTCGAGGTGACGGCCGGCGAGCTGCGTGAAGTCGAGATGCTGGCCGGCGTCGTGGCCGGCGCGCGCTGGCCCGAGCAGTGGGGCGGTGGCGGCGACAAGGCGGATTTCTTCGACGTGAAGGGCGACGTCTCGAGCGTGCTCGGCCTTGCCGACGACGTGGACTCGGTGCGCTTCGAGTCCGGGACGCTCGCGTGTCTGCGGCCGGGACGTAGCGCACGCATCACGCGGCACGGCATGCTCCTGGGATGGTTGGGCGAACTGCATCCGCGGTTGGCGAAGACGCTGGATCTGCCTCAGGGGGTGCTGCTGTTCGAGCTTGAAATAGAAAAAGCATTCCTCTGTAAGCGGCTAAGTTACAAAAGAATTTCGAAGTTCCCCAGCGTACGGCGCGACGTCGCGGTCATCGTCGACGAAAGCGTTCCCCTGGCAGTCCTGCGGGAAAATGTTAAGGTAAGCGCGGCGGGCCTCCTCATCGATCTGCGCGTCTTCGACATCTACCGCGGACAGGGCATAGAAAGCGGACGAAAAAGTGTCGCTTTAGGCTTGATTTTACAGGACTCTTCACGCACTCTTACCGACGTCGACGCAGACGCCGTGGTGACCGCAGTAGTCGCCCGGTTACGGGATGAATTGAGCGCCTCCATAAGAGACCAATAAGCATGGCAGCCCTGACCAAGGCAGAGATGGCCGAGGCCCTATTCGATCAGCTGGGGCTCAACAAGCGGGAAGCCCGCGAGCTCGTTGATTTGTTCTTCGAGGAGATTCGGGCCGCACTGTCTTCGGGCGAGCAGGTAAAACTGTCCGGTTTCGGCAATTTCGACCTGCGCGACAAGAACCGACGCCCCGGTCGCAATCCGAAGACGGGCGAGGAGATCCCCATCAGTGCACGCCGCGTCGTCACTTTCCGTCCCGGGCAGAAACTGAAGGCCCGCGTCGAGGCGTATGCTGGAACCAAGCAACAATAGCGAGCTGCCGCCCATTCCGGGCAAGCGCTACTTCACCATCGGTGAAGTGAGCGAACTGTGCGGCGTCAAACCGCACGTGCTGCGCTATTGGGAACAGGAGTTCCCCCAGCTCAAACCCGTCAAGCGACGCGGCAACCGCCGCTACTACCAGCGCCAGGACGTGCTGGTGATCCGCCAGATCCGCAGCCTGCTCTACGAGCAGGGGTTCACCATCGGCGGCGCCCGCAACCGGCTCACCGGCGACGATGCCCAGGTCGACTTGAACCAGAGCCAGCAGCTCATCCACCAGATGCGGCTCGAACTCGAAGAACTGATAAAGATCCTGCGGCGCTAAGCCGTGAGCCGGGCCGGGTGCAGACCGGCACCGGGGCGGCACCCGGGTGCTGCACGCCGTTTTGCGCTATGATTCCGGCTCGGTCGGGGCGTGGCGCAGCCTGGTAGCGCACTTGCATGGGGTGCAAGGGGTCGCAAGTTCGAATCTTGTCGCCCCGACCAATTAATTACGCGTGTTGGCTGAAGCGGCAAGACCGATAGTGACGGTCGCCAGCGTATCGACGGGGAGAAAGATCACGGACTCGTGGTGTCCGATACCTTCAAACCTCCGCCGCGATGACCCACGAAGCTGCCTTGGAAGCCATAGGTTATAGTCTCGCAGAGGCTGCATGATTCAGATCGAGCCGGCCGGAAATGTATCTGCCGAGCATCCGCCACCGCATTTACCGCCGAGGCTCTTGCCTGGGCACGCGTTCATCGCGACGGGCGGCCTGAGTTTGAGTGACGCCGCCGAGGCGCTCGGATTGTCCCGTCGGCAGGTGGCGTATTACGCCAGCGGTGCGCACAAGGTGCCGCGTACCGTGCTGCTGGCCGGCAAGGGCTGGGAACGGGAACAGACCGCCGTTTCATAGGCGGTCGGCGGCCATCGTCGTCGGCCCTGCGTCATCCGCCATGGATCGTGCGCATCAGCCCCTCGAAACTTGCGTGATGCATGACGGTGGCCAGCACCGCCACTGCCACGGCAGCGGCTACGAAATACTTTAAAAATGTCTTCACGCGGATCGCTCCTTACGGGTGGGCCAACGCTTCATGAATCGTCATCCTCGATGCCCCGCGGGCGGGGCAGGCGCTCGCGAATGCCGCGCCGAGGACTACGACGGCCAGCCAAACGGGGACGGGGGTGGCCGACACGACCACGCCTTGCCAGGGGCCGAGCATCGCGCTGCCGACGAAGTTTGCGATCAGCAGAGTTACCGGAATGGACAGGACGGCAGCGGCGATCACGCTCAGGAAGCCGATGAACACGCCCTCACAGAGCACGGTGAGGAGGACGGCAGCGTTGCCCGCGCCGATCGCGCGCAACACGGCCAGCTCGCGCCGTCGCTCGAGCACGCTCATCGCCATCGCGGAGCCGAGCCCAAACATACCGACGAGAGCCATCAAGGCCGACATCACGATCAGAACGAAAACAAGGATGAAGAGATGTCCGGCGAGCACCCGCCCGACCTGGCTCCGCGATGTCGACCCTGCTACTTTGATGCCGGCGTTCTCGAGCAAACGCTCGAGCGTGGCGGTCACTTTGATCTGCGATTCTTCGCTTTCATCGTCCAGGCCGAGACGAAGCCCGGCGGTGAAACCTGCCTGGCCGAACTCCCGTGCGAAATCTTCCGAGGTGAGGTAAATCGTCGCGCCGGCGAGGTGCTCACGGACGACGCCGGCCAAGCGCAAGCGGCCCGCTCTTCCTCGCACCGTGAGTTCCAGGAAATCACCGATGTGGGCGTCGGGAAAGTAGGCGAGAGCCTGTTCGTTGAGGACGCTTCCGGACAGCACAGACCTCGTCAGCCAGCGTCCCGCGATCAAGTTGGGGTGGACGAAGGCGCTGTCGGCCGGCACCGCGTCGAGACTCAGGCTGCCATGTACTCCGTCGGGGAACGTCCTCGTGATGATGAGGCCGTCGTCGCGGCGGATGGCCGCAGCCTCTTCGTCGAAGACTTCCACGGTTCGCACGCCGGGGAGGCGGGCCACCAAATTCTTCAAATCGGTCACCGGCCGTGGCTCTACCAGGCGAATTTCGAGGTCATGGCGGCGATCGGCGCCGGCCGCAACCAGATTCTGCCGCCATGCTGCGAGGATGTTGAAGCTCGTGATGAACAACGCTCCGGCCGTCGCCAGGACGCCGAGGGTGAGCGCGAGTCGCGCCCGACGACGAACGCTGTTGCGCACCGCCAGAGTGAGTAGCGGAAAGCCCTGGAATAACGCGGAAGTCGAACGCCCGGGCGTGCGCGCACGAATGACCACGCCGTAGTCGAACAGGGATTCACGCACGGTCCGACGGGCCGCAAGGGTGATGGGGACGAGCGCCAGCAGGAGCGGGCCGGCGACGCCGCCCGCCGCCAGCGCGAGGTAGAGCCACCCCGGCACGGAAAGGCTGGACAGATCGATGTTCTGGTTGCGCGCGACGAAGCCGGCCAGTGCGCCTCCCGCGTGTACGCCCATCGGCAGACCGATCGCGACGGCGGTCACCGCAACGGCCGCGATCAGACTTAGATACAGCGTCATGATCTGATGGGTGCGGGCCCCGATGGCCTTCATGACGCCGATCTGGCGGATCTGCGGCGCCAGGAGGCCCGCCGTGAGCATAGCGGACAAGAGGGCGCTCAAAATGAGCGCCAGCATGCTGAACGCCAGCAGCATGCGTACGATGTTGCTCATCACACCCCAATGTGGATGATGCCGGGGAGGTATGCGGATTTCGCCGGTACCGTAGCCTGCGTGTTGCAGCCATCGTGCTGCGGCGATTATGACTCGTTCTGTCGAGCGCGTATCTACGGCCGCAGTTAAGGCTACGTTGAGACTGTGCGAGGCGATACGCTCGCCGAGCATTTGCAGGGTAGCCGGAGTGACATATCCGTACACCGCCTGCTGCTGCGATGCCGGCGCCAGCGTTGGATCGTGAACGACCCCGGTGAGCGTCACCTCATGGGGGGAGGCGTTCGACGTCCGAATCTCGATTCGGTGGCCGAGGGAAGCCCGCGCGAGCGTCATCGCCGATCGCTCGATCACGATTTCTCCCGCTCGGTCCGGCCAGCGGCCTTCCCTGAGTTCCACCCGGTTGATGTGTTGGACGGCGAAATCCGGCACGGTGAACAGCAGCAACGGCAGCCATCGCCCGGGTTCCACTTCGATGCGACCTGCCGAGCTGCCGCCGGCGTTGGCCCAGGCAATACCCGCCTGACGCCTGACGCCGGCGACGCCGGCGTCATCGAGATGCTCGAGTTCGAGCAGCGCCGAGGGTGGGTCGGCGGACAAATAATCCTTGTCGATCTCCCGGCTCAGCACGGCATAGGCGGTGGCGATTGCCGCAACGGCGAAGATGCCCACGGCGATGGCGCCCGACATCAAGAAGAGCGGGCCCCGGCTCGCGACGACATCGCCGCCGAGCTTCTTCCACCTCGTCAAGTTTCTCCCCGGCCAGGCATCGCCGCAGTGGCGGTACCCGCCACGCTGCCGTCCGAGAGCGTGATCGCGCGCGCGAAGTAGCGCGCAAGTTCCCGCTCGTGGGTGACCATGACCACCGTCTTGCCGGCGCTCACCAACCCGGCGAAGAATGCCATCACTTCTTCCGCCGTTTTCGAATCCAAGTTGCCCGTGGGTTCGTCCGCGACGACGATGGGCGGATCGTTTGCCAACGCTCTGGCAATGGCAGCTCGTTGCTGCTGGCCGCCGGAGAGCGCGCCGGGAGGTTTGTCGGCCTGCTCCGCGATGCCCATCTCAGACAGCAGGTGCAACGCCCGTTCACGGCGTTGGCGAGGCGAAAATGCATTGCAAAAGTCCATGGGAAGCATGACGTTTTCGGCGACCGTCAAGGTCGGCAGCAGTTGAAAGAACTGGAACACCACGCCGACCGATTTCCCACGCCATCGAGCGAGCCGGTCCTGGTCGAGCTCATGTACCAAAGTCGTGCCGATCCGGATCGATCCCCGCGTGGGCGAGTCGATCCCGGTCAGCAGGTTGATGAGCGTCGTCTTGCCGCTGCCCGACTTGCCGATGATGGCCACGAACTCGCCGGTGGCAATGTCGAGACTGACGTCGTGCAGTGCGGTCCTCGGTCCGGCAGCGCTGCCGTATTCCTTGCCGACGCCGCGCAGGCTGATCAGCGGGGGGGTTGCGTGCATCGGGTATTCCATAAATGACTCCTCACCCTCGCCGGCCGTGACGACGTGGCGAGCCGTACTATCCGTAGTCCGCACCCTATCGAAGCGATGCCGCGAATGCGACGGTCGTGAGGCAGACGGAGCGTGGCCGGGGTGAGCGGAGCCTGACGGAGGCGAACGGGATGGACGACGCTGGAAGTGCGTCAATGACCCATCAGCGTGAAGAGCTCGGTGGCATAACGACGGCTCAGCCGCAGACGCCGGCCGGATTTCAGCCGTATTTCGAAATCGCCCTTGAAAAGCGGCGCGAGCGAATCGATTTCACGAAGGTTGACGGCGGCCGACTTGTGGACGCGGACGAAGCGTCCCTCGCCGAGCTGCGCGATGAGATCTCGCAACGTTCTGCGCAGTATGAAGCGGCTTTCCGCCGTGTACACGTGCACGTAGTTGTCGTCGGCCTCGAGCGAATGCACGGTGGCACTCTCTATCATTCGTAGACCCACGGGAGTGGGCACCAGAAGACGATCGCTGAGTCCGGTATGGGCCCGTGCCGCGCGGACCGGGGATGCCCGTGAGCCGTCCAGCGGCAGTCTCGCCCGCACACGCTCCAAAGTCCGTCCGAAGCGATCGCGATCGTAAGGTTTGAGCAGGTAATCGACGGCATCCAACTCGAATGCGGCCACGGCGTGGGCATCGTAGGCGGTCACGAAGACGAGCAGCGGCGCCAGGGCTGGTTCGAGCTGAGCAGCCAACTCGAGGCCTGTCAGTCCCGGCATCTGCACGTCCAGGAAGACGACGTCGACGTTGCGCGCCACGAGCGCTGATGCCGCGCTCAATCCGTCGGCCGCTTCTCCCGCCACGCGAAAGTCTCCTGTGTCGCCGAGCCAGAGGCGGAGCTTTTCGCGGGCCGGGGCTTCGTCGTCGACGATGAACGAGCGAATCATGGCGGCTCGCGGACCGGCAGAGAAATCGATGTTGCAACGCCGCCGCACGCGTCGGGGGCAATATCGAACACGAGTTCGCTCCGTACAAAACGCGCAGCCGTTCCCGGCAGTTGGCGATTCCAACCCCGTCCCGCCAGCCCGGCGCCAACGGAGCGCCGGTATTACGGATCTCGATCTGCAGCCGGCCTGCAGCGCAGGCCGCCGTCACGCTGATCCGCTCGATTCCCGTGGTCCGTTCGATGCCATGCCGGTAGGCGTTTTCGAGCAACGGCTGCAATATCAGCGCCGGGACCGGCACCGGCAGGGCATCGTCGGCGATCTGCCAGCCGGTCAGCACGCGTCCCGCGAATCGTTCTTCCATGATGTCGGTGTAAAGCTTCAACAGCCGCAGCTCCTCCCGCAGAGCCACGGTATTGCTGCTGCCTGCACCGAGACTCGCCCGCAGGAGATCGCCGAGTTTCGCCAAAACACGATCGGCGCGAACGATGTCGGTCTGCATGAGAGCAGAGACGGTGTTGAGCGTGTTGAACAAGAAATGCGGCCTGAGCTGCGACTGCAGCGTTGCCAGCTGTGACTCGACCAGGGCCTGCTGGATACGTGCGAGCTGCGCACCCTGCCGTCGAGATCGCATCAGCGACAACGCGCCATAAACGAGTCCTAGCCACAGGCAGTAAAATAAAGTGACCTTGATGACCTCGTAGGGAAGGCGGCCATGAAAACCGGCGTCGACTCCGGAGACGGCTTTCAGAGCGAGGCGGAGTCCGTCGACGATGGCGATGTAGGCAATCGCAAGCAGGGGCAGCTGTCGCAGGTGATGGAAGAACCACGGCCTGGGGGGTTCGAGCGTCGGCTGAAAATAACGGTCCGACTTCAACTGAACGATCAACCACACCAGCATCGGGCCGGTGGGTATCGCGGTGAGGATGACGGGTTGCCACGTGGGAATGGCCGGATCGTGCAGGAAACGTGCGGCGATCTCCAGCACCGAGGTGAGCGTCCAAAGCAGTCCACAAAGGCTTGCGAGAGGCACGAGCGGCGAGCGAGAAAAGGATGGAATGCCGCGCGCAGCGGCGGGGGTCGTCGCCGGCGACGGGGCATCCGGCCTTTCGGAAAATGGCATACCCGCCAGTGTAGGCCCGGGCGGCCGTCCCGCAAGGAATATGGGGCGAGCGGGATTTTACCGCCAGCGGCCGCTGCACCAGCCGCGCGCTTCTTGCTTTGCAATACAGAGTCTCTTGATCGTATGATTGCGGCCGGGCATGTCATGGGGGAATGCATCATCAACGACCATCCGATGTACCAGCGAGCGCAGAGGCGGTTTTCGTGAGTCGGTCACGCTGCCTGGGGGTGCTGTTGCTGGTGCTGGCGTCGGGTCATGCGTACGCCGGGTTCGACCACGAGTTGCCGCTGGATCAACACGGCATCTGGGCGCGAAACTATCAGACCGGACTCGAAGACGGTGTCGTCGCGCTCGAAGTGGTGGGAAGCCTGTGGTTCGGGAACGATAACGAGCTGGGCCACACCTTCTGGCAGACGATCGATGCGTCGGCGATCTCAGGAATCGGTGCGACGGTGGTGAAGCATGCCTTCGGTCGTGCTCGGCCCTACCAGGGCAACCAGCCGAACGCGTGGTTCAAGGGTGGCGGGCAGAGTTTTCCCAGCGGGGAGGTCACCCTGCAGGCGAGTTTCGTGACGCCGTTCATCGCGAATTACGGCCGGCAGGATCCGTGGATCTGGGCCCTGGAGGCGCTGCCGGTCTACGATGCGTTCGCCCGGCTGAAAAGCCAGGCGCATTGGCAGACGGACGTCATCGCTGGCTGGGCCTTGGGGACGGCGGTGGGATATTGGAGCACGACCCGCGCCGTGCCCCTGTCGGTGCAATTACTGCCGGGCGGCCTGTCGGTCGGCTTCTCGAAACGGTTCTAGTGCGATTGGTCAGCCTAGCGGACCCGCCGCGACCTGCGGCCGCTGCCGTCCCGGCGCCATTGCGATCCCACACGCAGCCGCAAATGCACGTTAGGTCGCGGCCGCGCAGGTGCGCTTTTCAGAGACGCCAGTTGACACCCGTGCGCAGGACCCGCGCAGGATTGCCGCCAATGAGACAGTTGGGTTGATCGAACCTGCCGCGCACCACCGCGTCGGCGGCGATGACGCAGTTGTCGGCGATGACCGTGCCCCGATAGATGTGCGCGTAGCAGCCGATCCAGACGTTGTTTCCGATCTCGATGGCATCGACACCCGGCTTCTTCCCCGAATACTCGATGTGGTGCAAATCGCTGTCGAGGAACTGGCACTTCCATCCGATGGCGACGTTGTGGCCGATCTTCAATGATTTCGCGATTTTCTGATCATGAGGCCGTCCGTGATGATTCGCTGCGAATCATCCACAAAGAGCGTCGGGATGTCAAAACACCGTGTCGCGGGATGAATCGGGCTAAACTTCGCTCCTATGCCGTTCATTCCCGCCCCCGTGGAACAATTCAGGGCGATGGGCATCAGCCGCCTCGCACACCAGTTGAAAGCACAGGGTCGTTCCATACTCCACCTGGAATTTGGCCAGCCGGGCACCGGCGCGCCGCGTGCCGCCATCGCGGCCGCGCATGCGGTGCTCGATACGGCGCCCCTCGGTTACTGGGAAAGTCCTGAACTCAAGCAGCGCATCGCCCGGCATTATCGGGACACCTACGCGGTCGCCGTCGCGCCGGATCAAATCCTCCTCACCTGCGGTGCGTCCCCCGCCCTGTTGCTGGCGTTGATCTCCAGGTTCGCGCCCGGTGACCGCGTCGCCTTCACCCGGCCGGGCTACGTGGCCTACCGCAACACGTTGCGGGCGCTGCACATGGAGGGCATCGAAATGCCGGCCGGTCCCGGCGACCGATATCAGGTCACGGCCGCCGCCCTCGCGGCCTTGGACCCGCCGCCCCGCGGCCTCATCATCGCGAGTCCGGCAAATCCCACGGGCACCCTGATCCGGGCCGGCGAACTCGCCGCCATCCTCCGACTCTGCCGCGAACGCGGGATACGCGTGGTGTCCGACGAGATCTACCATGGGCTGAGCTATGTCGAGCCCGCTCATTCGGTGCTGGAATTCGACCCCGAGGCACTCGTGGTCAACAGCTTTTCGAAATACTTCAGCATGGTGGGCTGGCGTCTGGGGTGGCTCGTCGCTCCGCCGTCGCACGTCGAACGGGCGCGCGCCTACGCCAGCAACCTCTTTTTGACGGCGCCCTCGCTCAGTCAGCACGCCGCGTTGATGGCGATGGACGCCCGCGACGAACTGGAGGGACATGTCGCCCGCTACCGTCGCAACCGGCAGGTCTTGCTGGATGCTCTGCCGCGTCTGCACCTCGATGCCATCGCTCCACCCGACGGCGCCTTTTACGTGTATGCGGACGTGGGCCGTTTCACCCGCGACAGCGTGGAATTCTGCCGAGCCATGCTGTGCGACACCGGGGTCGCCGTGGCGCCCGGCATCGACTTCGATCCCGTTGACGGCAATCGTTTCATTCGCCTGAGTTTCGCGGGTGCGACGTCGGACATCGAGGAGGCGGTGAGCCGGCTGGTTCCCTGGTTCGCCGCCCGCGTGTCCCCGCCGCCGGGAGCGTAACGCAGGGGCGCAACGCCGGCTCATCCGTGCAGGTCGTCGATCCAGCGCACCAGTTCCGGTGTTTCGACGACGTCGATGTCGAGGTTGACAACCAGGCCCGTCTGACCGCTGCGGGTGAGCACGCAGTGCAGCTGCAGATCGTCGCTGGCGTTGATCTCCTGATGCGGGACGTAGGGGGGCACGTAGATGAAGTCACCGGGCGTGGCTTCGGCGACGAACTCGAGCCGGGCACCCCAGCGCAGCCGGGCGACGCCGCTGACGACATAGTTGACGCTCTCGAGATCACCGTGGTGATGGGCACCCGTCTTCGCCTTCGCCTCGATGGTGACCGTGCCGGCCCAGAGCTTCGCGGCACCGGTCCGTGCCGTGACGGCGGCGTGCCGGTGCATGCCGGGCGTCTGCGCCGTGGATGCATCGAGTTGGTCTGCACGGATGATTTTTACTCCGTCCGAACGCCAGCGGCTCATGGCCTAGCTCCCCTCACGGTTGGGATCGCGCCAGCCGCGCTCGAAGGGCAGACGCCATGCATTCGGCGCGATGAGCTGGTGGATCGAATTGGGGCCCCAGGAGCCGGGTGCGTACAGCCGCACCGGCGGGGGCGCTTCGATCAGGGGAATCGACACCTCCCAGAGACGCTCGATGCCCTCGGCGGTCGTGAACAGCGTGTGATCGCCGCGCATCGCGTCCAAGATGAGGCGCTCGTAGGCTTCCAGCACGTCTGCGTAGTGTCCGGTGTCGTGCATGGCAAACTGCAGGCTGAGCTTGTCGAGCCGCATCCCGGGGCCGGGACGCTTGCCGTAGAAGGACAACGATACCTTGGACGCGTCCGCGAGATCGAAGGTCAAATGGTCTGGGCCTTGGGCACCCACCCCGGAGCCTGCGGGAAACATGCTCTTGGGCGGCTCCTGGAAGGCGATCGAGATGATGCGCTGGCCTTCGGCGAGCCGTTTGCCGGTGCGCAGATAAAAAGGAACGCCGGCCCAGCGCCAGTTGTCGATGAAGCATTTCAGGGCAATGAAGGTCTCCGTGTCCGAATCGCGGTAGACCCCTTCCTCCGCCCGGTAACCGGTGTACTGGCCGCGAATCACGTCGGCCGGCTTGATGGGGAGCATGCTGCGGAAGACCTTGTTCTTCTCCTCGCTGATGGGCTTGGGCTCCAGCGAGGTCGGTGCCTCCATGGCCATGAAGGCCAGAATCTGAAACAGGTGGGTCACCACCATGTCGCGGTAGGCCCCGGTCTGCTCGTAGAAGGCCGAACGCTTGCCGAGGCCGAGGGTCTCCGGCACGTCGATCTGCACGTGATCGATGAAGTTGCGGTTCCAGATCGGTTCGAACAAGCCGTTGGCGAAACGGAACGCCAGGATGTTCTGGGCGGGCTCCTTGCCGAGGAAGTGATCGATGCGAAATATCTGGCTCTCGTCGAACACTTCATGAAGCCGCGTGTTGAGCGTGACGGCGGTGGCCAGATTGGTGCCGAACGGCTTTTCCATGATCACGCGCGAGCGTGCGACGAGATCCGCTTCGCCGAGCAGCCGCACCGCCGCGAGCGCGGCATTGGGCGGCACGCTCAAGTAGTGCAACCGGCGGCTCTCGCCGCCGAAAGTCTGTTCCGCCGCGGTGACGGCGGCACTGAGCGCCGCGGCGCCCGCACCGAGCGGTACATAGTGCAGATTTTTCGCAAAGACGGCCCAGTCCTCATCGCTCACCTTGCGCGTCGAGAACTCGATCAAGGCCTGACGTGCGAAGACCCGGAAGCCTGCCGAATCCATGTCGTCCAGGGACACGCCGATGATCTGGCAGGAAGGGATGAATCCCGCGCTGGACAGGTGGAACAGTCCCGGCAGCAGCTTGCGGCGGGCGAGGTCTCCGGTCGCGCCCACCATGACGACCACATGCGGATATTGGGGGCCGACGCCGGCAGGAATGCTCGCCATCAAAGGCCCGCGTTCCGGGCGATGGTGAGCCCGATGCCCGACCAGTCGATGTCCTCTCCCTCCGCCGCGATGGTCTGCAACAGGTGATCGCGCACT
Source organism: uncultured Steroidobacteraceae bacterium (assembly GCA_964658215.1). Classification (GTDB taxonomy): domain Bacteria; phylum Pseudomonadota; class Gammaproteobacteria; order Steroidobacterales; family Steroidobacteraceae; genus Bog-1198. Next base: position 26,028 of record CAZZYJ010000001.1, on the reverse strand, counting down.
ACGCCGAGCATGGGCATGGGCACCCGCAGAGTTTCGGCGGACTGGCCGACGAGCCGCATGTCCTTGAGGCCGAGCGGCGCGGCGAAACCGGCGGGCGTGAACTTGCGCTCCACCAGCAGCTTGCCGTAGTTACGAAATACCGGAGCGTCGAACAGGTTGCTGGTCATCACCTCGAGAAACTGAGCCTTGGCGACGCCGCCCTTCTCCGCGAGCGCAAGCGCCTCGCCCATGATCTCGATCGAAGACATGATCATGAAATTGCCGCAGAGCTTGACGAGATTGGCCGCCGAGGGCTTCGTTCCCACGGCGAACACCTTCTTGCTGATTGCGGCGAAGATGCTTGCGATTGCCTGCAGGTCCGCGGCGTCACCCGCGGCGGCAATGGTCAACGCGGCCGTGGCGGCGGCTTCGGGCCGGCCGAACACGGGGGCGCAGACGAAACGCTGTCCGTGCTCGCGATGGGCCTCGGCAAGGCGGTCTGCGGTGGCCACTGCAATGGTGCTCAAGGAGATGTGAATGCCACCCGGTTGCAAGCCTGCCAGGACGCCGTCCGCGCCGTGCATGACCGCGTCGAGCGCCGCATCGTCGGCCAACATCGTCATGGCGACCTCGCGGCCGGCCACCGCCTCCCTGGGGCTCGCCGCCAGGATGGCGCCGGCGGCGACCACGGCGCCGGCTTTCGCAGCGCTGCGGTTCCATACCGCCACGTCGAAAGGCGCCTTGACGAGATTCCCGGCGATCGCCGCGCCCATGTTGCCCAAACCTATGAAACCAATTCGCATCTGTATCTCCAATGATGCGTCCGTACGACGCGTTGAACCCATCGCCAAGTAAGACTAGGACTACGTATTTAGGGGTGTGCCGCACCGACATTCTCTCAATTCAGCACGGAGGCTGCTTTAGTTTCCAATCCTCCGGATGCCATGCCATGATTACCGCTTACACTGAGTACTGCCGATGACAGAGTCGAACAATTTGGCAGGGTCTGGGTGGGCCGCGGTGGTTGCGCTTGAAAGGACGCTCGCACGCTGGCTCCGTGACGACGCGTTGCCGCGTTGGGATGAGCACGGCGTCGATCGGATTTCCGGCGGTTATTTCGAACAACTCGCGTACGATGAACGCACGCGTGGGTTTGCCGCCTCCGGCGCGGTGCGCCGTGGACGCGTGGTCGCACGCCAGATGTACGTGTTCGACGTCGGGCATCGGGGTGGTTGGCGTTCGTCGCGGTCAGACCCCGTGATGCACGGGTGCCACTACCTCTTCGGGCGGATGCATGCAGACGACGGTGTCTTTCATACCGCGCTGGAAGAGGGAAGTCTCTCGCCCACCGGCTCGTTCAGTTTGTACGAGCACGCGTTTTACCTGTTCGCGCTTGCGCGCGTGAATGCCGCGGCGGGCGACCGTTTTCCCACGGCGTACACGGCGGAGCGGTTGCTCGCGCGGTTGCGTGCCGCATGGGGTCGCGAGCAGGGCGGATTCGAGGAGTCACAGCCGCCGAGTCTGCCGCTACAGTCGAACCCTCACATGCATTTGCTGGAAGCGGCGCTCGCGTGGATCGAAACCACCGACGGCGCGGCGCAGGAACCCTGGATCCGCCTGGCGGGGGAGCTGATAGCTCTATGTCTACGCGCGTTCGTCGACCCGGAGCGGGGCGGCATCCGGGAGTACTTCGACTTCCACTGGCGGCCGATGCCCGGTGAGGCGGGTCGCATTGTCGAGCCCGGCCACCAGTTCGAGTGGGCCTGGCTGTTGTTGCGCTGGAGCACGCTCGACCATGGCAGCGGCGAGCAGCGCCGGGCATGTGTCGATGCGGCGCGGCGGCTGGTGACCGTGGGCGAACGTTGGGGTGTCGACCTCGAGCGCGGCGTGGCGGTCAATGCGTTGTGGGACGATATGACGGTCAAGGACGGCGCCGCGAAACTATGGCCCCAGACGGAACGCGTCAAAGCCTGGTGCGCTGTTTTTGAACAGGCACGGGATGCCGACGAGGTACGAATTGCCTGCCGTCATCTCGCGCTCGCCGCGGGCGGGCTGCTCAAATTCCTGCCGGCGCATCCTGCCGGACTGTGGCACGAGGTGCTGCGACAGGACGGCAGTTTCATCGCCGAGCCCAGCAAAGCCAGCAGTTTCTATCATATAGTGTGCGCGATCGACGTGCTCGGCAGTACGGTCGCCCGTGCCGAACAGGCCCCCCGCGCCGGCGTTCGCCGCACCGCCTTCGCAATCCAATAAATCGAGCGACGCGCCATGATGGTTACCGATAAGTTGAGCGGCGTGCGGGTGCTATGCATCGGCGACGTCATGTTGGATCGTTTCGTATCCGGTCACGTGAAACGGATTTCGCCGGAAAGCCCGGTGCCGGTGCTGTCCATCTCCGGCTCGCAGAGTTTTCCGGGCGGAGCCGCGAACGTCGCGCGTAACGTGGCATCCCTCGGCGGATCGTGCACTCTGGTCAGCGTGGTCGGTGCCGACGCGGTGGCCCGCGAGTTGCAGACCTCTCTGCAGTCGATCGCGGGAATACGCTGCGATTTCACGGTGAGCCCCGACCGTCCCACCACGGAGAAAATCCGCTTCGTCGCTCAGGGTCAGCACATGCTGCGCACCGACGCGGAGGTCACGGCGGCTATCAGTTCGGAAACGGCCGCCGAGCTGCTGGCCGTCATCGGCAGGCTGGCCGCCGAGCACGACGTGCTGGTGCTCTCGGACTATGCCAAGGGGCTGCTGACGGACACGGTGGTCCGCGGCGCCATCGACATCGCACAGGCGCGCGGCCTGCCGGTCGTGGTCGACCCGAAGTCGGTGGATCTGCGCCGCTATGCGGGCGCGACGGTGATCACGCCGAACAGCAAGGAGGTGCTCGACGCCACGGGCATCGATCCCACCGACGATGACGCTCTGGCGGAGCGCGCCGGCACGGTCATATTAGCCGATGCCCGGGTCGCAGCGGTGCTCGTGACGCGTGCTCATCGGGGCATGACGCTCGTCGCGGGAGGGGTGCCGGCCGTGCACATCGAAGCCAGCGCACGCGAGGTGTTCGACGTGGTGGGCGCCGGCGACACGGTGATCGCCACCCTGTCACTGGCGCTCGGGGCGCAGCTCGAACTGCCCGCGGCGTCGCGGCTGGCCAACCTCGCCGCCGGCGTCGCGGTCGGAAAACGCGGCACGGCCACGGTCACGCAGACCGAACTGGCCGACGAGGTGATGCGGTCGAACCACGGCAGCCTGCAGGGACTGCGCAGCAAGATCATGTCGCGCGAGGACGCTGCCGCGCTCGCGCAGACCTGGCGCAGGAACGGTTTCAAGGTGGGATTCACCAACGGCTGTTTCGACATTCTTCATGTGGGCCACCTGGCCATCCTGTCCTTTTCCAGGCAGAACAGCGGCAGGCTCATCGTAGCGGTCAACAGCGATGCGTCGGTGCGACGTTTGAAGGAGGCCGGCAGACCCATCAATTCGCAGAACGATCGCGCCATGGTGCTCGCGGCGCTGTCGGCGGTGGATGCCGTGGTCATCTTCGACGAGGACACTCCGCTCGAGATGATCGAAATGCTCAGCCCTGACGTATTGATCAAGGGGGCGGATTACAGCATCGACCAGATCGTCGGTTCCGCGCACGTGTTGGGCCAGGGTGGCAAGGTCATCACCTGCGAACTGGTGCCGGGCAAGAGCACGACGCGTGTGGTCGACACCCTTCGCGGCAGGGCCGGGAGTGCCTGACGCCCTGGCCATGACGACGCCGAAATTCCCGCAACGGATCGTCATCTACCGCCTCGGAAGTCTCGGGGACACCGTGGTCGCGCTGCCTTGTTTCCATCAGGTGGCAAAACACTGGCCGGATGCAGAGCGCATCGTGCTCACGAATTTTCCCGTCAGCTCCAAGGCTGCGCCACTGGAGGTGATCCTGCGCGAAGGCGGCCTGATCCATGGCGCCATCGCCTATCCGGTGGGAACGCGGTCCTTGGGTGAACTGTGGCGTCTGTCGCGCAGGTTGCGCAAACTGCGGGCCGAAGTGCTGGTGTACCTCACCCCGGCGCGCGGCCTGCTGAACGCGTATCGCGATTATCTGTTCTTCAGACTGTGCGGCTTCAGGCACATCGTCGGCATCCCCTCTACGCCGGCTCTGCAGAAGCCTCGCCTGCAGGCAGCCACGTCGGGCGCTGCCGGGTCCGCGGCTGCGCCGCCCGGTGCCGCGCTCGACGAGGAACGCGAGGCGGAACGCCTGGTGCGCTGCCTGAGCGCGCTGGGGCCCATCGATCTGGACGATCCGGCCATGTGGGACCTCAGGCTTACAGACCACGAGCTGCATGCCGGTTCGCAGGCGCTCGCGTCCCTCGGGTCGCTGCCCTATCTTGCCATCAACATGGGGGGCAAGGCCGTACAGAAAGACTGGGGTCTCGACAACTGGCGAACGTTGCTCGCCGCATTGAGCGAGCGCCATCCCCACACCGGGCTGCTCGTGGTGGGCGCGCTGGAGGATCGGGAACGGGCGCAGGCGATCGTGGACGTCTGGCACGGCCCGGTGATCGATGCCTGCGGGACGCTGAGTCCGCGCGAGAGTGCGGCTGCCATGCGTCTCGCCGCCGTCTTCGTCGGCCATGACTCGGGTCCGCTGCATCTGGCCGCCGCCGCCGGCGTTCCCTGCGTGGGTTTGTTCGGCAACTTCAACGTGCCGAAACGGTGGCATCCCCGCGGCGACCAGCATCGCATCATTCATCGCATGGGTGGTTTGGGCCGCATCACCGTGACCGAGGTGATCGATGCCGTTCAGGACATCGTGCGGCTACCGGCAGAGTGCGCGTGAGCGGCGCCGTGCCCGTGTTCCTGGATCGCGATGGCACGCTCATCGTCGAGAAACAGTACCTGAGCGACCCGGCGCAGGTGAGTCTCGAAGAGGGCGTCGTCGAAGGCCTGCGGTTGTTGCGCGACGCGGGTCATCCGCTCATCGTGTTGTCGAACCAGTCGGGGATCGGCCGCGGAAAGTTCACCACCGAGGACGCGCAGCGCGTGAACGCCAGAGCGGCCGAGCTGCTGCGGTGCTCGGGCATCGACATTCTCGCCTGGTATCTCTGCCCGCACGCGCCGGCCACAGCCTGCGAATGCCGGAAACCGCTGCCGGGACTCGCGCACGAGGCCGCCCGTGACTGGGGCGTGCGACTCCACGGCAGCTACGTGGTCGGCGACAAGCAAAGCGACGTCGAGCTGGCGGACGCGATAGGCGGCACCGGCCTGCTGCTCGCCACCGGGCATGGCGCCGCTTCGCGGGCCTGGGCGCAGGCGGCGGGCCGGCCGGTGTTCACGGATCTGCTCGGGGCGGCTCATTACATTGAAGGTCGGAGGTAGACATCATGATCATCGTCACCGGGGCAACCGGCTTCATCGGTTCGAACATCCTCGCCGAACTCAACGCCGCCGGCAGGAGCGACGTCATCCTCGTCGACGATCTGGGGACGCAGGGAAAGTGGAAGAATATCGCCAAGCGGCGTTTCCAGGACGTGGTATTTCCGGCCGAACTCGAGGCGTTGCTGCAGAAGCTCGCCGGCTGCGACGTCGTTTATCACATGGGTGCCAACTCATCGACCACGGCCGCGGATGGCGACGCGGTGCTTATGAGTAATTTTCGCACCTCCAAGATCCTATGGGAATGGTGCGCACGCACGCGTACGCCGTTGATCTATGCCTCCTCCGCCGCGACTTACGGTGACGGCGCCCTGGGGTTCGAGGACGACGCGGCGCCGGACGCCCTCGATGCGCTGCGGCCGCTCAATCTATACGGGTGGTCCAAGCACGCATTCGACAAATGGGCGGTTGGGCAGGCGACGACGGGCAGCGCGCCCCCGCAATGGTGCGGCCTGAAATTTTTCAATGTGTATGGGCCCAACGAGAGCCACAAGGGCGACATGCGCAGCCTGGTGAGCAAGAACACGCCGGTCGTCGCGGCAGGGCAGGTGATCCGGCTGTTCAAATCACATCGCGACGAGTACGCCGATGGCCGGCAGTTGCGCGATTTCGTCTACGTCAAGGATTGCGTGCGGGTCATGCTCTGGCTTGCCGGGCAGCCGAAGGTCAGCGGGCTGTTCAACCTGGGAACCGGTCGTGCGCGCTCTTTCGTCGATCTCGTGCAGGCAGTGGGCACGGCCCTGGGCAAAACTATCGACATCGAATTCGTCGACATGCCCGAGTCGATCCGTGCGAACTATCAGTACTTCACCGAGGCGAGGATGACCAAGCTGCGCGAGGCCGGCTACACCGCGCCGTTCTACAGTCTGGAGGCAGGTGTCGCGGACTATGTTCAGCAGTATCTGATCCGTTCTGACATATACCGCTGAGGCCGGCACACGGTTCGCAGAATCCTGCGGGTTCTGGGCGGTGCCTCGCAGCCTGTTGATCCATATGTAAAATGTGTCCGGGCGGTTCACTGCTATATTACGCATCGTGAAAGTACGCACCGTGAAAGCACTTACATTCAAGCCGGTTGCGGTGCGGGCACTGGTGGCCCTGGTGCTGCTGCTCGGCATCGCTGAAATTGGCGTACGGGTGAGCGGCGTCGTCGATTTTCCCGTCTATGCGGTCGACGATGAAATTGGCTACATCGTCAAGCCGAACCAGTCGGGACGCTTTTTGAACCGGAATTCCTGGGCATTCAACAGCAAGAGCATGCCGACCACGGAGGCATGGCGGCCTTCCCGCAGGCCGAACCTCATGTTGATCGGCAATAGCATCGTCATGGGCGGCAATCCCTTGGATGAGAAGGACAAGCTGACACCCCGGCTCGCCGCCGAACTCGGCGGGCGTTACGCCGTATGGCCCCTGGCCATCGGTGGCTGGACGACCGTGAACGAGATGGTCTACATGCGACGCAATCCCGACGTGGTGAGGGCGACCGACGTCTTTGTCTGGGAATACATGTCGGGGGGCTTGAGCGAATTGAGCCGCTGGCGCGGCGATTACGTGTTTCCGAGCTCGCGTCCCGTGCTCGCGAGCTGGTACGCCTTTCGCCGCTACGTGCTACCCCGGTTCCTGAAGTTCGACATGAACGAGCTGCCCCCCGTGGGTGAGGTGAACGGAGATCACCGGCGGGAATTCGAGACCGCGGTGGCCGGGTTGCTGGCGGGGCGGCTGAGCGTGGACGGTGCCGCGGCGGCG
>CAZZYJ010000001.1:0-18875 GCA_964658215.1 uncultured Steroidobacteraceae bacterium | reverse complement strand
CCGGCTTGATATTTCTCTACCCGACGAAAAAAGAACTGCGCATGTTCAGACAAACCGGCGAATGGCTGCCGGACCGCGCGGCGATTGCAAAGATCTGTGAGCGCAACGGTCTGGCCGTTTTGGACATCGCGGGCGACGGCGGATGGAACGAATCGCTGTACCGCGACGGTGTGCATCCCACGGCGCAGGGAAACATCGTGCTGGCAAAGATATTGTCCTCGGCGATTGCACGCCTTCCAGTGCCCGTCGAGGTGGCGAAATGACCCTGCTCTCGGCGCGGTCCCCGATGTCGCGGGCCCTGAAGAACTGGCTGACCGGCCCGGTGAGCGGCCCGGCGTCTCCCGGCGGGCGCACGAACAGGAAAAAATTCGTGCTCATCGGCGTCGCGGTGCTGCTCGCCGCGCTGACGGCGGAGTCCATCTCGTCCTACGTGCTGTTTCGCTATTTTGCCTCGTCCAACAAGAGCTTCACGCCTGCCGGATCGTCCACCTACGAGCTCCTCGATCATCTGCTCGTCTCGGTCAAAGGAGAGCACAAACACGTGCTCGTCAGCGCCGACCGGTTTCCTCTATTCAAGCCGGACGCGCGTCTCGGCTATGTGATGATTTCCGGCGAATACAATATTCTGGAGGATTTCGACCATCACAAGCACATGTTTCATCTGCAGGTAACGGCGGGAGGCGGACGCGCGACATCCTATTTCCCCGTCAGCGCCGCGCATCGTCTATTCTTCACCGGCGATTCCTCGATGTTCGGCTGGGGTCTCAACGACGAGCAGACGATTCCCTGGCTGTTGCAGAGCCGGATGCCCAACGATGAAGTGTTGAACCTGTCGTTGAACAGCTATTCGACCATTCAGGCGCTGGTGCAGCTCTCCTCGGCCGAGCCGAAGCTCGGCCCCGATGACACCGTGATCCTGCTCTACCACCCCGTGACGACGGATTTCAACGTATCGGCGCTCCAACGTCTGGAAGACCTGCGGGTGGGGTATGAACTGCAGCTGGGCGACCTCAAGCAGATGATGGCCATGAGCATTCCCTATGGCGCGCTCGATGCAAACGGCGCGCTGGAGGTGCGTCGGATAGAGTTCTCATGTTTGACACGTCCTACCGCCCCCGACTGCGTCCGGCCTGCGGTGAGCAGCGCGGATGCAGTGCAAATCACGGAGCGGGCTTTCGATGGCATCCTCGCCCTGCATCCCGGGCATGCCGTGGTGGCGTTCGTCTCCGGCGACGACAACGATCCCGTCATCGTGCACCTGCGCGAAAAAGGCGTGACCATTGCGGACCTGCGCCTGGGCGAGGACGAGCCGGATGCTCATGAAGCGCTGCCGACCGACAAGCACGCGGGGCCGTTTTGGCAGTACCGGGTCTTCAACCGGCTGCTCGCGGTGTTACGCCAGGAACGACTGGTTCACTGAGCACCGGGTCGATCTGGCGTAAAGTTCGTTTTTTTTTGAGGGATGATGCATGTACCATTCGGCCGGTGCCTCTCGCGGCTTTTGTCATATGGCAGCAGCGTCGGGAAAGTGGCATTTTTTCGGCACGCATCTTGCACTGTTTCTATGACTGTGTTCGAGCGGGGAACTGTGTTCAACCGTCAATGGCCAAGCGCATGAGGATTCTCATCTATAGCTGCAATTTTGCCCCCGAGCCCACCGGGATCGGCAAGTATTCCGGCGAAATGGCGGCATGGCTCGCAAGTCATGGTCACGCCGTGCGTGTGGTGGCCGCGCCGCCTTACTACCCGGCGTGGAAGCTCGCGGCGGGGCAGGGCAACTGGCCACCTTACCGGCGCGAATCCTGGCGCGGGACGCAGGTTTACCGCTCGCCGTTGTGGGTGCCGAAATCACCGGGGGGCACGGCACGGGTCCTCCATCTGCTCTCCTTCGCCCTCAGCTCCTTTCCGGTCATGATGCGCCAGGTGTTATGGCGCCCCGATCTCGTGATCACGATCGCGCCGGCGTTCCTGTGCGCTCCCGCCGGATTATTGACTGCACGCCTGTCGGGAGCACAGAGCTGGTTGCATCTGCAGGACTTCGAGGTCGACCTTGCCTTCCGAATGAGACTGCTGCGGGGGAGGCTCCTGCAGCGATTGGTGCTGCGGATGGAGCGCTGGCTGCTGCGGCGTTTCGACAGTGTCTCCTCCATCTCCAGCAGAATGGTGGAGCAACTTCTCACGAAGGGCGTGCATTTGTCGAAAACCCGGTATTTCCCGAACTGGGTGGACATCGCTCACATCAAGCCGGCCGCGAGTGCGCAAGGTACCTATCGGCGGGAACTCGACGTTGCGGATGATGCAAAGGTCGTCATGTTTTCCGGCTCACTCGGCGGCAAGCAGGGACTTCAGGCAATTTCCGCGGCCGCGCATCTGCTGTCACACCGCCAGGACATCGTCTTCATCATCTGCGGCGACGGGGTGATGAAACCAATCCTGCAGGACGAAACCGCCGGCTTGACCAATGTTCGTTTTCTGCCGTTGCAGCCGTTCGAACGCCTCGGCGAATTGCTGTGCACGGCCGACATGCACCTTCTGCCGCAAAGTCCCGACGCCGCCGATCTGGTGCTCCCGTCCAAGCTCTCCGGGATGCTCGCCAGCGGACGTCCCGTGATTTCCACCTGTCGTCCGGGCACCGAACTGGACTCCGTGGTGTCGAGTTGCGGCCTCACGGTGCCTCCCGAAGATGCGGCGCGCATGGCGGCCGCGATTCAAACGCTCGCCGACGATGCAGTCATGCGTACGGAGCTGGGCCGCAAGGCGCGGGCTTATGCCGAAGCGAATTATGAACGTGATGCGATTCTGGGACGGATCTTTGGATTCCTGGAAGGCGATGAATCGAGCGTTACTCATGATGCGATTGCCTGAGCGCTGCCCCGATCAGCGCCGATGTGTTGACTAAACGTCGCGCCGCCTGACATTTGCGTAATGTCGACCCGTTACGTGAAATCGTCCACGAATGATGATGAGATTACTGCAAGAATTCGTGGTCTGCGGCCCGGCGATACTGCATCGCCGCCCTAAACTATCGTAAAACAGGTATTGTGAACGAGATGAATTATGGATGCTTTTCATGAGCTTGGAGCAAACGACGTGACCACTTCGATCAGGACCCGGCTGCGCTGGACGATTCGGGCCGCGCGCGGCGCCATGCTGGTCTGCCTCGTGGCGACCGCGTTCGCGGGCCGGCCCGCTGCGGCCGCGGAAGATTACCGGCTGGTGCCTGGCGACATCCTGCGCATCAGCGTGTTCAAGAATCCCGATCTGAGCGCCGACGCCCGGGTTTCCGAGTCCGGCACCATCGGCTATCCCCTGATCGGGTCGGTGCCGGTGAGCGGGCTCACCCTGCCGGCCGCGGAGAAGAAAATATCGGACATGTTGAAGGAGGGTGGCTTCGTCCTCAATCCGCAGGTCAACATTTTGCTCACCGTCGCGGTGGGCAACCAGGTGTCCGTGCTCGGTGAGGTCAACAAGCCGGGTCGCTATCCGACGGAAGGCGCCGGCGGCCACCTGTCCGGCATGCTGGCCTCGGCCGGCGGAATCATCTCCGCCACCGGCGGCGACATCGTCATCGTCACCGGGATGCGTGGCGGCAAGCCATTCCGCCGCGAGATCGATGTTGCAAAGATGGCGCAGACCGGCAGTTCCGCCGATGACATCGAGCTGAGCGGGGGCGACACGGTGTTCGTCGGTCGCGCACCGCAGTTCTATATATACGGGCAGGTGCAGAGGCCGGGTGGCTACCGGCTCGACAAGGGTATGACGGTGATGCAGGCGCTCGCTGCCGGCGGTGGCGTGACGGGCAAGGGCACCACCCGCGGCGTGCTGCTGCATCGGCGTGATGCGGTGGGCAAGGTCAAGGAGTCCCATGCCAGTCTCGACGACGAGCTGCGTGATCAGGATGTGGTCTACGTGAAAGAAAGCGTGTTTTGATCGTGAGAACCGGCGAAAAACTATGAGCCTGAAACAATTTCTCCTCGTCATGCGGGCGCGCTGGAAAGTCGCGCTCGGCATATTCAGCGCGATCGTGATCGCCGCTGCGGTCATCAGCCTGCTGACGGCCAAGCAGTACACGGCCACCGCCTCCGTGGTGGTGGACGCGAAGGCGGATCCCGTTGCGGGCGTGGCGTATTCGGCACAAATGCTCACCGGCTACATCGCGACCCAGGTGGACATCATCAGCAGCGAACGCGTGGCACAGCGTGTCGTCAAGAACTTGCGCCTGGACAAGGTGCCGGAAACCATCGACGCCTGGCGCAACAGCACCGGCGGACGGGGCGACATCGTGGTGTGGCTCGGACTCAAGCTGCAGAAAAAGTTGACGGTGACTCCGTCGCGCGACAGCAGTGTCATCGACATCGCGGTCGAATGGACCGATCCGAAGACCGCGGCGGTGCTGGCCAATGCCTTTGCGCAGGCCTACATGGACACCAACATCGAACTCAAAGTGGACCCTGCGAAGCAGTATGCTTCTTATTTCGAGGAGCGTTCCAACGCACTGCGTGCGGATCTCGAGGCCAAGCAGAAGAAGCTCGGAGAATATCAGGCGGCCAACGGCATCGTCGCGAGCGACGGGCGTCTGGACATCGAGAATGCGCGGCTGGCTGAACTTTCCACGCAGCTGAGCGCCATCCAGGCGTTGCGTCAGGACAGCCAGTCCCGTCAGCGCGTGAGCGGCAGCGACATCGACTCGCTGCCCGAAGTGCTGCAGAGTCCGCTGGTCGCCGGTTTGAAATCCGACCTGTCGCGTGCGGAGGCGAAGCTGCAGGACATCGGCACGAGCCTTGGCAAGAACCACCCGGACTACAAGAACACCGCGGCGGAAATCGCCAGCCTGCGAACGCGCATAGAACAGGAGAGCGCGAAAATCGCGGCGTCCCTGGGTGCGACCACGCAGGTCAACCTGCGCAGGGAGGCGGAAATCCGCGCGGCGCTCGAGGCGCAGAAGAAGCGCATGTACGAGATGACCCATCAGCATGACGAAGCATCCGTGCTGCAGAACGACGTGCTGACGGCGCAGCGCAACCTGGACGCGGTGACGCAGCGTCTGGCGCAAAGCAGCCTCGAGAGCCAGACCCAGCAGACCAACATCTCGCTGCTGACGTCCGCGGTCGAGCCGATGTTCAAGTCCAGTCCGCGTCTCGCGTTGAACGCCGCGATCGCCGTTTTCCTCGGCGCGGTATTCGGCGTCGGTGCGGTGCTGGTGCTGGAAATGCTCGACAGACGCGTGCGCGAAGCCGGCGACCTGCAGACGCTGCTCGGTCTGCCCATCCTGGGCCGCATTCCGCACGTCAAGCCCGAAGGTCGCCTGGCCCGGACCGTCCCTTCCGTACTGACCCGCGTGGAACCTTCTGCCATATGAACACGACAGCAAGTCCTTTGAACGAAACCGTCATGCCGAGCCGGGATCGCAGCCGCGTCTTCGGCGCCATCCTTGTCGAACAAGGGCGGCTCACGCCGCACGAAGTCGAGGAGGTTCAGCGTCACGCCAGTGCCCACGGCCTGCGCTTCGGCGATGCCGCGGTCCAGCTGAAGCTGCTGACGCCGGACGACATCGAGTTCGCGCTCGCCCATCAATACAACTACCCCACCATCCCGCGGGGCGGCCAGAACGGTGTGGCCGACGACGTGGTGGCGGCCTATGCGCCGCAAAGCGATTCGGTCGAGCCGCTGCGGGCCTTGCGGAGCCAGATCACGCTGCGCTGGCTCAACGAAGTCAATCACAAGACCATCGCGATCACGAGCCCCGGCCGCGGTGAGGGCCGTAGCTGGCTCGCGGCCAATCTGGCGACGGTGTTTGCGCAGATCGGCGAACGCACCCTGCTGATCGACGCCGACATGCGCCACCCCAGCCAGCATCTGCTGTTCAATCTCAGTAACACGACGGGTTTGTCGGCATTGCTGACGGGGAGGGCGGGCCGCGAGATCGCCTGCCGAATACATCCGCAACTGAGGTTGTTCGTGCTGCCGGCGGGTATCATCCCCCCCAATCCTCAGGAATTGCTCGGCAGACCCGTGTTCGACGTGGTGTTGGAACGTTTTGCGGATCAGTTCGACGTGATCATCATCGACACCCCTTCCGCCACGGAATCTGCCGATGCGCAGATCGTCGCCAAGCGCGCGGGCGCGGCGGTGATGCTCGCACGTCGAGACGTCACGAAGCAGGCGCAACTGGTGGCGTCCATGCAAAGTCTCTCGGAGACCGGCGTCAACGTGATCGGCAGCGTGATCAACGAACATTAGGTGGGGCCATCGACCGTGGGGCCGCTTTGAAAAGCGCCGACATCTCCATTTTGTACCTCGGCGTTACCGACGGCACCAGCCTCGATCGTGCGAACGCGTTGCGGCGCGTCGGCTACCGGGTCAAGCATGTGAATCTGCTCGATTTACTGCCGAGTAAGAAGTGGGCATGGCGCATCACCTGGAAACTCGGCGGCCATTGGTTGAGCCCCTGGCTGCTCGCCAGGCTGCCTACGGTGTTGAAAGATGCGCATTTCGATCTGTGCCTGGTCGACAGCGGCGAGTTCGTCACGCCCTCGATCATCCGCTTGCTACGCCGGCACGCGCGGAAAATCGTCAACTACAACATTGACGACCCGTTCGGCAAGCGGGACGCAACGCGTTTCGTGGCCTATCGCCAGAGCATTCGGTTCTATGACCTGTGCGCCGTGGTGCGCCAGGAAAATGTCGCGGAGGCGCAGGCGCTCGGCGCGCGTCACGTGCTGCGGGTGTTTCGTTCTGCCGACGAGGTGTCGCACACCGCGAGACCGCTGACGGACGAGGAGCGCCGCGAGTGGCACTCGGAGGTCATGTTTCTGGGAACCTGGTTCCCGGAGCGTGGTCCGTTCCTGCTGGCGTTGGCGAAGAGGGGCGTGCCGCTGACCATCCGTGGCGCCAACTGGCACAAGGCTCCGGAGTGGTCCTCGCTGCAGAAGTACTGGAAGGGGGGGGCTTTGCGGGGCGATGAGTACGCCAAGGCCATCCAGTGTGCCCGGGTCAATCTGGGGTTGTTGTCCCTGGGAAATCGCGATTTACATACCACCCGGTCGCTCGAGATACCCGCCATCGGCGGTTTGCTGTGTGCGGAGCGGACCACCGAACATCTGCAATTGTACGTCGAGGGCGAGGAAGCACTGTTCTGGAGCGGGGTCGAGGAGTGCGCGGCGGTCTGCCTGGACGTCCTCGGCGACGAACCGCGTCGGCTGCGCATCGCAGAGGCAGGTCACGCGCGCGCCGTGTCGCACGGCTATTACAACCAAAATGTCGTGAAGGCGCTGATCGACAAGGCGCTCGCTTTATGACCATCAAACGTGCGATATTTTTCTGGCTGATCGTCTGTCTGATGGTGTCTTTGCCGCTGCAGTGGGTGATCGATCCGGCGGCGGAGAACGTGGCGGCCGTGTGCATCGTGATGGCGTCCTCCATCGGCGTGCTGCTATACGTAGGTTTCAGCGACGGACTGAGGAACCAGCCGGTGTCGACGCTCGCCATCCTCGGTTACTGTGTCACCACGCACATGGGTGCCCTGCTGGTGCAGACCGCCGCCTGGACCGCGATCCGCAGCTATCTCTACACGCCGCTGTGGACGTTCGGCGTGATCGTCTTCTACCAGTGGATCGCCGTGGGAGTGCATGCGGCGTACCGCTATTTTTCGCCCGCGGAGCCCAGGCCCGCCGGTTTGCTGCGGGGAATCTTCGGCTGGCTCGGAATATACGAGACCCCCTCGGTGTCGACGCTGTGGTTGATGGGATGTGTGGGCCTCGCCAGTCTGCTGCTGTCGCGATTCGAAGGCGTGCTCGGCAAGATCGGCGCCGCCTTCAATTTCCTGACGTGGGCGCCTTTTCTGATCCCTTTTTATGTTCGCGAGCTCGGCGACGGTTACTGCGACCGTCACCGTAACAAGGTGATGCTGGTCATCTATACCGGCGCCATTGCAATCCTGGCGCTCGCCGTCAACGCCCGGCAGATGATGTTGATCGGCGGGCTCACCGTCGGCATGTTGTACTGGTTCGCGGGCATGCGCAGCAGGGAACTCCTCACCGGCAGGATGGTGCGAAACGCCGTTCTTGCAGCCATCGCCCTGGCCATTCTGTCCGTGCCGCTGTCGAACCTCGCAACTGCAATGGTCATCGCACGCGCGTGGCGGGGCAAGATCTCGCCCATTGCGATGATCAAGACGACCTATGGGATCATGCGGCGGCCCGAACTGATCGCCGCCCATGCGGCGGAATCGGCCGCAATATCGCGCTACATGGCCTACGACGAACGCTACATCGCGAATCCCGGGCTGGCGCGGCTCGTGTCCACGAAGTTCATCGACAATTCGTTGCATTTTTCCGCCTCTCTGAAAAGCCCCGAATCGCTGCAGCGGCTGGCCGACACGTCCTTCGATTTCTATCTCGAGGTGGTGCCTGCGCCTCTGTTGGCCGCGATGGGCGTCCGGATAGACAAAGAGTTCAAATACTCGATGGGCGATTACCTCGCGTATCTGAGCCGTGGGCTGCCCTTGGGGGGGTTCAAGACGGGTTCCGTATTTGCCCAGGGTCAGGCGTTGTACGGACCGTTCTTCCCTGTTCTCTATGCGCTGATCTGTCTTGCCATGTTCGGTGTGATGGATCTGCTCACCATCCACAGGGCCCGTGCGGCGTCGACGATGTCCACGCTCGCGATGCTGCAGGTATGGGGTTATTTCAACCAAGGCCTGCATTTCGAGGCATTGCACAACGTCTTCTATTTTTTCGTGCGAAATTTCGAGCAGACGGTGCTGGTCTACGTCGCCGTGTTTGCCATGGTTCGGATGATGGAGCGCAGCACCCATGCGTTGTTCGGCGCGCCAAGTCTGCCTCGATGGCAACAGCACTGAGAGACGGCGCCGCGGCGCGCAATTTGACCGTGGGCGTGCTGGCTTCCGCCACGCCGCCGACGTCTCCCCCGTCGCTGAACATCGTCTTGTTCTGCCACCCCGGATTCCGATCGTCGCAGAGCATGCCGCGTTTTGCCCGCATGCTGCAGGCCTCTTACCAGGACCGCGGTCACCAGGTGAGCACGTGGACGCCACGGGCGAAGTTTTTCAGATGGTTCAGTGACGTGCGGCTCGCCAAATGGGCGGGCTACATCGATGAATATCTGTTGTTTCCAGCCTGGGTCAGGCGGCAGCTCGGGAAGCAGCCCCCCGACACCCTGTTCGTGTTCTGTGATCAGGCACTCGGCCCGTGGGTGCCGCTGGTGAAAAACCGTCCCCATGTGGTGCATGTGCACGATCTGTTGGCGCTGCGCTCGGCGCTCGGACTGGTGGCGGAAAATCCCACGGCGCTGACGGGGCGCATATTCCAACGCTACATCCGCCGGGGTTACCGCGCGGCCCGTCATTTCATTTCCATCTCCCGCAAGACGCGGGACGACCTCCATCGTTACGGGGGCGTGGAGGCGGTGACGTCGGAGGTGGTGTACAACGCCTTGAACTTTCCGTTTTCACGGCTCCCCGTGGAACAGGCCCGTGCCATCCTCGTCGCCGCGGCCATGCCCGCACCGGAGGCGGGCATGTTGCTGCACATCGGCGGCGGGCAGTGGTACAAGAACCTCAAGGGTGTGGTGGCAATGTACGCGCGGTATGCCGCGGACGTGTCGGACCCGCTGCCCCTGTGGATCGTCTGTCCATCACCGGGCGCGTCGGTGCGAACGGCGGCGCAGGCGATACGGGCGCCCGGCCAGGTGGTGTTTTTCAAGAATCTGGACAGCCTCACGTTGCACGCGTTGTATTCGCTGGCGCGCGTCTTTCTGTTTCCCAGTCTTGCGGAGGGCTTCGGCTGGCCCATCATCGAGGCCCTGGCGTGCGGGTGTCCGGTGATCACGACGGCAGAGGCGCCCATGAACGAGGTGGGCGGCGACGTCGCCGACTATCTGCCGCGCCTGCAGGCCGGCGCCGATGTCGACGCCTGGGCGACCCAGGGTGCACGACGGATCAGGGCCGTGCTCGGGCGCAGCGCGGAGGAGTGCGTCGCAGCCCGCGATCGCGGCATCGCCTGGGCCTCGCGGTTCACGGCCGATACGGCCATCGATGCGTATCTTGCCATTTATCGAAAGGTGTTGAGTCGTGCGCCGAGCGGAGTCCGGGCGTGAAACTGCTGCACGTCATGCCGAGTTGCGATCCGCGCATCGGCGGGCCGCTGGAGGGCGTACGGCAGCGCGGACTCCATCTGCAGAAGCTCGGTCATGCGGTGGAACTGGTCACACTCGACGCTCCGGATGAACCCTTCGTCGAGGACTTCCCGCTGACCGTGCACGCCGTCGGTCCGGCCCGCGGTGGTTACCGCTATTGCGCGGCGTTGGTGCCGTGGCTGCGTGCCAATGCCCGGCGTTACGATGCCGTCGTGGTGAATGGCTTGTGGCAGTACCACAGTTTCGGAGCCTGGCGGGCCCTCAAGCCGCTGCGAGTACCGTACGTCGTGTTCACGCACGGCATGCTCGATCCCTGGTTCAAACACGAATATCCGCGCAAGCATCTGAAAAAATGGTTTTACTGGCCGTGGTCGGACTACCGGGTCTTGCGCGACGCCAAGGCGGTGTTGTTCACCAGCGAGGAGGAAAAGCTTCAGGCCCGCAAGTCGTTCTGGCTCTACCGGGCCAGGGAGCGGGTCGTGGCATACGGTACCAAGGCTCCACCGCCCGACACACCGGCCCTCAGAGAGCGGTTTCTGAGCGCGCATCCCCGGTTGCGGGGGCGCCGGCACCTGTTGTTCCTGAGCCGGATTCACGAAAAGAAGGGCTGCGACCTGCTGGTCAGGGCCTTCGCGCACGCGGCCGCCCGCGATCCGGATCTCGATCTGGTGGTCGCCGGTCCCGATCAGACCGGCTGGGTGTCCCGTTTGACCGAACTCGCGCGGGAGCTCGGGGTGGCCGAGCGGATCATCTGGCCGGGCATGCTGCAGGGAGATCTGAAGTGGGGGGCCTTTTACAACGCCGAGGCGTTCGTGCTGCCTTCGCACCAGGAGAATTTCGGGATTGCGGTGGCGGAGGCCCTGGGCTGTGGCCGACCCGTGCTGATTTCGGACAAGGTGAACATCTGGCGCGAGGTCGAAGAGGGCAACGCCGGGTTGGTCGCCGCCGACACGTTGGAGGGTACGATCCAGCTGTTGAGCCGTTGGTCCGCCCTCGAAACCGTCGACCGTGCAGCCATGGGCGTGGCGGCCCGCGCGTTGTTCGAGCGACGTTACACCGTCGAGGCCATGGCCACCGCACTGCTCGACGTGTTTGCCGAGACTCCCCATGGCGGATGACATGGGTTCGATGCCCGACGAACCGCTGAAAGTCCAGCAACAGCATTCGCGCTCCGGCTGGCCGCTGCGCGTCAAGATACGGCGTGTGCTGTGGGGTCCGTTTAGACTGTTGTTTCTACGGGGTACCGGACGCTGGCTCTCGCCGGTGAGGATTGCGGCCTTGAAATTGTTCGGAGCCCAGGTGGAAACGCCGACGCTGGTGATGGATGGCGTTCTGGTCTGGCATCCCTGGAGCCTCACGCTCAAGCGCTTCTCGGCGCTGGGCCGCGGCGTCGAGGTGTACAACTATGCCCATATCACCATCGGCGAGCAGGCCACGGTCTCGCAGGACACCTATCTGTGCAGTGCGTCCCACGACTTCGAGCACCCCAACATGCCCCTCATTTACCGTCCGATCAATATCGGGGCGCAGTCCTGGATCGCGGCCGGCTGCTTCGTGGGGCCCGGCGTCGACATCGGCGAAGGGGCGGTGGTCGGCGCCCGTTCGGTCGTGGTGAAGGACGTGCCGGCCTGGACCGTTGTGGCGGGCAACCCCGCCCGCGTCATCAAGCCGCGGCGCCTGAAGCCGGGTCCGGCATGAGGGTGCTGGCGATCACGCCCACGTTCCACCCGGAGTTGGGCGGTCTGGAACAGGTGGTGCTGGAACTCGCAAAACGGGTCCGCGCACACGGGGTCGACATGGACGTCGCGCACGTCGCCAAAGGTCTTTCGAGCAGTACGGAAGATGTCGAGGGCGTCACGGTGTACCGCATCGGACTGGTCGGTAACCGCTTTTTGGGCTGGGCGCCGGGATTGTCCCGGCTCGCCCGCGGTTACGATCTGCTGCACGTTCATGATCCACAGGTGCTGGCGTTGAGCGGTAACGTGCGCTGGCAATGCGGCTCCCTTCCTTCGGTGCTGAGCACACACGGCGGCTTCTGGCACACGAGGAACAACTACCTGTTCAAGAAATTCTACGAGGCGACGTTGTTGCGCGGCTACGTGAGTCATTACCGTCGCGTGCTGGCCAGCAGCGTCGGCGACTTCGATTATTTCAAGGCGTTCACCCCCGGGATCGTCCTGTGCAGCAACGGCGTCCCGGTCAAGCGCTTCAACGACGTCGTGCCGGCGGAGTCCAGGTCCGTGCTCAAATGGATCTACTGGGGTCGTCTGTCGCGCAACAAGCGGCTCGATCTGGTGCTCGATTGTCTTGCGGGAGTGCGGGAGAAGGGTTTTTCAGCGGAATTGCTGATCTGCGGCAGGGACTTCGACGGGTTGATGCCGCAACTCACCGCGCAGGTCCAAAGATTGAAGCTCGACGGGGCCGTGCGCTTCGAGCCCTATCTCGACGACGCCGCGCTGCGGCAGGAACTGGCAGGCCGGGGGGTCTACGTGACCGCGAGCGAGTACGAGGGGTTCGGCCTCAGCATCGTCGAGGCCATGGCGGCGGGCCTGATCGTGGTGTGCCGTGACAAGGCGCCGCTCAACACGTTTTTCATCGACGGCGAGGCGGGCGTGCTGTTGAAATTCGATGGCGGGGCGGGCGATTCGACGGCCCTCGAGCGGCTGCTGCGGACCCCGCGCTCCGCAGCCATCGCCATGTCGGCCGCAGCGCGCCGGTCCGCTACCGTCCACGATTGGGATTCTGTCACACCGCGCTTCGTTCAGCACTACCGGGAAGTTTTGGAGCCGTCATGATTTCGGTGATCATCATGACGAAGAACGAGCAGCAGGATCTGCCAGGGTGCCTCGAATCGGTGGCCTGGTCGGACGACATTCACGTCGTCGACTGTGAGAGCACCGACGACACCTGCGAGATCGCCCGGCGACACGGCGCGCACGTAGTCGTCCGGGAGTTTGCGGACAAATCCAAGCTGTGGGGGGGCGATGAGTCCGCGCATCGAAACTGGAGCCTGCACCACATCCAATACAATCACCCCTGGGTGCTCAGCATCGACGCAGATGAACGGGTGACCGACAAGCTGCGCGCGGACATGGAACGGGTCGCCGCGTCCAAGGGCGAACCCGTGGCCTATCGCATCCAGAGACGGGACTTCCTGCGGACCACATGGCTCAAGCACGTTCAAGCGTCGCCGTTCTACCTGCGCTTCTTCCGGCCTGAAAAAATTCGCTTCGAGCGCCTGGTGAACCCGGTGCCGATCGTCGACGGGACAGTGGGACAACTCGCGGGCTTCCTCGATCACTATCCGTTCAGTAAAGGCGTCAAGCAGTGGCTCGACCGGCACAACTCCTACAGCACGCTCGAGTCCCGCCAGATCATGGAAAACCGCCGCAACCACGCCTCGTTCTCGATGCGCAAGGCCTTCACGGCGCAGGACTTCAACGAACGGCGCTTTCACCAGAAGGAACTGTTCTACCGCATGCCGCTGCGGCCGCTGCTCAAATTCTTCCTGCTCTACGTGGGCAAGCGCGGATTTCTGGACAAGGGCGCCGGACTCGAATACGCACTGTTGCAGGCGTTCTACGAGTACATGATCGTGCTCAAGGTGCGGGAACTGGAGCTGGAAAAATAAGCACCATGTCGATATTTCGGGCCGGCGGCAGGCGCATACTTCGGCTCGGCGATGGCGCGCTCCCGGGCCGCAGTCGGCGGATATTCAATCTAAAGGACCGGATATGCAGGGCGATTTAACGACCGTGTTCCGAAATTTGTTGGTGGACAAAGTCGACCTGCTGCGTCCGGTGGAGGAATTGAGCGCCTCCTACCGCGCCGCGAAACCTTTTCCGCACGTGGTGATCGACGAGCTGTTTGCACCGTCCGTCCTCGATGATCTGCTCGCCGAAATGGCGAACATGGGGGGCGAGAAGTGGAAGCAGGTGGACCAGGATTCGCGTGAACGTACGCTGCGCATGAAATCGGCCGCGCACATGGGCCCGGCCGGCGAAAAGCTGTTGAGCATCGTGCATTCCGCCGCGTTCCTGTACTTTCTCTCCGAAGTGACGGGCATTCCGTCGCTGCTGCCGGACCCCTACCTGAACGGCGGCGGTTACGCGCAGATGCGGCGCGGCGATTATTTCAACGTGCACTCCGACCGCAACGTCGCCTACGACACCGGCATGTTGCGCCGGCTGGCGTTGATCGTATTTCTGAACAAGAACTGGCGCGACGATTATGAGGGCAAACTCGAGCTGTGGAACCATGAGGCGACGAGTTGCGATGCGACGGTGCAACCGCTGTTCAACAAAACGGTGATCTTCGAGGTCGCCAACCCGAATTACCACGGCGTTCCCGTGCCGATCGCCTGCCCTGCGGACCGCATGCGCCAGTCGTTCATCGTCTACTATCACACCGTGGGCAAGCCCGGCGACGCCGAGATCAAACCACACACCTCGTTGTTCGCCCCCCGTTCCCACGGCACGAACCGGATGACTGCCCGTCAACTGGCGCGCGACGTGACGCCGCCGTTCCTCGTGCGCTGGCTGCGCAAGCTGACCGCGAAGGACGAGTGAGGGATCATGGCCTGTGAATTGGTCACGAGCGGATGGTACGCGACCGCTGAGGCGCGCAGCTACGTCACGGCGGGCGACGAGGTCATACGGGGGACGGCTTTTCGCCCCCTGTGGTGGAGGTCGTTGGACACGTTCATCAAGCCGCAGCACGTGTTCGTGGTTGACTCGGCCTCGCCCATCAAGCCAGGCGACGCCTCGCTGACGACCACTCCCGTGCAGCACGTAGAATTACTGATCAATCCGGGGCATTCTCAGAACGGCAAGACGCACTACTGCGGGGCGATGGCAGCGATCATCATGGGCCTCGAATTCGCGCTGCATAACGACGTGGACATGATGCTGTACATCGAACAGGACGCCCTCGTATTCGGCGAGGCCGTGGTGGAAAAGACCAAGTCGGCGCTGCGCCGAAAGGACCTCGTTTTCGGCGCCAGCGGCTCCTTCGACGTACAACAGAGTTTCTTCGCCGCCAACAAGCGGGGGATTCGCCGGTTCCTGAGCGCCTTGCATGCCATCAACTACTCGGACAAGCAGATCGCACCGGAGCACAAATTCATGTTCGCGGCGTCGCGTGGAGTGCCGGCAGCGGTCCTGCAGCTCGCCGAGTACACGCCCGTCGCGAAAGTGCGGGGGGCGGGTCTGCGCCTGTTCGAGATGCTGTGCAAACTCGGCCGGAACTATGAGCTGCTGCCGTTCGGTTACGGCCGCGAGCGCCCCATCAACTTCAACGACGACGTGTTCTATTTCCAGCATGGCTCCGCGGAAGAACTGACGCAGTATAAAAAGCGCGCCGGATTCTAAGGCCCGATGAGTTCGCTAAACCGCTTTCTGTCCGCGAGCGCAGCCGCCTGGGTCAAAATACTGCTGACCGTGCTGACCCAGGTGCTGCTGGTGCCGGTGTTCCTGGCACATTGGTCGGTGGAGCAATACGGCTGCTGGCTGATCATCCAGACCATCGTCGGTGTGTCCTCCCTGTTGAGTTCGAGCCATCAGAACTTCGTCGGCTACGAGTTTCTGAAGGTGGGGGATAAGCAGCCGGAGCAGATGCGTTTGCTGTTCTACTCGGCCTTTCCGTACGTGATGTTCATCGCGCTGCTCGAACTGGCCGTGGTCGCCTCGCTCATTTACTTCGGTGCGATTCGGACGACCTTCGATCCGGATCACACGATGAGCGCGGAGCTGCTGCATCAGGCGTTCTGGTCCTTGATCGTGTATTCGTTGTCCTGGCTAGTCAGCAGCAGCGTCGGCGGGCTCGCCGGCCGGGCCGTGGCCCCCTACGGCCACTTTCCCCGCATGACCTGGTGGGCGACCCTCCTGGCCGTGGTGGGGGCCCTGGTGTCGGGTCTGGCGGTGGCGCTGGGAGCCAACCTTTTGCAGACCGTGATCGCCATCGCGATCGGCAACGTGCTGGTCAACATTCCGATCCATTGGGACATGTGGAACATGTTCCGACGCTACGGATTGCATCCGGTGAGGCCGGATTGGGGCCTCGGTCTGAACAACGTCGGCCGTTCGCTGGCGATCGCCTTGAGCGCGGTTCTCGACATCTCGCGGCAACAGGGAGTGCGCATATTCCTGGGGGCCATCATCGGCGTCACCGAGATGACGGCATTCTCGACCATGCGCACCCTGAGCAATCTGTCGTTGCAGGGCATTGGTACCATCACCAACCCCATCATGCCCGAGATCATGAAGTTCCTGCGGGAGAAGGACTCCGAGCGTACCAATGCCACGGTGGGCTTCGTGTGGTTTTTCGCCGTCATCCTGCTGTCGCCGCTGATGGTGGCCTTCCAATGGCTCATGCCCATCGTCTTTCACGCGTGGACGCGCGGCAAGATCGCCTTCAACCCGACCCTGTTCGGCCTGTTCTCCGTGACGTTGCTGATCTTCTCTCTGGCCCGCCCGCCGGTGGCGGTTCTGCAGGGAAACAACCTGCTGCGGGTGCAGCTGCTCATGTCCATCGGAGTCAGCGTGGTGGCGGTGGGCGGCATCCTGATCTTCACCGCGCCGTTCGGGGTGGTCGGCGCGGCCGCATCGCTCCTGCTGGCGGAGTTCCTAGGTACCGTGCTCGCCGTCTGGTACGCCCGCAAGTGGCTGGAGAGCAGCGGCATCGGTTATCCGTGGGCGTTGTTCAACGTGTCGGTGGCGTCGATCGCGGTCACCACCGTCACCATTGCGATCATGGTGCTGTTGCCGCGGACGCTGCTGGCGACGTTCCTGGTGTCCATGCTCGTTCATGGGGGTCTGATCTGGGCTTTCGCCCGGCGCCTGCCGCCGCTCGCGCTGCAAAAAATGCGCAACATCCTTCAGCGGCGATTCGGCCGCTGAAGGGCCTGCCTGCGGGAATATGTCCGCCGAAGATCATCCGCGGGAATCTGTAGCATCGGCGCCCGGCGGCGGCCGGACCGGTCTAGAATGGGGTTTTCGCGAGGGGATCGTGTTGCGTCGAATCGGGGAATCGGATCAGAGGGGACGGTGTGGCCGGCGCGCCATCGCGGGCCTGCTGCTGGCGGCAACGGTCTCGGCGTCGGTCGACGCCGCCGTGTCGCCGCCCCCGCCCGCGCCCGACGAGGGCACCACGGTCGATTTGTTCGTCGGCGACGTGGCCACCTACGACTCGAACCTGTACCGCATTCCCGCCAATTTCGGTCCGGTGGCATCGGCACTTTCGCCCAACGCCCAGCGGGCGGATTTCATCGACACGGTGTCGGCGGGGGCCATGGGCCAGTGGCTGGTGGGTCTGCAGGATTTCGATCTGACGGTGCGCGCCGACGAAAGCCGCTTTGCGCACAATACCGCGCTCAACAACACCGGCGGCGATGCGGCGCTGCGCTGGAACTGGCGCGTGGGGCCGTATTTTTCCGGTTTGGCGGGCGGCGAATACAACCGGGCGCTGGCGAGCTTCGCCGAGGAGCGCTACCTCGGCCGCGATCTGGTCGACACCAAGAGTTACTTCGGTACGGCGCGCTGGCAGGTCGGTCCACGCTGGGCCGCGTTCGGCGGCGTCTCGGTGGAGGATATTTCGCACGGTGCGCCGGCCGCCGCCTACAACGATTTCAAGACCAATTCCGGCAACGTCGGCGTGGAATACGCTACCGGTGTGGCGAACGTCGTGGGCTTGACGTATCAGTATACCGACGGCACGTATCCACCAAACTACACGTTCGACAACGTGCCCTTCGACCGCGATTTCAAGGAAAGCAGCTATCGTGGCAACCTCAGGTACGTGATCAGCGACAAGACCGAAATCGACGCGTACGCCGGGTATCTCAAGCATACCCTGCCCTCGTCGAACATCCTGTCGAGCGCGGTGTTCGGCAATTTTTCCGGCGATATCTGGCGCGTGACGGCAAACTGGGCGCCGACCGAAAAAACCCAGTTGACGGTCGGCGCCTGGCACGAGCTGCATGCCTATCTGGTCAACGCGTCCAACTATTTCCTGTCGCAAGGTTTCAGTCTCACGGCGCAGTGGAAGCCACGGGAAAAGATCACGGCGACGCTGGTGTTGTCGCGCGAAACCCAGAGCTACAGCAACCTCAACACGGTGCTCGCCAATCTCACGGCGCCGCGTCACGACACCGTCACCGGCGAACAGCTCAACGTGTTCTACGTCCCCACGGAACGCATCACGATCAACTTTTTTCTGCGCAACGAGCAGCGCGATTCCAACGAAAACACGAGCGCCTACAACGACAAACTGGCGAACCTGAGCGTCACCTACAAGTTCTGGTAGCTCACCGCAGTTTCAACCGTTCGCCGTACCCGGTCAGCTCCAGATAGCCCCGTCCCACCGGTTTGCCCGCCGTCGACGCACGTACGGCGCCCTCCCAGTAAATGGCGCCGGTCGAGAGCCGCGTATCGTTCTCCTGGTCGTCGAGCAGAGGCGTCAGATCGAAGTCCTCGTCACCGGCCCGTACGTGCCACTGCACCGGGTATTCGATTCCGGTCCGCGGCGACACCCAACGGCGGCGTGCGTCGAAGCGCACCTGGTCTGCGTCGAGCGGTTGCACGCGTCCGTCCTTGTCACGACGGGTGCCGCCCGCCCAGCGCGGCTTGCCGTCGGGGCCGCGGATATCGAAGGCCATCAGGGCGCCGCCGTCGTCCAGATTGACGCCGATCCAGTCCCAGCCGACCGCCTGCGCGTCCAGATAT